>JAISHV010000102.1 GCA_031262495.1 Ruminococcus sp.
TTTCATAGACTTAATCAGCAGTAACTGAGAGAATGCTACGCGATAGGATTTTTAACAGTCGGACAAATATCCGTCTTACATCCACGCCTACGCGTCACATAAGGAGGATAATAATGGAACTCAGATTGAACAGGGAAGAAATTACGGCACCCGAAGTGATTTTTTCCGAGACGCAGGAACAGGCGGTTGAGCTTGATTATGTTCTGCCCGACTACTATCCCGAGATTTTCAAAATCATTAAATGTATGGCAAAACCGCAAATTGTATCATACAGTATTTCGGGTAACAAATTGACATATGAGATGGCAGTGGCAATAAAAGTTCTCTATTGCTCTGATAACACAAAATGCACACAGGTAATTGACCAGAAACTGACTTACACAAAATCGGCAGACCTCGGGAAGACCCCCGAAAACCCCAGAATATCTATTGAACCGAAAACCGACTACATCAATTGCCGCGCCGTAAACGGCAGACGCATTGACGTAAGAGGAGCTGTCAGTGCGAAAATCTGCGTTTGGGACCTCATTAAGAATGAGGCAGTTTCAGACGCTTTCGGCAGTAATATTCAGCTCAAGAAAACGCCTCTCACATACCCCGCTCACAGGCTTTATACAGCTAAACGCGTGTCCGTAGCCGATAATTTCGCATTAGGTACGGCAAAACCGCCTATCACGTCAATTCTCCGTTCTGATGCTGTCGCTGTAACAAACGATAAAAAAGTTATCGCGAATAAGCTTGTCGCTAAAGGCGAGGCATTCATCAATTTGCTTTATACCTGTATAAAAGACGGCATTGACAGTATTGACAGCGTTCAGTTTAATATGCCTTTTTCACAGATAATTGACCTTGAGGGTGTTGATGAACGCTATGAGGTTGCCGCGCCGGCTGAGATTGTTTCTTGTGACGTTTCGCCCACCACAGACGAAACCGGCAACGCCACAGGCGCAGAAATCTCACTGGGAATGATTATCCCCGTAACCGCTTATAGGGTAGCTACTGTTGATGTGGTTACGGATGAATATTCAACGGCTTTTGACACCGAAAGTACTAAAAACGACATAAAAATTGAAATGATTCCTCAGGATATAAACGCCGCCGCTTCGGTAAAAACCACAGCCGAATATAACGAGGGCGAACTTGAGTGTATATATGACGTTTGGGCAACATCCGCGAACACTGTTTCAAGGGTTAACCCCGAGACTTCAACTGTTGACATATCGGGTAATTTGATTTTCACGGCTATAGCTAAGAACACAGACGGCTTTACCGCTGTAATAGAAAAAGATGAACCCTACGAAATCAGTATTCCTGTCGAGAATATTTCAGAGTATTCAACAGCCGATTTAAAAGTTGTACCTATTTCGTGTTCGTTTAATCTTTCGTCGGGGAATTCGATTGATGCAAAAGCAGAACTCAAAATTATCGGAACTGTCCAAAACGCACAAAAAGTCAGTGTCGTAACGGATATTTCGGTTGATGAAGAGTCTCCGCGCCTGCGTGACAAAGATTATGCAGTTAAACTCTATTATCCCGATTCATATGAAGAACTCTGGGATATCGCAAAGAAATACGGTACGTCCGTAGAAGCCATAGCCGAAGAAAACGACCTTGAAGACGGCTGTGCAGCTTGTAAAATGCTTCTTATTCCGATTGTTTGATAATCTGACTAATTTTTTAGGATTTTTTAGGATTTTTAAATACGGCAGAACAATTGATTTTTCAAAACTATATTTGCCGCAGAGGACGGCAGAACGGAGATATCCAATGAATAATAATATCTACAGTGACATCGCCAAACGCACGGACGGCGATATATATGTGGGGGTTGTAGGTCCGGTGCGATCCGGGAAATCAACTCTCATTCAGAAATTTATGGAACAGCTTGTTATCCCGAATATTTCGTCGGAATACAGCAAAGAGCGTGCAGTTGATGAACTGCCCCAGTCTGCCGCCGGCAAAACTATTATGACCACAGAACCAAAGTTTATCCCCGAAAAGGCGGTTGAAGTTACTATAGGAGACAACGCCAAAGCGGGTGTAAGAATGATTGACTGCGTGGGGTATATTGTACCGTCTGCACTCGGTTATATTGAGAATGAAGCTCCCCGTATGGTTAAGACACCGTGGTTTGAAGAGGAAGTCCCCTTCGCTATGGCGGCTGAAATCGGCACACAAAAGGTTATAAACGACCATTCGACTATCGGGCTTGTTGTAACTACCGACGGTTCTATTACCGATATCCCTCAGGATGAATATGCAGAAGCCGCACAGCGTGTTGTAGATGAGCTCAAAGCGATTAATAAGCCCTTTGTGGTTGTCTATAACTGTACAAACCCCGAAACCGAAAAGGCACAGGCAGAAGCCGCTGTTCTTTCCGAAAATTACGGCACGCCCGTTATCCCCGTTAACTGTTTAGACCTGAATGAAGACTCCATCAATGCAATTATGGAGCAGGTTCTGTTCGCTTTCCCGATTAAAGAGATTAATATCTCAATGCCTAAATGGGTAACAGGGCTTGAAAAAGGGCATTGGCTGAAATCGGATTTATTTGAAAATATCCGCAGTGCCGCCGAAAGTCTCTCACACGTACGTGATGTAGGCATTTTAGCGGAAGCAGTAGCGGGCAGTGAGAATGTTCAAAATGCGAATGTTCAGACCATTGACCTCGGCAAAGGTTCGGCAACGGTTAATGTTGACCTGAATAATGATTTATTTTATAAGGTTTTGGGCGAAGAAACAGGTATCGAGATAAAATCAGAATCCGACCTTATGCCGCTTTTAAAAGACCTCACCGAAACAAAGAAAAAATACACAAAGATAAGCAATGCCTTAGCAGAGGTTGAAGCGACAGGCTACGGAATTGTAATGCCGACCCTTGAAGAATTAACCCTTGAAGAACCCGAAATCGTAAAACAAGGCGGGAAATACGGCGTACGTCTGAGAGCTTCTGCTCCGTCGATTCATTTGATGAAAGCGGATATTCAAACAGAGGTACAGCCGATAGTAGGCTCGGAAAAACAATCGGAAGAGCTTGTTATGTATCTGCTGCGAGAATTTGAAGAAAATCCGCAGAAGATATGGCAGAGTAATATCTTCGGTAAATCCTTGCATGAACTTGTGAATGAGGGTTTACAGAACAAACTCCACAAAATGCCGAACCCTGCAAGAATGAAGCTGCAAGAGACGTTAGAAAGAATAATAAACGAAGGTTGCAGCGGACTAATCTGTTTCATACTATAAAAAAACAAAAAACAGAATACAGAGCAGAAAAACCTCTGCTCTGTATTCTAACATCTAACATCTAACCTCTAACATCTATTATGCGCTCATTGCGTCCGACACAATGAAATCTTCGCAGACGTTTTGGAGTGTAATAGGGAGAACGGCGTTATCCGCACATAAGTCAAGGAGTTTGAGGGCTGCCGATTCTTCACAAGTTACATCAGAAACCAAACACTCTTCCGTCTTGTTAAAGAGGTCGTTAATAACCTTTATTCCGTACACCGTAACCCCCATATGTACGGATTTAATCAGTTGATAAGAGAGTTTTCCCTGAGCTGCCGTTGTTGTTTTCACAATTTCCATTTTGAACACCATTTTTCTTTCCTCATTCTATTTATTTCAAAAAATGCCCTCACGTTAACATCCAAAATTTACCTTTGAATTTGTCATTTTTTGATGATTTATTGTAACTTTATTATATATCATTCGTAATTTTTTTGCAAGAAAAACATTTCGACAAAGATTTTTAAATGTAGAATGTTTTTTAATAAACAAGTCATAATTTTTAAAACGCAAATGAAATAATTTGTCGAATTTTGCGTTTTTTATTTAAAATCAACAAAACTTAATTTTATAATGCTGAAAAAAATCTCATTTTTTCTTGAAGTAAAAATTATTTTCGTTAAAAATCACCAAAATTTAGTTTTATAAAATTATCTAAAATATTAAAAACAAATTTTTAAATTTGTCTGAATTCCATAAATTTTTAGGAAAATTTAAAAATTCACTTGAAATTTAAGAAAAAAAGGTGTATAATTTAATGGATTAATTTTCACCTTTAAAGGGAAGGTCAATAAATGTCTAAAATAAATGTTGCTGTGATATTCGGCGGGGTATCAAATGAACATGATATATCGCTGAAATCAGCTGTTACTATAATTAATGCAATACCTAAAGATAAATATAATGTTATCCCTGTCGGAATAACCAAAAAAGGCAGATGGCTTTATTATCCGGGTGAGCCGGAGGGAATAACAGGCGGTATTTGGGAAACGCATCCCGACAGTACGCCGGCGGTAATCCTCCCGGACCCTATGTATAGGGGTATGCTAAAGTTTTCGGGCGGGGAATTTTCTATCGTGAAGATTGACGCGGTTTATCCTGCTGTCCACGGGAAAAACTGCGAAGACGGCGTTTTACAAGGTTTGCTTGAGATGTCGGGGATTCCGTTTGTCGGGTCGGGGGCACTGAGTTCTGCTGTTTGTATGGATAAATCGCTTACGCACTCGGTTTTAGAGCGATTCGGTATTAAAATGGCACGCTGGAAATGTATACAGCGAAGTGATATAGCGCGTCTCGGTGAATTTGCACATGAATGTGCCGAAAAATTCGGGTTCCCGGTTTTTATAAAACCTGCTTGCAGCGGTTCGTCGGTAGGCATTTCACGCGCCGAAACCGAAGAAGAGATTATCAGCGGCTTGAAGACGGCTTTTTCGCATGACTCTAAAGCCATAGCAGAAGAATACATAAAGGGGCGCGAAATTGAGTGTGCCGTTTTCGGTAATGATGATACCGACACATTTGCATCAGACCCCGGTGAAATTATTGCGGCAAATACCTTTTATGATTTTGATGCCAAATATCAAAATGCCGAATCAAAAACAATCATACCCGAAGATATCCAAAAAGACGGTACAGCAAAATCAGTCCGCGAGACTGCGATAAAAGCATATAAAGCCTGCTCATGCAGAGGGCTTTCAAGGGTAGATTTTTTCTTAACAGAAAACGGGAATTTATATCTCAATGAAATTAATACCCTCCCCGGCTTCACAAGCATCAGTATGTACCCGAAACTGATGGCACATATGGGAATTTCTATTACAGAACTGACAGATAAATTGATTCAGTCGGCGATTGATTTTACTCATAATTAGGCGGGTGCCCCCGAAGGGCTGATTCGCGATGGAAGTATTTCAGAACGCAAAGCTGCTCACCGCGTTGAAGCGAATATCTGTCTTCTGTCTTCTGACATCTGTATTAAAGGAGTTAATTATTGAATATTTCAGCAATCGGTGTATTTGACTCCGGTATCGGCGGGCTTACTTGTGTTAAAGAAATCAACCGCCTTATGCCAAACGAGGATGTAATATATTTCGGCGATACGGCGCGTATACCCTACGGCACACGAAGCCGCGAAACGGTTTTGCGTTATGCACGTCAAGATATGGCTTTTATAAAAAAATTCGACGTAAAGATTATTATTTCCGCCTGCGGTACGGTTTCGAGTGTTTCGCTTAATGAAAAGAATTTCGCCGGTGAGGATTGCCTATATACGGGTGTCGTAATCCCTGCCGCCGGGGCTGCCGCCGCCGCTACACGAAACAAACGTATCGGAGTTATAGGCACACAGGCTACGGTGAAATCAAACGCCTACGCGAAGGTACTTAAAACAATCAATCAGGATATCAAGGTTTTCGGGCAAAGTTGTCCTATGTTTGTACCGCTTGTCGAAAACGGCTATGTAGAGCGCGGCAATAAAGTTTCAACGATTATAGCCGAGCAGTATCTCAAACAGATTAAAAATGAGGGTGTTGATGTATTAATTTTAGGCTGTACGCATTACCCGCTTTTGACTGATATTATAGCGGACTTTATGGGCAATGATGTTACGCTTATTTCAAGCGGAAAAGAAGCCGCCAATACGGCACACGCAATACTCACCAAATCAAATTTGCTTACTTCAAATGAAAAACGCGGCACTAATCGCTATTTTGTTTCAGACGGTGTTGAGAGTTTTTCCGAAAATGCCGCTTTATTTTTAGGGGAAAACGCCGAGGATTGTACACCTGAACTGATTAATATTGATGAATTCTTAGCGGAGTAATAAAAAATGAAGGCTTATAAAAAATGTACAGTCACATTGAAATCAATTGATGCCGCGGCGGAAAACATCGAAGAGAAAATCATTGAAACAACTGCTGACGGCAAATTTAATTTCTTTAATGACGGCTCGTTTCATATAAAATACATAGAAATTGATAAAACAGATTTGAGTTTTACGGAGAATAACATTCGCTGTAATGCGCGAAATGTTATTGAGATCAGCCGCAAAGGCGAAATAAGCAGTCACATGATTATCGACATTGAAAACCAAACGGCAGTCAATATTAAAACCATCTACGGAGAATTCGGTTTCAATGTTACGGCAAAAGAAATTAAAAATAATATGACACCGCAGGGCGGCGAACTCATTGTGAGATATAATTTGGACATAGATTCAAAAGTTATTTCGGAAAATGAAGTCCGCCTCAATGTAAAATTAATAGGAGATTAAATGATAGATAATATTAAGGCAGCAGAGGATTCGTTTAGGGAACTGATTTTTAAGGCACGTGAAATAGTTGCAAATGGTGTAACACTCCCCGAATTCGGCGTTGAAATACCCGGGGACAAGTCTCACGGAGATTTCGCCACAAACGCCGCATTGTGTTCATCAAAAGCACTGAAAATGCCGCCGCGAAAAATCGCCGAAGAAATCCTTTCAAAGATTGATTTTTCTGGCACGTGTTTTTCACACGCCGAAATAGCCGGACCGGGATTTATTAATGTTTTCTTAGCCGACAGTTGGTTTGGCGATACAGTAAAATCCATTATAGAAGCCGATGAAAACTACGGCAGAACCAACCACGGCGCGGGGAAATCGCGCCTTGTTGAATTTGTCTCGGCAAACCCTACGGGACCTATGCATATCGGGAACGCCCGCGGCGGTGCTTTGGGCGATGTTATTGCAGAGTCGCTCGATTGGGCGGGATATAAAACAGAACGCGAATTCTACGTAAATGATGCCGGTCAGCAGGTAATAAAATTCGGTGCATCACTGGGAGCGCGTTATCTTCAAGTTTGTTCTGAAGCGGGTAAGAAAATTGCCGCCCAATTTCCCGATACAGAAAATTTCGCGCAAAAAATTTACGATGATATCGAAAACTTCCCGATGAGTGAGGGGTTATACCTCGGAACAGATATACTCATTCACGCGAAGAATTACTATGATACATTCGGTGAAATTTTAAAAGATGAAACCGATGAAAAACGCAATGAAACCCTTGCGGATTACGCTTTGCCCATTAATATCAACGGACTTGAACGCGACTTAAAACGTTACGGTATCACTTATGACAACTGGTTTAAAGAATCTACTCTCCACAATTCGGGTGCTGTTGATGAAATTATAAAAAAACTCAAGGAATCAGGCTATACCTATGAAGCTGACGGCGCAATATGGCTGCGCACAACCGAATTCGGCGATGAAAAAGACCGTGTTTTAGTCCGCGCAAACGGAGTACCGACTTATGTTGTCCCGGATATAGCTTATCATTATGACAAACTCGTAAAACGCGGATTTGATAAGGCTGTAGACATTTTAGGTGCTGATCACCACGGTTATATTATGCGGATTAAGGCGGCGTTGTCGGCACTCGGAGTTGACCCTGACAGACTTGATATTGTTATAATGCAGATGGTTATGCTTGTACGTAACGGCGAGGCAGTTAAACTGTCGAAGCGTTCGGGGAAAGCGATTACGCTTAATACTCTGCTTGATGAAATCCCCATTGATGCGGCGCGGTTTTTCTTTAACCTGCGTGAGCCGAATTCTCATTTTGAAATGGATTTGGACTTAGCGGTTGAAGAGTCTTCAAAAAATCCTGTTTATTATGTTGAATATGCTCATGCCCGGATATGTTCGATTATCAGGAATTTAGCGCAAGACGGATTATCCCCCGATGTCAATGCCGACTTATCGCTTTTGGTTACACCCGAAGAGAAAAATCTTATAAGCAATGAGGCACTGTTGCCTCAAACAATAATTCAAGCCGCCGAGGAATATAATCCCTCGCTTTTGACACGTTATGCCACCGAGACTGCTTCTGCTTTTCATAAATTCTACGATAAATGCCGCATTAAAGGCGAAGAACAAGCATTAGCAACAGCCCGCCTGACACTCTGTTTATCAGTAAAAATCACCCTCCGAAATACGTTAAAAATTTTAGGGATTAAGGCTCCCGAAAAGATGTAAAAACTATGAAAAAAAACTTTTTAACCAAAGACTTAAGCACCGATTCGCTCAAACTCATAGCCATCATAACGATGTTTATCGACCATGTACCTTTCTTGTTTCCGGGTGCTAATACATTCGAGGGCTATTATAAATACCCGTTTTTTATCTTCCATTTGATTGGGCGTATTTGCGCACCAATCATCTTTTTTATGATTGTAGAAGGATTCTATCGAACCCGCAGTGTTCATAAATATATGCTTCGCTTACTGATATTCACGGCGATTTCTTATGTGCCGTACATACTCTTTTTCGAGGGACCGATAGCCGAGAACTTCCTCGACTTGAATATAATGTGGACGCTGTTTTTATGCGTAGCACTTCTCCAATCACTTCATACGGGAAAAGGTCTTTTCAAGTGGATTCGTATCATTGTTGTATCAATTTTGATTATGATGACAGGATATAATTTCTTGGCTTTGGCACTGATACTTATTTTTGATACATTCAGAAATGATAAACCGAAGATTGCCTGTGCTTATTTTGTAGTAATCGCTGTGTATACTTATATGAATCTGCCCGGCAGCATTATTGCCCCGTCAAGTATGATTATATTCACATCAGCCATTCGCCAATATTTGAATTACCTGCTTGTTTTGATTGTCGGATATATTCTGCCGCCTTTGTTTATTCTGCGTTATAAAGACCCTTACATACCGCCCGAGAAACGCCGTAAACGAAATTTTTTGCAGAGATATTTCTTTTATATTTTCTATCCTCTGCATATTTGTATACTGATTTGCATAAAATCCTTAATGGAACATCATTTTTCTTGAACTATTACACAAATTTGAGGCACTGTAAACAAGTATTTTTGTGAAAAACACAAAATTATTTAAATTTAACTTGACAAACTCACAAAACAATTGTATAATCGACATATAAGTATTTAGATAGTTAAACTGAAAAACTGTATATTTTAATCGGAGGTCCACAATAATGGCTAAAAAAAATGCCGTAAAACCAGCACCTGAAACAACAGCCCCCGCAATAACAGAAGAAGTAAAAGCACAACCTGCTCCTGAAGTTACCCCCGCACCGGAAGTTAAAGCCGAAGCTACTGCCGAAACAAAAGCTCCCGCTGAAAAGAAAGCTCCTGCTGCTAAAAAAGCACCCGCTGCGAAAAAAGCTCCGGCTGCTAAAAAAGCACCCGCTGAAAAGAAAGCACCCGCTGCTAAAAAAGCACCCGCTGCTAAAAATGCTCCGGCTGTTGCGGCTGTTCCGGCTGAAACTAAAGCTCCTGTTGCTAAAAAAGCACCCGCTGAAAAGAAAGCTCCGGCTGCTAAAAAAGCACCTACTGAAAAGAAAGCTCCTGCTGCTAAAAAAGCTCCTGCTGCTGCAAAAGCACCAGCTGCAAAAAAAGCACCTGCGAAAAAACCCGTTAAACAAGCAGTTCCCGCTGCGGTTGTCGCTCCTAAGGCTCCTAAAGCTGCAAAATCCAAAGCAAAGGGTTCAAGCTTGACATATGAAGCAGTCGTAAAAGCGGCAGCAGATAAATTCGCAAAAATCAAAATTTCAAAGAAGCTCCCCAAAATCCCGTTTAATATTATACTTCACGGTGCTGTTGACGGTATCTTCTATGTTTTGGCGGAAGACGGCAAGATTGCTGTTGAACCCTTTAAATATGAGGATTCATCCGTTGATTTCAGCGTTTCGGCTGATAACTTCATGCAGCTTTTAGCCGGGAAATTCGAGATTGCCGATGGTTTAGCCGCAGGTACATTTGAGATTTCGGGCGATATGAAAAAAGCTATCATTGTTGTTACAACACTCTTTGCTTAAGAATGTTCTAACCGAACAGTTTACGTGAATTTCAAAAAAACAAAACGGCATCCAAAAAAACGGTGCCGTTTTTGCATTAAATTTATAATGGTGAAATTATGTCACATGAAAATGAAGAAATCATAAAATCTTTGACAAAAGAAATTTCAGAAAATTTTGCAGTATCAGAGATTTACCTTGTTTCACAAAAGCTGAATGTAAAGGGCAAACTCACAAGCTTTAAAATCTGTGTAATTATAAGCGACAACGACAGTAAAAGCGAAACCGAAACCCTTATTATGACCGAGGTTGACTGTGAAATACCTTTTGAAGTAATAGCCTACAAGCAATCAGAATGGGAACGCTACTCAAAAGACAACACCTCATTCGCCGGTAAAATCTTAAAAGAGGGGACAAATCTACGTGAGCAGAGCTAACAATTCCACAGACAGCCGCCGTTATTACGACTGGTTTTACCGCTCGGAATTAGATTTATTATCCGCTCGTGCTCTGATTGAAGATAAGCGGCTTTATGATCCGGCGGTTTTTCACTGCGTTCAGGCTATTGAAAAATCATTCAAAGCGTTTTTACTCTTTAACACGCGCCGCCTTTTTGATGGTCATAACCTTGTGTGGCTGTGTAAACAATGTGTACTCCTCCATGAATTTTTCAGAAGCTGTATTTCAAAAACCGCCCCCCTCAATCGGTATTACATTGAGACGCGTTACCCCGCCGACGTGCCGGAATTGATTACAAAGGAATTCGCTGAAAATACACTGAAAACAGTTATAGAAATCACTGATTTCATACGCGAGTATTTGAAATTTGATTTTAATAGTTATAAACTCAAATAAAAAAATGG
Source organism: Ruminococcus sp. (assembly GCA_031262495.1). GTDB lineage: Bacteria > Bacillota > Clostridia > Oscillospirales > Ruminococcaceae > JAISGY01. Next base: position 10,963 of record JAISHV010000102.1, read on the forward strand.
TATGCCCAAGTTTTGTGAGCATACCGTTTTTATTTAATTAAAATTTTTCATAATCTCCGCCGCCGCCGTTTTCCCGGCACCCATAGCTAAAATTACCGTCGCCGCACCTGTTACGGCATCACCGCCCGCATACACGTTTTTGTGCGTCGTAAGTCCGTTTTCGTCGGCGATAATACAACCGTGTTTATTTGTTTTCAGTCCCTCTGTCGTAAGTGAGATAAGCGGATTCGGGGAAGTCCCCACCGCCATAATAATACAGTCGGTTTCGAGTGTAAATAAACTGTCGGGCTTTTCTTTCGGGCGGCGTCTGCTTGAGGCATCGGGTTCGCCGAGTTCCATTTCACAACAGACCATTGAGGTTGCACGTCCGCTTTCGTCGGCATTGATTTTAACAGGGTTACAGAGGGTTTTAAAGATGATTCCCTCTTCTTTTGCGTGTTCGATTTCTTCATTTCGGGCGGGCATTTCTGTTTCAGAACGTCTGTAAACTATATATACATTTTCAGCACCGAGGCGTTTTGCACAGCGCGCCGCATCCATTGCTACATTGCCGCCGCCTACTATTGCTGCACTTTTGGCGCGGTATATCGGCGTATCGGAGAGTTCATCATATGCTTTCATCAAATTTATACGCGTGAGGTATTCATTAGCGGAATAAACACCTTTGCTGTTTTCACCAAGGATACCTAAAAAGTTTGGCAAACCCGCGCCTGAGCCGATGAATACAGACTGATAACCATCTTCAAACAGTTCATCAATCGTAACAGTCTTTCCGACAATCGTGTTGGTCATAATATCAACGCCCAGTTCGCGCAGATTATTGATTTCCTCTTCAACAATACTTTTGGGCAATCTGAATTCGGGAATACCGTAAACCAAAACCCCGCCCGCTTTGTGCAAAGCTTCAAATACAGTCACGGAATACCCGTTCTTAGCAAGCTCCCCTGCGCAAGTCAGTCCCGCAGGACCTGCTCCGACTACGGCAATTTTAATCCCGTTCGGGCGTACTTCACTAAGAGGTACAGGGTGTTCGCGCCTGAAATCAGCGGCGAAACGTTCCAGTCTGCCGATAGCAACGGCTTCGCCTTTTATACCTCTGACACAATACTGTTCGCATTGGGTTTCCTGAGGGCAAACCCTTCCGCATACAGCCGGGAGCGATGACGACTGCGCTATAACATCATACGCCGAAGAAAAATCCTGTGCTTTTATCTTCTCGATAAAGGCGGGTATATCAATCCCCACAGGGCAACCCGAAACACAGGGTTTGTTTTTGCAATTGAGACAACGTTCGGCTTCATTTAATGCGGTTTCAGCGGAAAACCCGAGGGCTACTTCACTGAAATTCTTATTACGTGTTTGCGGAGGTTGTGAGGGCATAGGGTTTTTAGAATTACTCATATTCGGCATTATGTTTTATACCCCCTTGTAGAGATTACAATCAGCTTCGCGCTGTTTGTTTTCAAATTCTTTATATTCACCGAGACGTGATAAAGCTTCGTCAAAATCAACCGAATGTCCGTCAAAATCAGGTCCGTCTACACAGGCAAAACGGGTTTTCCCGCCTACAGTCAGCCGACAGCAGCCGCACATTCCCGTACCGTCAACCATTATCGGGTTCATAGAAACAGTTGTTTTAATGCCGAATTCACGTGTGAGAGCGGCAACGAATTTCATCATAATAAGCGGACCAATGGCGATGACTTCATCATACTTTTCACCCGACTCAATAAGCGTACGCAAAGCATCGGTCACAAGTCCCTTTTCGCCGTAAGAACCGTCGTCAGTCATTATGCGAAGTTTATGCGAAACATCGGCGAATTCTTGTTCTAAAATAACAAGCTCTTTGTTTCTGAAACCCGTAATGGTGTGAACTTCCGTGCCTAAACGATAGAGTTTTTTCGCTAAAGGGAACGCAATAGCACAACCTACACCGCCGCCTACTACAGCAACTTTGCTCATACCCTCAAGGCGTGAGGGAGTGCCGAGAGGACCTGCGAAATCTTCTATGAATTCGCCGGCGTTTTTCCGGTTAAGCTGTGATGTTGTCGCGCCGACTATCTGAAAGATAATTGTAACGCTCCCCCGCTGTCTGTCAAAATCAGCTACAGTGAGCGGAATACGTTCTCCGTTTTCATTTACGCGAAGAATTACAAACTGCCCCGGCTCTGCTTTTTTAGCGGCAAGAGGTGCTGAAATTTCCATAAGCGTAACAGTCGGGTTGAGGATGCGTTTAGACAAGATTTCAAACATACTGAAATAAACCTTTAAACTTTAATTTTTTTCTATTACGTCGGCGAAAAGTGACAATTTCATAATGCTATCAATTTTTAGTAATATTTTATCCGTAAAAATGCAAAAAATACTAAATCAGGGCGGAAAATCCGCCCTGTTTTAATTTGATATTATTAAGTCAGTTTACTCTGCCGGTGTTTCTGTAACTTCTGTTGCCGCTTCAACCGCTTCTGCTGCTTCAGCAACCTCTGCTGCTGCTTCAACCGCTTCTGCTGCTTCAGCAACCTCTACTGCCGCTTCAACAACCTCAGCCGCCTCTTCCGCCGCTTCATCTGCACCGGTGTCTTCAAGGATGGCTTTTATGGAGAGGGAGATACGCTTTTTGTCGAGGTCAATTTCTGTGATTCGCGCATCGGCTATGTCGTCTTTTTTGAGAAATTCGCCGACGTTTGTTACTCTTTTATCAGAGATTTGTGAAATATGAACCAGTCCATCAACGCCCGGAACAATTTGTGCAAAAGCTCCGAAAGGTGTTATGGAAACAATCTTCACGGGAACATCTTGTCCGACTTTATATTCAGCCGCAAATTTTACGTACGGGTCTGAATCGGGGTCTTTATAGCCCAGCGAAACGCGGTTTTTCTCGCGGTCAAGCTCTTTGATGTAGACTTCAAGGGTGTCGCCGACTTTAACAATCTGTGAGGGATGTGTAATTCTGCTCCACGAGAGTTCGGAGAGGTGAACCATGCCGTCAATGCCGCCTAAATCAACAAACGCACCATAGTTTGTGATTGAACGAACTTCACCGGTGTATTTTTTACCGATTGCGACTGTTTCCCAGAATTTTTCGCGTTTGCCGTCGCGGTCAGCCGACGAAGCGGCGCGAATAGAACCAACAGCCTTGTTTTTTTCTTCTGAAACCTCGATAAGCTTAAACTTAACGGATTTTTTAATAAGGTCTTCAAGTTTTCCGCCTTGGCGAACTCCCGACTGTGAAGCGGGAATAAAGACTCTTGCGCCCTTGCTCATTACGATAACGCCGCCTTTAACAACGGAGTTAACAACGCCGTCAAGCGTCTCGTCTTCATCTTTGGCTTTAATGAGCTTGTCCATACCGGTTTTAGCATCGGCACGGCGTTTTGAAAGTGTGACAGTACCATCTGAATCATTAACCTGAACTACAACGAAATCAAACTCATTGCCTACTTTAACGGGCTCTTCATCAGATTCGGCGGGCACGTCATCAAAGAATTCGTCATAATCGACATAGCCGGTATGTTTAGTACCTATATCAACGGTGACTTCATTATTATGTACACCGGTAACAATTCCTTTTACCCTCCCGCCTTTATATACCTTTCTGGTAGAAGTTGCATTAAGCAGGGCTTCAAAGCTTTCGTCGTCCTCAATGTTGTTTTGTAAAATTTCCGACATTGTTATTTTGACCTCCTCGATTATTTTGCACGGAACCGAAGCTCCGGCAGTGATACCTATTTTAAGCGGCACACCGTTCGTCTGTATTTCGGCGTGTTTAAAAAAGATATCTTTGAGCTGAGATGAAAAACGTTTAAGTCCGAGAGCATTTTCGATGAAAAATGTATTCTGACACTGACTTTGACAAAGCAGACCCAACTTTCGGCTGTTAGAGCTTTTCTCACTGCCGACCGCAATCATCACATCAGACTTTGCGGCAAGCTTTATCGCCGCCGCTTGACGTTCAGTTGTAGCAGAGCAAACAGTGTTGAAAATCTCAGCTTCAGGGAGGTTTTTTCGTATCCATTCAGTACATTTCTCCCAATCTATTATATTATAAGTCGTTTGAGCAACAAATGCAAGCTTTTTTTCTCTGTTTCTTTCAATTTCGTTGAAATTGTTCAAAAAATCGTCTAAATCAGAGCATATTTTAAGTGAATTTTCACAAAAACTTGAAATGCCTATAACCTCATCATGGAGCCTATCGCCGAATAAGAATACGTCATATCCATTTTGAGAGTAATCTGCTACAATTTTATGAATATGCTTTACAAAAGGGCAGGTACCGTCACGGTAATTTATACCTTTTTCTGTAAGCTTCTGTTCGGTTTCTTTCGGTATACCATGCGAGCGGATAATTACGAATGAATCGGGCGGCAAATCATCTATATCTGCCGCTTTGATTATTTTTACGCCGCGAGCATTTAAATCGTCTGTAACGGTGTTGTTATGGATAATTTCACCGAGGGTAAAAACGTTTTTCCCTGCAATGATGCTGTCATAAACCAGTCTGACGGCGCGCTCAACCCCGAAACAAAATCCCGCGTGTTCTGATACCGTAATTTTGTAATTATTCATCTTTTTTGCGTTCAATCTCAACCGGTTCTTTTTGCACATTCTCATCGGGCATTTTAAGTTTTATCGGCTGTTCGCCCTCTACAAGTTCTTTTACGGCGTTCATAATACGTTCTTTGACGCGCCGCAATTCTTTTGAGGATGTACCCTCAATACCCAGTTCATCGGCTTTGATGATTTTACCGAAACGCAAAGTTAATTTGGTTCTGAAACGGAGTTTTCGTCCCTCAAAGACAATCCCGCAGGGCAGAACATCCGCCCCGGATTTCGCGGCAATCATAGCAACACCGGATTTTCCGCTGCCGACTTTGTTTTCGTATTGCCGTGTGCCTTCGGGGAAAATCACTAAATGCCGTCTGGTGAGGAGTTCGGTTGTCTGTCTGAAAAGTTCCACAGAAGCTGTATCGCGTTTTATCGGGAATGCCCCTAATTTCGTAATGAACCACGCGGCAAGCTTATTATGAAACAAAGTGTCACGCGCCATATATGCCACCGGGAGCACCATCGGCATTGTAATAAGCACAGGGTCAGCGAAACTGCGGTGATTTGAGGCAATAATCAAAGGTTTATCCTGAGGAATGTTTTCAACACCCTCAATAGAGAAATTATAGACTATCTTATATATAATCTTACACGCAACGCGAACCCATTTATACATTTAGATCTCCGTACTTTCAGTTTTAATAAAATGCTCAAAATTTTACACATTAAACAGCGGCGAAACCGGTGTGTCGGCATAAATTCTCTGTATAGCCTGTGCGAATACAGGTGCAACAGGCAGAATGGTAAATTTGTCAATCTTTTTATCTTCGGGCAGCGGTATAGTATCAAGGATTACCAATTCTTTTATGTAGCTCTTATCAAGCCGCTCAATAGCCGGTCCGCTCAAAACGCCGTGAGTAGCACAGGCTGAAACCGTTTTCGCGCCGCCGACTTCGATTATCGCTTTAGCGGCATTACAAAGAGTTCCGGCAGTATCAATCATATCATCTACAATAATTACATCCTTATCCTTCACGTCACCGATTATATTCATTACTTCGCATACATTCGCCTTTTGGCGGCGTTTGTCAACGATAGCGAGGGGGGCATCCATTCGTGAAGAAAATTGACGCGCACGGGTAACGGACCCTAAGTCGGGCGAAACAACCACTATATTATCATTGTCTTTGTATTTTTCTTCAAAATAAGGTGAAAGTATAGGCACGCCCAAGAGATGGTCAACAGGGATATTAAAGAACCCTTGAATCTGAGGGCAGTGTAAATCCATAGAAAGTACACGGTCTGCTCCCGCAACGGCAATAAGGTCGGCTACAAGCTTTGCGGAGATAGGGTCGCGGGCTTTGGTTTTGCGGTCTTGTCTGGCATAGCCGAAATATGGGATTACCGCCGTTATACGTCCCGCAGAAGCACGTTTAAAGGCATCAATCATAATAAGCAGTTCCATAATATTGTCATTGACAGGCGCACAAGTTGACTGAACCACAAATACATCAGAACCCCTGACACTTTCGTGAATTGAAACGCAGATTTCTCCGTCTGAAAATTTATTTACTTCCGACGAACCGAGGGGCAGTACAAGCTCATCGGCAATTTGTTTTGCCATTGAAGATGTTGCGTTTGCGCAGAAGATTTTGATGTCCTTACCGTGAATATTCATTTGTTTTTTTCTCCTTTTGGGATTTTTTTAGCCTTTTTTTTACACATTTTATGAATTTCATTTTGCCGCAGCTCAAATCAAAATCACTGTTTCAGCTTCTTGTCAGAATACCCCTCTTTGATTACTGTCGGGACGCGCTCAATGGCGAGTGAGCCGTCGGGCACGTCTTGTGTTATAGTCGAACCGGCGGCTGTATAACCGCGTTTCCCGACCTTTACGGGGGCAATTAAATTTGTGTTACAGCCGATAAATGCGCCGTCTTCAATAGTAGTTCTGTATTTATTTTTGCCGTCGTAATTGCTCGTCACCGCACCGCACCCGAAATTTACTCCGCTCCCCACATCGGAGTCGCCGACATATGTCAGATGTGCTATAGCTGTCTTTTCGCCTATGTCTGAATTCTTGACTTCAACAAAGTTGCCGATTTTAACGCCGTTTCTTATGATACTGCCCGGGCGGATACGTACAAAAGGACCTATTGAAACATTGTCCATTATGGTTGAATCATACGCCTGAACACTGTTAAGATTACAATTACTGCCGATTTTACAATTGTCAATCAGGCAATTCACTCCGATTTGAGTATTATCGCCGACAGAGGTTTCGCCTGAAAGAATACTCCCCTGCATAATTTTTACACCGCTGCCGAGTTTGACTTTACGCCCGACCGTAACACCGTCGGTACAAGTGAATTCTACACCGTTATCCAGATGAAATTCTATAAGTTTTCGGCGAATGGTATCATTAAGCTTTAAAAGTCCGCGCCTGTCATCAGCACCTAAAATTATATCGGGATTATGTGACTTATATACACCTGTTTTATAGCCCGACTGCCCTAAAATAAAGATAGTGTCCGTTAAGTAGTATTCGTTTTCGGCGTTATTCGGTTCAATTTCACCTAAAGCGAAAAGCAAAGCCCTGATATTGAACCACATCGCACCCGAAAATACCTCGCGGAGTGTTCTTTGATTGTCGGAGAGTTCATGTTCCTCTGCAATACCGAGCAGTTTGTCTTTGTCTTTAATGATTCGCCCGTAACCCTTCGGGTCGAGAGCTTCTGCCGTGATTACCGTAACGGCATTTTCGTTTTGACAATGTGTTTTATATGCGTGCTGAATGGTCTCGGCTCCCAAGAGAGGGCAATCACCGTAAAGCACAAGTACATCGCCGTCATAGCGGACATACTCCCGAAGCCAGTTTCGGGCTTCCATAACGGCGTGTCCCGTTCCCATACGCTTAGGTTGAAGTACTGTCGGGTAGACTTTTTCGCGTCTGTTTAAGAAATCTTCTAAAATCTCCGACCCAAATCCCGTGACAACGCAGATATCAGATAATCCCGCAGTTTCACATGACGAAAGTACCCACTCAATCATCGGCTCGCCGAGCAGTTCAAACATAGGCTTCGGCTGATTAGACTGCATACGCTTGCCTGAACCGCCGGCAAGGATTAGTGCTGAGGTTGTTTTTGACATAATCTGAAAATCCCCCTCAAATATTATAGATATTTAATGTTATGTCTTTTTAAACTGCTATAGTATTTTGACATGAAAAGTTTAATAAAACAGAAGACAGAGGACAGAGCAACATAATAGTTTAAATTGAGCCGGTATGAAAAATCTCATTTTCACCTTATAGTTGTTAATGAAATTCTTCTATAAACCTTATATAAGGCATTTAGTCGCTCTGTCCTCTGTCCTCTGACCTCTGACTTCTGTGTTGACCTCTGTGTTCATATACCAAACGTGCAATATCAGCCGACTTCTTAGCGTCCTTGCCGTAGAAATCAGCACCGATTTTTTCGGCATATTCTGCTGTTAATACAGCACCGCCGACCATTATTTTACAATCTACATTGTTGTCGCGCAGCATTTTAATGGTCTGTTCCATCGAAACAAGTGTGGTAGTCATCAGAGCCGATAATCCTACAAGCTTTGCTCCGCTCTTTATTGCCGCTTCGACCACTCGTTCGGGGGGGACATCTTTGCCTAAATCTATTACATAAAAGCCGTAATTTTCAAGCAATACTTTAACGATATTCTTACCGATGTCGTGGATATCGCCTTTGACTGTCGCTAAAACTACAGTGCCTTTTGAACTGTCGGTATTTTCGGAATTCAGAGAAAGATTTATACGCGAAAAACTCTCCGTAACAACCCCTGCCGCCATAATAAGCTGAGGTAAAAATACTTTCCCGCTTTCATAGTCAGCCCCGACCTTATCGAGCGCAGGAATGATTATGTTATCGACAATTTCAAGCGGCGGTGTGGTTAAAAGAAGCTTATCCGTCGCGGCGGCGGCTTCGGCTTTAAGCCCGTTTAAAATAGCATCGCCTAAAGAGATTTCACCCGAAATTGACATCACCGGGGTTACAGGTGTTACGCCTGAATAATGTGAAACGAAATCGGCGGCATTTTTATCAATATTCTTGAGTAATTTATATGCCCTGACAGAATCTGTCATAGCTGCGATATTCGGGTTAATAATCGGCAAATCTAACCCTGCTCCTAGCGCGAGAGTGAGAAAATGCGCGTTAATGAGTTCGCGGTTCGGCAGACCGAATGAAATATTTGACACGCCTAAAACGGTTTTAAGCCCTAAGCGTTCTTTTACCATCTTCACGGCGTTTATAGTTTCGTATGCGTTTTCCTGTTCAGCGGAGGCGGTGAGTGTTAGGCAGTCAATATATACGTCCTCGCGTTTAATGCCGTATTCAATTGCGCGGCTTAAAATCCGCTCTGCTACAGCAAAACGTTCCTCGGCTGATTTCGGAATACCTTTTGAATCAAGGGTCAGCCCCACAACCGCCGCACCGTATTTTTTAACAATGGGCAGAATTTTACAGAGGGTTTCCTCTTCGCCGTTGACAGAATTTACAATAGGTTTCCCGGCATACACACGCAAAGCTGCTTCAATCACATCCGCCGATGACGAGTCAATCTGTAACGGCAGTCCGCAAACCGCTTGAATAGCTTTTACGGCTTTGATACTCATCGCGGCTTCGTCAATATCGGGCAGACTGACATTTACATCCAAAATATCAGCCCCCGCGTGTTCTTGTTCGACAGCTTGTTTTACGATAAAGCCCATATCGGAGCGTTTGAGGGCTTCTTTCATCAGCTTTTTGCCCGTAGGGTTAATGCGTTCGCCGATTATACGCGGGCAGTCGATGATTACGGTTTTTTCGTTTGACGTTACCGCTGAAATACTTACAGCGGGTTGTTTTTGATATTTTTTTGTCTCAAGTGATTTTTTGAGTGCTTTGATGAATTCGGGTGAAGTGCCGCAGCATCCGCCGAAAATCTTTACGCCGTTTTCAGTCAGCCGCGCCATCTGTTCGGCGAAATCGTCGGGCGAAATCTTATACTCCCCTGTCTCGGGGTCGGGCAGTCCTGCATTAGCCTTTGCGATAAGCGGCAGGTTTGTGAATTTTGAGAGTTCACGCGTTAAATCATAATACTCATTCGGACCGAGGGAACAGTTTATCCCCACAGCATCAACGCCCAAACCCTCTGCCATTAACGCAAGAGCCGATAACGGGACTCCTACGAAGGTTCTGCTGTTTTGTTCAAATGTCATCGTTACCATTAAAGCTAAGTCGGAGTTTTCTTTTACGGCAAGTATAGCGGCTTTTGTTTCCAAAAGGTCGGACATTGTTTCAATTATAACTAAATCAGGCGGGCAGTCACAGTTGACAGCCGCCTTTATCTGACGCGAAAAATCCGCATAGCAATCCTCAAAAGAGAGTTCGCCCCCTGTGAGTTCGGTCATCATACCGAGAGGACCTATGTCAAGCGCAACTAAATTACCATTACCGGCAGATTTACGGGCAAGCCTCAGCCCCGCCGTTATAACCTCTTCGGGCGTAACACCGATAAGCTTATGAGCACTCGCCCCGAATGTGTTTGTATAACAAATATCACTCCCGGCGGCAAAATAGTCAGCGGCAATAGCCGTAACACGCTCCGGGAAATCTATATTTTCGCGTTCCGGTATTGCACCGGCAGTCATGCCGCGTTTTGTGAGTTCTGTGCCCATTGCGCCGTCAAGTATTATAAATTCTTTTGAGTTTAAAAAAGTTTTAAATGCCGCTGAATTCACCGGTAATTTTTCCTTTATTTTTTGATTTAACAGTATTTTCTCAACCCGCAATCCCGAACACTGCCGTAACAGATTTGGTCGGTTCCATCATAAGGCTGTCTTTGCATCTTAGTCCGATTATTTTAAAAGCATTTAACCTCTGTAAAATTTCGGGCTGACGTTCAAGCGGAAAGTCCCCGTAGCCGGGCGAAAAACGTGTGGTAATTTCACAGCCGTAAAGCTTTTTGATTTCAAGTTCAACTTCGTCGCAGACTTGTTCTATCGCGGCGTTTGCAAGTGCGTCTGTGTAAAGGGTAAACTCCGGTGAAACAAATCCCGAGACGTAAATTGCCTTATCAGCACCGCTGCCGAGGGTTGCGGCGAATAGTACAGCCTTTTTACAGCCCGATAGATGCTGTTTTAAGTCTTCACTTTGTAAAACAGGGTCGTCTGTACCGATAACAATATATATAGCCTTCGGGGAAATCTGCTTTAACAGTTCTGCTTCACATTTGGTGATATTTTCAAAAATACGTGTTTCGGGGGTCTGACCGTGAAAGCCCAAGTAATATAGTGCTTCGGTTTTGTCGATTGAATTAAGGCTAATATTCATAACAGATTCTTAATCCCCGAAACAGAGGACAGAGGCGAGAGGACAGAAGACGGATTTTGAACGCTTCGCGTTCACTTCGGGACATTCATCAGTATTCTGACCTCTGTACTCTGATATCTGACTTCTGTGTTCATAACAGATTTTTTATACCCGAATAAATTCTTGTTGCTATTTCGGCATTGTTCATAGTATAAAGATGAATACCATCAACGCCTGATGCTAACAAATCCGTAATCTGGTTCCCGGCATAGGCTATACCGGCATCTTTGAGGGCTTCGGGGTTGTGCCCGTATTTATTCATTACACGTGAGAATTTCGCGGGGAGGGAGGCTCCGCACATCGTAACCATATTCTCAATCTGTCTTGCATTGGTGACAGGCATAATCCCTGCTTCAATCGGAACATTTATTCCGGCGATGGCAAGTTTCTCACGGAAATCATAAAACAGCTTATTATCAAAAAATAACTGACTGACTAAGTGCGAAACTCCTGCTTCAATTTTGATTTTGAGGTGAGCTATATCGGAGGCAAAATTTTCCGCTTCGGTATGCATTTCAGGGTAACACGCCCCCGAAATCCCGAAATCACCGTTTTGGCTGATGAACTGTGCAAGGTCAGACGCAAACCTGAAATCATTCTTACGCTCAGCCCCGGGTGTAATATCCCCTCGGAGGGCTAAAATATTCTCTACATTCTGTTCTCTCAGCTGCCCTAAAATCGTAAGTACATCGGGGCGTGTACTTGTTACACAGGTTAAATGCGCCATTGCGGTAATATTATAGGTATTTTGGATAAGTCCTGCTATATCGACTGTTCTGCGGTCGGCGGCATTCCCTCCCGCACCGTAGGTAACACTTATAAAATCGGGGTTAACGGCTTTTAAACCTTCGAGACAGCCTGTAATGGAAGAAACAGGTTTATCTTTTTTCGGCGGGAAAACCTCTAATGAGAATACGGTTTTGCCTGTGCCGAATTTATCTTTAATTTTCATAATAGTTTTGATTTCTTAAAATTTACACATCAAGCAGTGATAAGACATTCTTAATACGGCTGATATCAACGGGTTTAGGCTCATAAGCATCCATTCCCTGCGACATTCCCACTGCAATATCGTCGGTAAAAGAATTCGCCGTCAGAGCGATTATAGGAACAGTCCTCACGTCGGGGCGAAACAGTTCTCTGATTTTTTTCGATGCCTCAATCCCGCTCATTTTCGGCAAGTCAATATCCATAAAGATGATATTAAAATGCCCGATAGCTGAATTGTCTACAATGTCTACAGCTTCTTCGCCGGTTGCAGCCGTTTCGACCTCAGCACCTTCGTGTATTAGGAGTTCCTCGAAAATTTCACGGTTAAACAGATTGTCTTCAACGATTAAAACATTCTTCCCGATAAATGAATATTCCTCATGGGGTTTGGGTTTGGCATATGAATTAGGATTAAAGCCGTTCGGGTAGTATTCCACTCCGCCGGCGGTCTCAAAATCAATCGTTACAAATACATTCGTGCCCGCTCCCGGTGTACTCTCAATGCGGATAGTGCCGCCCGCCATATTCAGAAGCTGTTTTGCCAGCGGTAAACCGAGTCCTGCGGTTGTACGCTTTGTATTTATTACAGTAAAGAACGGATCAAAAATCTGTTCAAGGGTTTGTTTATTCATACCCTCGCCGTTATCACTGACAACTACGGAAAACGTAGTTAGCCCTGATTTTGCCATAACCTCGGTGACGGTCATTGTTATTTCGCCGCCGCGTTTCGTATAGCGCACGGCGTTATGTAAAATATTTGAAAATATAGGTGCAAGCCTTATGCTGTCGCCTATGACTTTAGGGTGAGTAATATTATTATAAACGAGTGTAAAGTTCTGATTTTTATCATCTATAAGCGGCTGAACTTCATTTCTGATGCCCTCAAAGAAATCAATAATCCGAAAATGCGTACGGTCAAGCTTAATACGCTTTTCCTCAATCAGCGTCATATCCAAAACAGTATTAATAACATCCAGCAGATAACGCGACGACAAAAGAATATTGTCCATAGCTTCGGGGATTCGCTCGGGAGATGTTTTCGCAATCATAGCGTATCCGACTATAGAGTTAAGCGGCGTTTTTATGCTGTGAGACATATTTTCGATAAAAACATTCTTCATGTTATTTCTTTCGGTCATACGCTTGATGTCTTCTTTTTTCATTTCAAGATCGCGGCGGGTTTGTTCAAGGCGCGCTTGATTTGTAGTGTCAATAAATGTACTCTGAATATAGTTTTTTCCGTCAGACATTCTTATGACGTTTGATACGCCTGATACCCATACCATAGCACCGGTTTTTACATTTTTCATTCTGTGAGTAAAATGGAAACTGTCGCCTATATATTGAAGATTATCAAAACCTGTTTTAATCATTTCAAAATCTTCGGGATAAATAAAATCACGAAGATAACAAACATTCGTTTTATAATATTCCGGCGTGTGGTCTTCGCCTAAAATTTTGAGAGCTGTTGCGTTTGAGTCAACGATATTATATCCGTCAACCGTTCGTTCATAGAGTGTTATACCGCAGACAATATTCTCGTGAAGTGAGCGATAGAGGTATTCCCTGTCGTTGAGACGCTGTTTTATTCCCAGAGTCCGTTCATTTAAATCAATAAAGGTTAATATATCAAGGGTAAATTCATCATCGGTTTTTACGCGGACGGCGTTTATAATGACATGGACTTGTGTATCACGTCCTTGAAGCACAAATGTTTCGCGGACTTTTTTATTTATGCCGAGATTGCCGAAAAACTGTTCATAGTGTTCGCTTTCGTTTTGAAATAATGATGAAAACCATTCCTCAGGCGTTATTTCAGGTCCGCAGTCGTAGGCGGCGAAACCTAATAACTCAAACAGTTCTGATGTCAAATCAAGAATTTCGCCTGTTTCGGCGTTTAAAACTGCCGCAGCTGAGGGCAAAAGACACAAGCTGTCGATTAACTGCCATTTAGTAGCCATTGTTTCTTTACTATCCTCTCAAAGCTCGCAGAAAACTTTACTTAAATAAAAATGTTAGAATAATACAAATTATGAGCTATCAATATCTATTTAATTATAACATTCTTATTACAAAAAGTCAAGTAAATTTTGAGGATTTGTTTATTTTACACAGTAAAATCTAAAAATATATTTTTGTGAATACCTGTGAATGTCCGTTTGAATGTCGCGTTTGAATGTCGGATGAATGTCGTATGATTGTCAATATGAATGTCGTGAATGTCCGTTTGAATGTCTTGCAGGGGATGAGGGGAGAGGGGGCGGCTATTCGAGGTGGCAGGCATGACGCCGCCCCCTCTCCCCTACACCCCCTGCACCCCCTACCCCTCTCCCCCTGCGCAGCTTACCAAGCTGCCTGATTTAGTTTTACTCACCCGTTTTATATAGTCACTTCAAGCGCCATACAAGAAAAAATATCCAATGAATTCCCCATTGTAGAGTTTAAGTTGGTGCTGAATAGTAGGGGCGGTCTTTGACCGCCCGCCCGCACATTATTTCATTTTTTATAGCATATTAGTGTTACAAAACAAAAACGGCATATAAAGTCAAATTAAACTTTATATGCCGAAAAATTAAGAGTTGTCTTTTGCTCTGATTTCCACTCGTCTGATTTTGCCGCTGATAGTTTTGGGGAGTTCATCGACAAATTCGATGATACGCGGGTATTTATAGGGGGCGGTGTTTGTTTTAACGTAAGTTTGAAGTTCCTTAATGAGAGCGTCGTCGCTTTTGCCTTTATATTCTTTAGTTAAAACAACAGTAGCTTTAACTACCTGTCCTCTGACGGGGTGTTTTACGCCTGTGACAGCCACTTCAAATACCGCCGGGTGTTCCATCATAACGCTTTCTATTTCAAAAGGACCTATACGATAGCCGGAGGATTTAATTACATCGTCGGTTCTGCCCACATACCAATAGTATCCGTCTTCATCTTTATAAGCCGTATCGCCTGTATGGTAAAGCCCGTCGCGTTTGGTTTCGGCGGTCGCTTCGGGGTTGCCGTAATATTGTTCAAATAAACCGTAGTTCGGGGTGTCTTTTTTGATACGTATAACGATTTCGCCTGTTTCGCCTGTGGGGATTACGTCTCCGTCTTCATTCACGATGTCAACATCATAAAGCGGAATGGGTTTCCCCATTGAGCCGATTCGCGGCTGGGTGCCGCGCAGATTACCGATTGAGAGGACTGTTTCTGTCTGCCCGAAACCTTCCATCAGCGTTATACCCGTCAGTTCTTTAAATGCATTGAATACTTCGGGGTTCAAAGCTTCGCCTGCCGTTGTGGCGTAAACAAGACTTGAGAGGTCGTATTTTTCAAGCCCGCCGTCTTTGGTGAAAAAACGAAACATTGTCGGCGGACAGCAAAGCGATGTAATTTTATATTTTTCAATACGTGAAAGGACTTTGTCGGCATCGAATCTGTCAAAGTCATAGGCGAAAACAGTAGCACCCATGAGCATTTCGCCGTAGATTTTGCCCCAGAAGAATTTACCCCAGCCGCTTTCGGAAATAGTAAGATGAAGCGACTCGTCTGTTACACAATGCCAGTGTTTAGCGGTAATCAGATGAGCTAACGCATAGCTGTGGTCGTGGACAACCATTTTCGGGTAACCTGTTGTACCTGATGAGAAGAATGCCAGCAAGGGGTCTGTGAGTTTGTTCTCTATACGCTCAAAGACAGTAGATTCTTTTTGATATTCGGTATCAAAATCCACCCAATCGTCAACACTGCCTTTAACGCTGAATTTTTCGGCGATACCGCCGTATTCCGCGAAAGACTCGGTAATGTGCTTCGGTACATCATTATCGGTAGTCGCAACGACAAATTTCACGTTGCCCGCTTTAAAGCGATAAGCATAATCTTTCGCCATAAGCTGATTTGTTGCGGGAATGAGTACCGCACCCACTTTCTCAAGAGCTAAAATCGTCAGCCAAATCTGATAATGCCGCTTTAGTACACAAAGCACCATATCGCCTTTTTTTACGCCCTTGCGGACTAAGAGATTAGCTACCTGATTGGATTTTTCAGACAATTCTTTATATGTGAATGTGCGTTCTTCGTCTTCATTACACCAAAGCAAAGCTTTTTTATCGGGGGCGAATTCGGCGATTTTATCAATTACGTCATATGCATAGTTGAAATTGTCGGGTGCATTTATATCAAAGACATTGAGTAAACCATTTTCGTCGTATTTTTCGATGACAAATTGTTCATTAAAATTTTTCAGTTTCATTTTTTAGCTCCATTACGCCGCCTACTACGGTAAAATTAGTTATGAAAAAAATCTTTTGTAATTTCAAATTCAGAAAATTATTTTATCAGAATAGCCAAAAATTCGCAGCCGCCCTCGGTGCTTGCTATCATTCCGTGAGGTGCAGATGAATCGTATATAATCGCATCACCGGCGGTTAAATTCTTAATTTTACCGTCAATCGACATCTTCATACCGCCTGATAAAACGTAGTCAAACTCCTGTCCGTCATGTGATGATAAGCTCACAGGCTTATCCTGTTCAGCCTCGTTGTAGGGTGCTTTAACCAGAAACGGTTCAATCTTCTTGTTTTTGAAAAGATACGACAAATGCTGATATTCAAAAGATTCGCGGCGTTTTACGGGGAGTCCCTCGCCTTTTCTGATTACGCTGTAGCGTTTGAGTTTCGGGTTTTCGCCTGTTAAAAGTTCTACGATATCTACTTTAAAGATTTCCGCACATCTGTAGACAAATGTAACAGAACAATCGTATTCGCCGTTTTCAGCCGATAAAAACTGCTCGGGGGTAGTGCCCGTCGCTTTTGCCGCTTCTTCAACCGACAGCCCGCATATCTCGCGCATATCGCGAATTCGCTGTCCGACTTCCTTAATATTATTTTTCATTGATTTTCCCCCTTAATGCAATTTAGGATTTCTTCGGGATTTTTTATGATAAAATCCGCACCGGCATTCTTAAGTTCATCATATGTCCTGAATCCCCACAGACAGCCGATTGATTTTACACCGGCGTTTTTTGCGGTTTCTATGTCTGTGTAACTGTCACCTGCGTATAGAGTTTCAGTTTTTGTCACGCCGAAATGTTCCATAATTTTCAATACTTCTGTCGGATCGGGCTTTTGTTTTATTCTGTCAGAATTACCTATGACATATTCAAAAATCCCGGGAAAGAGTTTTGCTGTGACGAGTTTTGCGGCTTCTTCGTTTTTGTTTGTGACTACCGCAAGGCGTATACCTTGTTCTTTGAGCGTTTTCAGTGTATCAGTCATTCCGTCATACGGCACAGTGTGTACACAGTAATTCACATCATAGTAGTTTTTAAATGTAATAAGACAACTGTCAACAAATTCTCTGTCCGTCTTTTTCTCATCAGGCAATGAACGCACCATCAATTCCCTTATACCGTCACCGACAAAATATTTATATTCATCAGGAGTGTGTAGCGGAAATCCTTGACCGGTGAGTACGTAGTTTACAGCATCTGTAATATCACCGATTGTATCGGCAAGGGTTCCGTCTAAATCAAAGATAACTGATTTAATGTTCGGCATAATTTCTCTTTCCTTTATCATTTTACAATAAAATTTTCTGTGTTTCAACAAGTATAACTTTTTTTTATAAAGTTTTTCGTTTAGGTTATGGATATTTAAATATCAAACTATTAATTTTAAAATCTAAAAATTTACTTTTGTGAATGTTCGTTTGAGATGTCCCGCAGCGTTGCTGCATATGAATGTCCGTTTGAATGTCTGTGAATGTCCGTTTGAATGTCTGTGAATGTCCGTTTGAATGTCTGTGAATGTTCGTTTGAATGTCATATGAATGTCTGTGAATGTCCGTTTGAATGTCTTGCAGGGGATGAGGGGAGAGGGGGCGGCTATTCGAGGTGGCAGGCGTGACGCCGCCCCCTCTCCCCTACACCCCCTGCACCCCCTACCCCTCTCCCCCTGTGGCAGCAAATACGTCTTCTATAGGGGCGGTATGTCTCGCAGCGTTGCTGCATCCGCCCGCATTACTCAAAATATTAAGTTTATATTTTACAAGGTTCTATGTCATTAGTCCCTCAATAAAAATCTTCAACCCGATTATAATAAGTATAATCCCGCCGGCGATTTCGGCTTTTGAGCCTAAAAACTTCCCTGCCCATTTGCCGATTAAAATGCCCGCGATACAAATTATACCTGTAATTACAGCATTGAGCAAAGCGAATGTGACAATATTTACCGACAGAAGCGAAATACTCACTCCGATTGCCAATGCATCAATACTTGTCGCAAAGCCTTGTACCATCAATACGCCGAATGAAATCTTTGTATTCGGCGGTTCGTCTTCTTTTTTGGCATTTTTTAAACTGTCGAAAATCATCTTCCCGCCGAGTAAAACAAGTAAAATCAGTGCGATAAGGTTAGCATAAGTCCCGGCAACACCCGTAAAAAACGAACCGAAAAAGAAACCGATTGTCACCATTGCCCCTTGAAATAACCCGAAAGTCAGCGGTGCGAAATACACCGATTTTGTCCGTATGAGCTGTGCCGTGATACCATATGCTACTGCGACAGCGAAAGCGTCCATTGAGTCGCCGAAACACAGCAGGAGTTGGTCGGTTATATTCATAAATTTATCCTATACGTGTTGAAAGTTTTTCGGAATATTTTTTACGGAAATCTTCAAATTCGCCGTTATCTAAAGCCTGTCTGATTTTTTCCGTAAGCGTGTTGTAAAAATAAAGATTATGCAAGACTGTCAGCCTCCCCGCAAGCTGTTCATTCGCTTTAAATAAATGCCGCAGATACGCTCTTGAGAAATCTTTACAGGTCGGGCAATCACATTCGGGGTCAAGCGGCGATGAGTCTGTCTCGTAACACTTATTCGGGATATGAAGATACCCGCCCCATGTGAAAACCGTACCATGGCGCGCATTGCGGCTGGGCATAACACAGTCAAACAAGTCAATCCCGCGTGCAACGGCTTCAATTATGTTTGAGGGAGTTCCCACACCCATGAGATAGCGGATTTTCCCTTCGGGCATTACAGGTTCTACTGTCTCGATAATACGATACATTTCAGCGGCAGACTCACCCACAGCCAGTCCGCCTATAGCGTAGCCGTCAAGTTGCAAATCTGCAATGGTTTCCATATGCTGAATTCTTAAATCGGCGTAAGTTGAGCCTTGGTTTATCCCAAATAATAATTGGTGAGGATTTACAGTATCCGGCAAACTGTTCAGGCGTTTCATTTCATCAATACAGCGGATAAGCCAGCGGGTTGTACGCTCTGCTGAGGCTTTGACATAATCATAGGGCGCGGGGTTTTCTACACATTCATCAAAAGCCATGGCGATTGTAGAGCCTAAATTCGACTGAATCTGAATACTCTCCTCAGGTCCCATGAATATCTTTCGTCCGTCAATATGAGAGTTGAAAAAAACGCCCTCTTCTTTGATTTTACGCAATTTCGACAAAGAAAATACCTGAAATCCGCCGCTGTCTGTCAAAACAGGCTTATCCCAGTTCATGAATTTATGAATACCGCCCATTGTTTTTATTACGTCACTGCCCGGGCGGAGGTGGAGATGATATGTATTACAGAGTTCGACTTGGCACTTGAGCGTTTTAAGGTCAACAGAAGAAATTCCGCCTTTTATCGCGGCGGAAGTTCCCACATTCATAAAACAAGGTGTCGCAAAATCGCCGTGGACGGTTTTAAATATCCCGCGGCGCGCTTTATTCTCTTTTTTTAACAGTGTAAACATTTCTACTTTTCTATTTCCGATAAATGGTAGGCTATGCGTTTTGAGATTTTAGCATAATCAAAATGACGGTCAAAATGTTCGCGGCAACGTTTGAGATGCTTTTCGGGGAGACCGTTTTGAGTGTACAATATAGCTTTTACAAGTTTTTCAATTAAACTGTCACGTTCGGGTTGTTTATAAATTTCACCGATTGAGCCTTCTGCCGTCATAAACGGTGCTTCTTCGATACTGTCTGCAAACACCATAAAATTTCCGAAAAACAGTGCCTCGGCGTAGACATTCGGGATTGATTCAGAGGGACTTGTCAGGCAAAAAATCTTAGCTTTTGCATATTCTTCATATAATTCATCTTTTTGAAATACCCTGTCGGGGATGATTACCTTTTTACGCATTTCGGGATATTTTGTAAAATAGTCATCAAGCCATGGTTTTATGCGGTCATCGACAGGACCTATGAGTTTGAGTTTCCAATCGGGAAAGCGCCCAGAAATCGGCTGAAATGCCGCAAGCAGCAATTCATTAAGTTTCTGCTCACTGCCTATTCTCCCGACTGTGAGTATTACATTTTCTCGCGGCAAGTCGGGCGGGTTCTCGGGTCTCATTAAGCCGTTTGTTACGTAATATACGGGTTTAGGTGTCGGCGGATCGGCATTTAGAAAATCTTTGCTGAAATTTGTAGAATTTGTACAAACGTCAATTTGTTTCATTGCCTCATATAATGTTTTTTCAATAGAAAGATTATTTTTCGGATTTGTCAAATTTTTATAATAATTGATGTTGAAATCCATTTCAGTGAAAATAATACCGTCAGGGCGCAATTCTTTATATTCTCTGACGTAATCCGCCGCCGGGAAATATATGCCGTAAAGCATTAATATATCCATTTTTTGATAATTTTCATACAGAAATTTAAATTGATCGTCAATGGTCGGATGCTCTTTATAAATTGTATTTAAACCGGGGACAAATTTCAATATTTCAGGATCTATTTCCTCTGTATTCAAAAAATAGAAATAACTCTCACTGCCTGTAATTTGTGACAAAAGATATCCAAACAAACAGCAGTCTTTTAAAATTTCCATTTGTGTAAAATGCCATCTGTTATTCATCAGCATTGGCATATAGACATTCTTCCCGCGCAGTTTCTCTGTTACACTCGCCGGGAGCGGGAACGCTACAACCCTATCTAAAAAGATTTCCGATTGATTGACGATATCGCGCCTCATCTCGGCTGTCTCTTTATCGGGAATACTCTGCATACGGTCGGCTATGAATTTAAGTGCTTTCCAGTATTTATAACTCTCACCCCAATTCAGTTTCAATATGGATTTTTCTGAAAAATCCATCGCCTTTTCGGCTAATTCTATAATTTTTTCTTGATTCATTTTTAAGCACCATTTTCTCTCAAATCTCAAGTGTAATTGCTATAAAATCAGCATTGCATCGCCGAAGCTGAAAAATCTGTAGTTATTTTTTACGGCGTGTTTATACGCGTTCATTGTGTTATTATATCCCAAAAATGCCGAAACAAGCATAATCAAAGTGCTCTCAGGCAAGTGGAAATTCGTTATAAGTCCGTCGATACATTTAAATGTATATCCCGGGGTAATAAAAATATCCGTGTCACCTGACATTCGTGTGAAACTTTCACCGTCAAAAGCCGATTCAAGGGTTCTGGTTGCAGTTGTGCCGACTGAAATTACGCGCCTGCCATCAGCTTTAGCTTTCAGTATTTTTTCGGCGGTTTCGGGCGGGATTTCAAAATATTCGGAATGCATTTTATGATTTTCTATGGTTTCTTCTTTGACAGGGCGAAATGTGCCCAAACCGATGTGTAGAGTCACAAACGCCGTGTCAATACCCATTTCATTAAGTTCACGGAGCTGATCGGGCGTAAAATGAAGCCCGGCGGTCGGTGCGGCGGCAGAACCCGGCATTTCAGAATAAACAGTCTGATAACGCTCATTATTTAGAAGTTTCTCATGAATATATGGCGGCAGCGGCATTTGCCCGATTTTTTCAAGTAAATTCAAAAATATGCCGTCAAATTCAAAGTGTACAACACGGTTGCCGTCGGGGAGTGTCTTTACAATCCCACCTGAAAATAAACCATTCCCGAAAATGAATTTTGCGCCTGTCTTAGCGCGCTTTCCGGGGCGGACAATGGTTTCCCACTCGTTGTTTGACAGTTGCCGCAGTAACAGAAATTCAACAACAGCGGGTTCGTTCGCGGTGAACGTATTTTGTTTTACACCGAAAATCCGCGCGGGGATTACCCTTGAGTTGTTCAAAATGAGTAAATCTCCCGCTTTGAGGTGATTTTTTAGGTTAAAAAAATAATCATCAAAAATCGTTCCGTCTTTTTTACACGTGAGCATACGGGAGGCATTTCGCGGCTCAATAGGCGTTTGGGCAATGAGTTCCTCGGGGAGTTCATAAAAGAAATCCGATTTTAACATTTAAATTTTAAATTTCCCGTTAACTTTGCTTAATATTTTTAATATTTTAATTGACAAATCGCAAAAATTATGATATAATGAAAGGAAAGACTATCATAATCAGCTTAAACACAACAATATAATTATACAACAAACCCCATAAAAAAGCAATAGTTTTTACTAAAATTTAAATTTCAAGGTAGTTTAACTTGAAAGAGCATAGCGGCGACGCTGCTTTTTATGCTCATCTTACATCTATCACAATGGAGCTTCCCATGAAAAATTTTGAAAAAAAATACAAAGTAGGCATTATCGGAGCAACGGGAATGGTCGGACAGCGGCTTATTACGCTTTTACATAGTCACCCGTGGTTTGAGATTTCCTTGCTTGCAGCTTCGGCGAATTCAGCCGGGCGGTCGTATAAAGAGGCGGCGGGAAAACGCTGGGTTATGGAAATGCCTTGCCCGGAAGATGTTTTAGAAATGACGGTTTATGATGCAACAGCCGATATGAAATTTATAGCCGATTCGGTTGATTTTGTTTTTTGTGCCGTAAATATGAAAAAAGATGAAATCAAAGCCCTTGAGGAAGCTTACGCGAAACTTGAGTGCCCTGTAATTTCAAATAATTCAGCGCACCGTGCTACGCCCGACGTGCCTATGATTATCCCCGAAATAAACCCTGAACACGCCGAAATTATTCCGTTTCAGCGAAAACGGCTGGGCACTGAACGCGGTTTTATTGCTGTAAAATCAAATTGTTCACTTCAAAGTTATGTACCGGCTTTTGCGCCGCTCAAATCCGAATTCGGTATTAAAAAGGCTCTGGTGTGTACATATCAGGCGGTTTCGGGCGCGGGTAAAACCTTTGAAACGATGCCCGAGATAATCGACAATGTTATCCCCTTTATCGGCGGTGAGGAAGAAAAATCCGAAATTGAGCCTCTGAAAATCTGGGGTAAAATCGAAGACGGGAAAATTATCCCCGCAGACAGCCCCTCCATCACGGCGCAATGCCTGCGCGTGCCTGTTTTGGATGGACATATGGCGGCGGTGTTTGTGAGTTTTGATAAGAAACCTACGAAAGAACAAATGATTGACGCGTGGAAAAATTTCAGCGGAAAACCGCAGGAATTAGACCTTCCGAGTGCGCCGAAACAATTCTTATACTATTTTGAAGAAGACAACCGCCCTCAGCCTAAACTTGACCGCAATTTAGAAAACGGCATGGCGGTTTCGATAGGGCGTTTGCGCGAAGACACACAATATGATTATAAATTCATATGCCTGTCGCATAATACCCTGAGAGGTGCCGCCGGCGGAGCGGTTTTGATGGCGGAATTACTTGCGGACGGCGGGTATTTTAACTAACATACATTCACAAATATTATGATAAAAATTATTACAATGAGGTAATCTCATGCTCTCTACTATTTTCACCGGTGCGGCAACAGCACTGATAACTCCTATGAACCCCGACAGATCAATAAACTGGGCAGGGTTCGCCGAAAATATCGAATTCCAAATCCAAAGCGGCATAGACGCGCTTGTGGTTTGCGGAACTACGGGCGAATCGTCAACAATGTCTGACGATGAACATTTAGAATGTATTCGCTTTTGTGTTGAAAAAACGAATAAGCGTGTGCCTGTTATAGCCGGAACGGGCAGCAATGATACCGACTACTCTGTTATGCTCTCTGTTGGGGCCCAAAAAGCCGGTGCGGATGCACTGCTGCTTGTTACACCTTATTATAATAAAACCTCACAACGGGGCTTAATACATCATTTTGAAAAAACAGCCGATAATGTAAATATCCCCTGTATTCTCTATAATGTCCCCGGGCGTACGGGCGTTAAAATTGAACCGTCAACTTATAAAGCCTTAAGCGAACATAAAAATATTGCCGCAATTAAAGAAGCAAGCGGCGATCTTTCGATTGCAGCTAAGGCGGCGTGTCTGTGTCAGGGGAAACTTGATATATACAGCGGAAATGACGATCAGATTTTACCTATAATGTCACTGGGCGGCAAGGGTGTTATAAGCGTAATGTCAAATATCATCCCGCGTGAGACGCATGATATAGCAAAAGCCTGTCTTGACGGTGATTATGTTACGGCGCGGAAATTGATGTTTAAGGTGCTTGACTTTGCCAATATACTGTTTGCCGATGTAAATCCGATTCCTGTTAAAGATGCTATGAATATGCTTAATTTACCCGGGATGAATGCCGGTGAAATGCGTCTGCCGCTTGTTTCAACCGATGAGGCAATCAAAGCTAAAATCAGAGCATCGCTTGTTCAAGTCGGGTTATTGAAATAAACGGAGTACAGCTCTTTAGTAGTTTTATGTGCCGCCGTTCGCGGCTGAATGGATGTTTAACATGATAAAAGCGGTAATAAGCGGTGCGACCGGGAAAATGGGCAGAAAAGTACACAGCGTAATCTCAACCCGCCGCGACATAATGACAATAGCCGGGATTGACGCTTTAACACAAAAAAGCTACGATACGTTCCCGATAGTAAAAGAACCCGGTTTGCTTACAGAAAAACCGGATGTAATTATAGATTTTTCACATCCGCTGATGCTTGATTCGATTTTGGGGTATTGTCTTACAACAAATACGCCGCTCGTTGCCGCGACAACGGGTTATACCTCTGAACAGACAGCGAAAATTAAAAAAGCGGCTGAAATAATCCCGCTGTTTTTCAGTTTTAATATGTCGCTCGGGATTAATTTGCTTGTGAATTTATCCCAAAAAGCAGCTGAAGTCCTCGGGATGGATTTTGATATAGAGATTATTGAAAAACACCATAACCTGAAGATTGATTCCCCCAGCGGAACGGCGATAATGCTCGCCGATACATTAAACGAAGCTCGCGGCGGTAATATGCAGAATGTCTACGACCGCTACGCCAAACGCAAAAAACGCGCTGACAATGAAATCGGTATCTCGGCTGTGAGAGGCGGAACTATAGTCGGCGAACATGAAGTTATGTTTTGCGGCAGAGATGAAATAATTACGCTGTCGCACGGAGCGTATTCAAAAGAAGTATTCGCAGTAGGTGCTGTAAATGCCGCAATATTTATCGCCGATAAACCGGCAGGGCTTTATGATATGACAAAGCTAATAGAGGCGAGATGAATCAAATACCCCCGCATTTTCTCAATGAATGAGCAAATGCGGGGTTTTAAATTTTTTGCATATAAATTTTATGATATCGTCGTTTGCGGGGCGATTGCCATAGCCCCCTACTGTAGGGGCGGATGGCAATCCGCCCGCCCACCCTTTTTATTAAATTATTCTATTTCTTCCTCACCCTCCGGGGCGATTTTAGAAAGCAGAATCGGCACAGGCAGGGCAATCAGACACATTACAATACCGACAAACCCTTGTATATTCCACAAAAATTCTTCATACGGAAAAAGCGACGGGAGCGACCCTAACACAAACCCTCCGATTACGCAGTATGTAACCTTTCGGTGGTGCGAGAGCAGAAAGGCAATAGGTTTTGCCGAAATAAATATCCCCGCGATAACAGAAACCGCAAAAATGAGTAAAACAGGTATATTCTCTGTCGGATGAGCTACCGCTGATGTAACAAGAAAATATATTCCGAGTACCATCATCATGGCAGACCCCGACAGCCCCGGCAGAACCATTGCCGCCGCTGTTACAATGCCGCCGACGGAGAGTTTGAGTATTGTAATAAACCCGAGAGAAGTTTCCGCTGTGTTATTTTCCGGGGTATGTATTTCGTAAATCCATAATCCTAAAATTAAAACTGCGCCGATGAGGAACGGTATTATATTTACGGGTTTAAGTTTTTCGAATTTTGTACATTCTTTATAAAATATAGGAACACTGCCTAATACTATCCCGAAAAAGAACATTTTTGTCGGCACAGGGAAATTCACGTTTAAAAAATTACTGACAAGAATTGAAGCAATGACAATCCCCAATATCATTCCGAATACCACAGGCAAGAGCAGCGGGAAATTTTTTACAAGTTTTTTAGGATTTATTGTAACTGCATTAAGTAAGTCGTCATAGATATTAAGTATTATAGCGATTGTTCCGCCGCCGACTGATACCATTGTCGCAATACCCATCAGAACACCTGTTATCAGGCGTTTAAGTAATAACATTTTTACCTCTTTTGTAAATTTTAGAAATTTGCAGAATGTGGATTTTTGACTGCTAAATAGTATTATACTCTTAATTGAAAAAAATTGCAAGAAATTTTGAAAAAATTATTGACAATTTATATTTTCTATGATATACTTTACTTGTGTAAATATGCTAAAATTCGACTTAAATCGTTTAATCGTTTGTTAAAATTTACAGTGAATTACGCAAGGCGTTAAAAAAACTTAAAATTTTCCTTTGAAAGGGAATTTACATATGAATTGTCCCAAATGCAAATCTGAAATCACAGAGGATTACGATTTTTGTTCAATCTGCGGCGCGAAACTCTCCGACATGGCAGATGATTTTGACGTTTCTCTTGATGAGGATGTTACGCCGAAATCAGAACATAAGAATAAAAAAAGCCGTAAACGGAAATTTCCCTCGAAAGCTGAGCTTTTAAAAAAAGCCAAAATCGCCGGGGTAGTTTTAGCCGTTATTGCTGTTTTGATTATAATTATTGTGATTATTGTATCGCTGCGGAGCTCAGAGGGTGAACGTGTTGCTGCTGCGGTACCTCTGGGGCGCACTATTGATATTGTACAAAAAGAAACCGGTGTTGAGTTTAAACAATTTTCGGCATATGCATATATGAGACAGATTTCTGAATACGATTATGTGTATGAGTCTGATGAAAAGATTAATGTTGACGGTATTGAACTGCCTCAATGGGCGGTTCTGCTCGCACAAAGTGCCTCTAAAAACATATATAAAGTTGTTTATTTCGACTTTACACAGCTTCATAAATCATGGAAAGGTGTCACCAAAGCTAACAAATTTGACATAAACACCGTTGAGTATAAAGATAAATTCAGCAATGTAAAAAAACTCTTCGGACAGTCACCTTACGCCGTGATAACAACACTCGAACAAAACCGCAGTAAATGTATTTTCAGATATAATGCCGACGACGAACTCGGCAACAGTGCCGTCTATAATATCACGGTATCTCTTGATGATGCCGATGAAACGGTTATAGACATCACAGAAGAGGAAATCGACTATATAAATTTCTTCTTTTCGGCAGAATAAATTTAGGGAAATCAGTGCCATATGACAATAACACCCGATATAATCAGAGAAATTGTTGATAATGAGCAAATTTACATTGAGTTTCAGCCGATTTTTTCGATAAATACTAAGAAAATTATCGGTGTTGAGGCTTTAAGCAGGGGCGTTTTCGGGAATTTAACCATTCCCCCGCTCACTATTTTTGAGTATTCAAAGTCAATCGGTTTAACACTCGGAACAGATCGCCTATGCCGTAAAAAGGCATTAGAGGCATTTAAGTCACAGAATATTTCCGATACAATTTTTATAAATTTTGACACATCTTTGCTTGAGGATTCAGTTGATTATGAGGGGTTTTTGACTACAGTTTCCTCATATAATGTTCCCGCTGAAAATATCGTTATTGAAATTAACGGTGCGCGTATCAAAAATAACTTTAAGATGAGCGTCTTTGTAAATTTTTGCAGAGAAAGCGGATTTTTAATTGCCCTTGATAATATTATGTCAGTTGATGATGCCAACACGTTAATCAGTCTTGCGAACCCCGACTTTATCAAAATCGACCGTGCTATTACTGCCGATATAGATACAGACGAAAACCACCGCAATATCTTTAAAGGCATTATAAATGCCGCTAAGCGCGTCGGAGCACTTACAATAGCCGTCGGCACGGAAACAGTCGATGAGGTTATTACCTGTATGCTGCTCGGTGCTGACTATTTTCAAGGGTATTTCTTTTCGCGCCCTGAGCGTTTTAATCGTATTTATTCAACAGAAGTGCGCATAAAATTAGAAGAAGCCGCAAAACGGCTCAACATAAATATAAAGAATAACCCTACCGCTGAAGGTGTTCGTATTGAGAACTATAAACGTATAATTTACAATTTAATAAGCCATCTTGCAGGGATACCCGAGACAGCTTATACGGCAGTTATGGAATCATTTTTAGGTGAAAACCCGGAGATTGAGTGTATCTTCCTGATAGACGAAAACGGCTTTCAAATTACACGGAGCATACTCCCGCCGAGTGTTGAAATAATGCCCGGATGCCACCCGGCTTTGCCCGGTGAGTCACATTCCATTAAGAATTATTTCTATGCAGTCCGCGAACAAATAGAAGACCCATTCATTTCGGGACGCTACGTCTCCGAAGCTACAGGACACTACTGTAAAACAGTTTCATCTAAATTTTTCAGCGACAAAAGGAAAATGATTATCGCGTGTGTGGATTTAGTAATATGAAAATCTATTGAGATACATTTAAACGTTGCATTGTCTGTGTTTACGGGCGGTCAAAGACCGCCCCTACAGATTCCTTAGTCGTTGCCCGACGGACTGTAGGGGCGAACTGTGTTCGCCCGTTGTTTCAGAGCAAATTCAATCAATTTCTTAAATGCATATTAGTATTAGAATGTGCGGGCGGGCGAGGTCGCCCGCCCCTACAATGGCGAAGTAATGTTAGATATTACCCTTAATTTTGTCCAAAGTATTCTTCTCAAGTCTTGAAACTTGCGCCTGACTGATTCCGATTTCGTTTGCAACTTCTACCTGTGTTTTACCGAGGAAGAACCTTAGATAGAGTATATTCTTTTCGCGCTCGTTAAGGTCGCCTATAGCTTCCTTTAAAAGGATTTCATCCAGCCAGTTGTTATCATCTGTTTTATCCCCCACTTGGTCGAGTACAAAGAGCGTATCACCGGCATCTGAATATACCGGTTCATAGAGCGAAACAGGGTCTGTTACACTCTCAAGAGCTATAACCACATTCGCCTGCGGGCAATCTATAAGCTTTGCTATCTGCTCAATAGACGGGTCATGCTGATTCGCTGTGGTGAGTGTTTCTTTTGCCTGCATAGCTTTATATGCTAAGTCCCTAAGGCTACGGCTTACGCGAATGGGGTTATTGTCGCGCATATAACGTCTGACTTCCCCTGCTATCATCGGCACTGCGTATGTCGAAAACCTTACATCAAGTTCGGTATTAAAGTTGTCAATGGCTTTCATTAAACCGATACAACCCACTTGAAAAAGGTCGTCCGCATTTTCGCCTCTGCCTAAAAATTTCTGTATTACACTCAAAACAAGCCGGAGATTGCCGCTTATAAGCTTGGTGCGAGCGGTTCTGTCGCCGTTTTTATATGCCTTTAAGAGTGCCGTTTTCTCAACCTCATTTAAAACCTTGAGTTTTGATGTATCAACACCGCTTATATCAACTTTATTAAAATGCATAATATTCTTCCGTTCCGTTAACTCGAGATTTTCCGTGAAACACGGTATGTAAAAATCAGTAAATCTCATTAAGTACAGAAGAAATGTAATATTAATTATTGACATCTAAGGGTTAATTATACATAGTCAAATTTCACAAATTTTATTGAAATTAAAAAAAGGAACGCCATGAACGAACAAGAAAATGTTACTCCAATGCCTCAGCCTATCCCCGAAATCTCCGAATATCCCGACAAAGCAGAACGCAAACAAATAAGGCGGCTTTATAATAAAAACGCTTTGATGTTTGTTATTTATTATGTAACAGTCTTTGCTTTGAGCTTTATTTTAGTGGATCTGCCGGAATTCAGCCCGCCGATTGAAGCTCTGATAAATATCGGACTTACTCTTTCGCTTGAGATTATATGTATCGTTGTCGGTTTGAAAGTATTGAAACTGCATTTTGGCAGTTTCTTTAAAAGAGACGGTTTCGGTATAAGCACGGGACTGAAAACATGGGTTTGTTCACAAGGGGTTGGGTATGCAGCAAGCTTTATAAGCGTTATCATAATTATGGTTTTAAGTGTTTTTGTCAGCGACGGGTTTGAACTCGTTAACCCTGTCGCACAAGACTCAACCGGAGCTACCATAATAATGATGTTTTACGCGTCTCTGGGTGCGCCGATAATTGAAGAAATTTTATGCCGCGGAGTACTGCTTTTCGGTCTTGCGAAATATAACCGCCGTATGGCTATTGTTGTTTCGGCTGTTATGTTCGGTTTCTTTCACGGGAATATGCATCAGTTTATTTATACAACAGCCTTAGGATTAATCTTTGCAATAGTTGACCTCAAATATAAATCCATTATTCCGAGTATAATTGCACATTTCGGCATAAACACAACATCCGTTATTTTACAGCTCATTATGATGTTTTTAGGTATTGATATTACCGCTACGGCAAGTGTCGAAACAATAACCATCGAATATATTATCTTTACTTTAATCGCAGTCGGATTAATGCTGCTTTTTGTAACCCTCGCGATAGTCGTCGGCGTAACACATTTAAAGCGCGCCCGTGAGTATATACCACGCCCGAATAAACTCGGTAAAACACGCGGCTATCCCCTTTTATTCAGTTCTCCCTTAGTTTGGGTTGTTATCGTTTTATCAATTTTTCAAATCGCTGTTGTTCCGCTGTTATGATTTTACTTACTAAAAATAGGTAATACAAAAAATATGAACTGATTGTTAATTTTTCAAAAATGCTTGACAAATCTGAAAAACGTGATATACTGTAAAGAGTGATTCGCTCGTCAGCGAAAATTTTATAAAGGCGGTTAAGAAGATGCGTAACAACACAACTTATTTAAAATTACGTAAAATACGCACATTGCCGTCTGTAACGAGGATTCTTGACTGAATCCGAAGATTTTTCGGATATGCAATTCCCGCGTAGTTTTACGCGGGAATTTTTAGGTTAACAGAAGTCAGATATCAGAAGTCAGAAGTCAGATTTTGAACGCTTCGCGTTCACTTCGTGACATTCATCAGTGTTCTGACCTCTGTCCTCTGATATCTGATTTCTGTGTTAATGGAGGTTTTATATGACTGAAAATATAAAAAAAGAAACACAAAAAGTTATACTCGTCTTAGCTGACACCGGTGAATATGATGCCGAAAGCTCACTTAAAGAGCTTACAGAGCTTGCGAAAACCGCCGGAGCAGAGGTTATCGGTCAGTGTGTTCAAAAAAAGCAAAACATAGACTCTGCGACTTACATCGGTTCGGGGCGGCTTATAGAACTCGGTGAACAAGCGGAGAGCCTTGAAGCGGATTTTGTCATTTTTGACACAGACTTAACCGCTGTTCAGATGAAAAACATCGAAAAAGTTGTGAAATGCAAAATCATAGACCGTACGACTTTAATTCTCGACATATTCGCGGCGAACGCCAGAACGGCAGAGGGGCGAATTCAGGTTGAGCTTGCACAACTCAAATACTCATTGCCGCGCCTACAGGGCAAAGGGCTTGAAATGTCAAGAATCGGCGGCGGTTCTGCCGGCGGACTTTCAAACAGAGGTGCCGGCGAAACCAAACTTGAATACGACCGCCGTCACATTCGCCGCCGTATTCACACACTCACAGAAGAACTTGAGGAACTGAAAAAACGCCGTGAAGCAACGCGTTCCCGCCGAAAGAAAGACTCTGTTTTATCGGCGGCGATTGTCGGTTATACTAACGTCGGAAAATCGACTTTGCTCAATGCCTTGACTGATGCCGGTGTTTTGGCTGAAAACAAATTATTCGCGACATTGGATACTACAGCGCGTTCGATTGAATTACCCGACGGGCGGAGTGTCTTACTCATTGATACGGTTGGTTTACTGCGGCGGCTGCCTCACCATCTTGTAGAGGCGTTTAAATCTACCCTTGAGGAAGCGGCATCGTGCGACTTGCTTATAAACATCATTGACCTCAGTTCCCCCGAAGGCTATGAACAGGCGCGTGTAACCGAATCTCTTTTGGCAGAACTCGGCTGCGGTGAAATCCCCCAAATCAATGTGCTCAACAAATGCGACAAAGTTTCCGATATAAATGACATTCGACTTGACTCAAAAACCGTAATGATTTCGGCAAAAAAAGGTTTCGGGATTGAAAAACTCCTTGAGTGTATCAGTCAAAATCTCCCTGCAACAACACTTCGCCGAAAATTTCTGATACCATTCAAAGAAGCGGCAATAACTGCCCAAATAAGAGAAAACGGCAAAATCTTCTCAGAAGATTTCACCGAAGACGGTATTGAAATTGATTGTCTTATAGATGTGAAATTTTATGCGAAAATAGACAAATACAGAACAGAGGACAAAATTTGAATTATTCGTTTTGTAGGGGCGAACTGTGTTCGCCCGTCAACGTAAAAACGTATTTTGGGGTAACGGGCGACCACAGGTCGCCCCTACAAATTCTGTATGCTGTTCTCTGCGGGAATTTCCTCAATCGGTTTCCCCTTCCTCCCGATTGTCAAAAGATGAATTGTCACAGCCACGCCTACAATGGGTAAGATTATAAAGAGTATCGGCTTTTGCGAAAAAAACATGGATAACCCCAACGTCAGCCACAATGCGGCGATTGAAATTACACGAACCCGTGTTCTTATCGGTGTGCCTTTTTTATATGAATCTAAATATTCACGGAAAAAGCGTATACGATAAATGACTTTATATACTCGCGGGCTTGCCGAAAAACACCCTGCCGACAAGAGTACAAACGGTGTCGTCGGCAGAATCGGTATTAAAATACCGATGCCGCCTAAAATGAGAAATATTACGCCGAAAATTAGTAAAATTATTCGTTTCATGATTAAATTTTTAAAAAAGGAATTTGTCTGAAAGGCTTCTATTACTGACAGCTTTGCTCATACGAAAAAAATTTCAGCTTAATACCGCCGGTTTACCGGGAGGGGTTTGTTTAATCAGTTCTTCCTGTGAGAGTTTAGCGAGTTCTTTTACTTTCGCGTAGTCAAGCTGACACGCTTCGGCGATATTCTTGCCGTAGTCGGGGTCTGCAAGGTAACAATGAACGGCATGACGATATTTAATATTCTCCGTACACGGCATGATATTGCGCATTGTGTTTCCGATTAGAGCCGCTTGTTCGTCTTTGGTCATAAGGCGGTAGAGGTCTCCGCCGGCTCTGAAACAGTTGTCTGTAGGGTCTTCTTTGAAATCATATTTCCACATTGCGACCTCGATATTGAGCGGCGGCTCGGAGAATTCAGGCTGATCTATCCATACGCCGTAACTGTTCGGGGTGTACGCTGTTGTTGCACCGTAATTGCCGTCTGTGCGCATCATGCCATCGCGGTGAGAATCTTTTACTACTGCATTTTTGGCTTGGTTTACGGGGATAAGATTATGATTTACGCCGAGGCGATATCGCGCCGCATCACCATAGGCAAACAGTCTCCCTTGGAGCAATTTATCAGGCGAAAAACCTATTCCGGGTACAATGTGAGCGGGCGTGAATGCCGATTGTTCAACTTCGGCGTAGTAGTTTTCAGGCCAGCGGTTGAGTTCGAGTTCGCCGACTTGAATCAGCGGGAATTCTTTATGCTTCCAGATTTTTGTTACATCAAAGGGGTTTTCATAGTGCTTGCGGGCTTGTTCGTCTGTCATTACCTGAATGAACATTGTCCATTTCGGATATTCGCCGCGGTTTATGGCTTCATATAAATCACGCCCGTGGGACTCGCGGTCTTTACCTATTAGCTGTGCCGCTTCGTCATCGGTGAGATTGACAATCCCCTGTTGTGTGTTGAAGTGGAATTTACACCAGACGCGCTCGTTTTTGGCGTTATATAAACTAAATGTATGCTCGCCGTAGACGTGCATATGCCTGAAACTTGCGGGTATTCCCCTGTCGGACATCGTAATTGTACGCTGATGAAATGATTCGGGCAGACAAGTCCAAAAGTCCCAGTTATTTTGAGCAGAACGCAGATGTGTCTGCGGGTCGCGCTTTACAGCACGGTTAAGCCCGGGAAAATTATGTGCATCGCGCAAAAAGAACACAGGGGTGTTGTTCCCGACAAGGTCCCAGTTGCCCTCTTCTGTGTAGAATTTACAGGCGAAACCGCGTATGTCGCGTTCCGCATCTGCGCCGCCGCGTTCAGCCGCAACCTCTGAAAAGCGGACAAAGAGTTCAGTCTCTTTGCCGATTTTTGAAAACAATGCTGCCTTTGTATATTTTGTAATGTCATGTGTTACGGTAAATTTTCCGTATGCCCCCCAGCCTTTGGCGTGCATACGCCGTTCGGGGATAACTTCACGGTTAAAGTGGGCGTGTTTTTCCATCAGCCATACGTCTTGCATTGCGACAGGTCCGCGAGGTCCGACGGTGAGTGAATTCTCGTTATCGGCGACAGGCGCGCCGACTTCGTTTGTGAGTTTGATTTTTTTCTCGTTCATATTAAGCTCCATTGCATTTTAAGATTAGCACAAAAAACTACCAATGCTTTGTACTTCCTTTTTGAAATTCCATTATAAGGGTAAACTTTTACATAGATTATGCCCCTTTTTTGAAGAAATATAATTGACTTTCGGGAAAATTTATAGTATAATTAAATTGTAAATAAATTTTCAAACAAGAGACTTGTCTGAAAGATTTCTGCGTGTCATATGAAAAATTATGGATAGAGTATATTTTGAACTGCGCTCAACTTATAGGTTCACTCCTGATGAATTGGCGTTAATCCCCGAATCTCGCTTTAAAAAAGCCGCACGTTACAGTTTTGAACCCGACCGCAACTTATGTTTAGCGGCGGGGCTTTTAATAGCGCGGCTTTACGGGCGGAAAGCGGAGGATCAATTCGTTTATAACACGTACGGAAAGCCCTACGGGAAAGACCTTAAACCGAAGTTTTTTAATGTATCCCACAGCGGGTGGATAGCTGTAATTGTCGCCGCCGACAGAGAAATCGGTGTTGATATTGAAGACGCGACAAGAAAAATCCCCGATGTCGCCGAAAAAATTTTCAGTGACACGGAGATGAGTTATTATAAACACGCCGGAAATAAAGAACACGCATTTTATAAACTGTGGACAGGTAAAGAAAGCGTGATGAAAGCCTCGGGGAAAGGTCTCGCGTTATCGCCGTCAAGCTTTAGTATCACCAATGCTTTAGAAGGTCACACAATTTTCGCCGACGGCAAAGAATATGAGCTTCAATGGGATAACTACCGCCATTTTATAATGTGTAAAGCTATGTTAGTTTCTTAACCCTCTGACGCAAGCACCAACACATCGCCCTCATGAATAAAGATTTTCCCTGTAGGCACAATTGTTGTTACGCCGTTTTTGGTTTGGCGTTTTATGAGTACAATCAGTTCATTTGCGGGGATACCTAATTCAGAGATGTGTTTGCCGCAGGCTTCGTTGTCTTTGTCGATTATGATTTCAGTGAGGTCGATATCCCCTGAACCGATATAGCCGTTTCCGACAAGGATAATGATGTCGTCTTCAAGGATTTCCGTGTTGCCTTTGGGGATTACGCGCTCAATGCCGCGTTTAATCATTACGGCGCGGATATCGGGCGGGAATTCGAGTTTGCGGAATTTCTTTCCGACCCACGGGTGAGAAGCGGAAATTGTTGTGGCGATAAATTGGAGTTCAGTTTCATTTGAATAGTCGGAGAACGTCTTCATGACGTCTTCTGTTTCGCTAATCATGCCGACTTTTTTTGCAAACCACGGCAATAGTGCACCTTGTGTTGCAATCGAAAGCAGGACTATGACAAATGTCAGATGAAATACATCATATTGTGTCTGCACAACACTTATATGAATGAGTATGGCGAATGCAATTGATGCCGCACCGCGAAAACCCGCAAACCACATTACCGAAAGCTGCCGCAAAGATGTTTTAAACGGCGCAAGTACCGCTGTAACTGCAATCGGGCGGGCGACAAACGTCAAGAATAACATTATTAAGACAGCGACACCTAATACACTCGGAATTTCAGTCGGTGTCGCAAGGAATCCCAACAGGAAGAATAATACAATCTGTAAGAACCCTGTAACGCCGTCAAAGAAGTGAACGAGCGTTCTTTTTTCGGCAATTTGGATATTGCCTAATACAATACCGATGATGTAGACGGATAAATAGCCGTTCCCGCCGAGCAGTGACGGCGCGGCATAGCCGATTAGGGCGATACCGACCATCAGCACGGATGAAATACCCGTCAGTTCGACATTTTTAAACATTAAAGTCGATATATAAGCTATCGCCGCGCCTAAAGCCGCGCCTATCAAAACCTGTTTGAGAATGAGTTCGACAAATGCAGCGGCTTCAATGCCCGCGCCGCCGCTCGTTTGCATAAGTTCAAGCACAATTATAGTGAGCATATAAGACCACGGGTCATTTGAGCCTGACTCAAGCTCTAAGAGCGGTGCTGTTCCGCTTTTGAGGTTGAGTTTTTTAGAACGCAGTATAAAAAAGACTGTCGCCGCATCGGTTGATGCAATAACAGAACCTATAAGTAAACCCTCAAGCAGGGTAATCCCCAAAACAAAATAACAGAAAAGCCCCGTCAAACCGGCAGTCAATATTGTACCGATACTGGAGAGCAGACCCGCTTTTACGGCGACTTTTTTGCCCTCTTTCCAGTTTGTGCCGAATCCGCCGTAAAACATAATGAAGACAAGACAGACCGTTGAAATTTGTTCAGAAAAGCTGAAATCCTCAAATCTTATTCCAAACGGTCCGTCTTCGCCAAACAGCATACCGAGCAGCATAAAAATCAACAGCATCGGTATGCCTGTTTTACCGGAAACCTTACCCATAAGGGTGCAAACTATCATTACTACAGCGATAAATGCCATTGTCAAAATCATAGTTGAACCCCCTACACAGAATACAGAATACAGAGTACAGAATACAGATGAGATGCCCCTACAAATCCACAGCTTATCCCATCTCTTTAAATTTAAATTATACGATTCGAGTTTTTATTTCTTCAAGGAAAGTCAGAGTGTCAACTGATTTTTTATCCGCCAAGTCAGAAAGGCTGTAGAGGTCTCCTGTCATTATTCCCGATTCGAGGGTGTCTATAACGGCTTTTTCGAGTTTGACGGCGAAATTCATCAGCTCAGGGATTTCATCAAGCTCGCCGCGTTTGCGCAAAGCTCCGGTCCATGCCCAGATGGTTGCTACTGAATTTGTGGAAGTACGCTCGCCTTTTAGGTGTTTATAATAATGCCGCTGAACCGTGCCGTGAGCGGCTTCATACTCATACACACCGTCGGGCGAAACAAGAACGCTTGACATCATGCCGAGACTCCCGTAGGCGGTAGCCACCATATCCGACATAACATCGCCGTCATAATTCTTACAAGCCCAGATATAGCCGCCCTCTGAACGCACTACACGCGAAACGGCATCATCTATAAGCGTATAAAAGTACTCAATCCCCGCTTTGTCAAAGTTTTCTTTATATTCGGCATCAAATATTTCCTGAAAAATATCTTTGAAGTGATGGTCATATTTTTTTGAAATAGTATCTTTCGTCGCAAACCACAGCGACTCTTTTACATCCAAAGCGTAATTAAAACACGCACGCGCAAAGCTTGAAATAGATTTATCGGTATTATGAACGCCCTGAATAATACCGTCACTGCCCTTAAAATCGTGAATCAGTTCGCGGGTTTCGTTGCCGTTTTCATCAGTAACGACAAGTTCGGCTTTTGAGCCGCGTTTAACGCTCATTTCGGTGTTTTTATAGATATCGCCGTAGGCATGACGTGCAACCGTAATAGGCTTTTTCCACGCGGGGATATAGGGGTTAATGCCTTTGACAATTATCGGCGTTCTGAAAACTGTTCCGTCTAACTTAGCTCTGATTGTGCCGTTCGGGGATTTCCACATCTCGGTTAGGTTATATTCGGGCATACGCGCCGCATTCGGTGTTATTGTAGCACATTTTACGGCAACGCCGTATTTTTTTGTCGCTTCGGCTGAGTCGAATGTAACTTTATCTTTGGTTTCCTCGCGGTGCACAAGACCTAAGTCGTAATATTCGGTTTTAAGGTCAACAAACGGCAAAATGAGAATATCTTTAATCATTTGCCATATTACTCTGGTCATTTCGTCGCCGTCCATCTCGACAAGCGAGGTTTTCATTTGAATTTTCGTATCAGCCATTTTTTTATATCCTTTACAATATTATTATCTTGAAACTCCGCAATATTTAGTATCAGCGGTATTAAAAAACCGAGCAGTATTCCCGCCGTAACAAAAGAAGCCATACCGACAGGCTTATCGTCAATAATTCTGTAGTCAGCACCAAGCAGTGCCGCAAACCAACCGAGTGAATTTGAAGCGATACCGCCCGTAATTATCCCGGAAATTGAACCTACACAAAGCCCTATAATAAACCGTCTGATTTGTTTATTTCTGTCAGAGGTAACTTTATCGGCGTTTTCTTTAAGTGTCATCAGCCGCTCATCTGACATTCCGTCTTCATAGGTGAATTCTGCAAGGGGCGTACAGGGGAAATCTTTGCAGAAGCCGCAGTTTTCGAGTTTCTTACTGTAACAGCACTGCCTGATTTCACAAGCACTCGAAGCAGACGTACTGTCCCAAAAACGCGGTTCATCAACAGGTAATTCTATACCATCAGCGGTAATTTTACAGCCTCTGCATATATCGGTGTATTCACAGGCATCACAATCAAGCCCGCAGCAAGATATTCTCATTATTGTTTCATTGCTTCACGGGTGTAATCAAGCAACCCGCCCGCAAGCATAATATCACGTGTACGCGGTGTAAATTCACAAGTCACCGGGATTGCCGCGCCGTCTGTATGATTTTGGAGGATAAATTCAGATTTACCGCTCGTTATATCATTGCGAATACCTTTGAGTGAGAGTTTGTCGCCGCGGCTTATTCTGTCATAGTCATCGGGGTTTATGAATGTGAGCGGCAAAATCCCCGCATTTATGAGGTTCGCTTTATGAATACGCGCAAAGCTTTTTACAATTACGGCTTTTACGCCGAGATAGAGGGGGGCTAAAGCGGCGTGTTCGCGGCTGCTGCCCTGACCGTAGTTTGAACCGCCTACGATGAAGCTCATACCTAATTTTTCGGCGCGTTCGGGGAATTTCTCATCACAGGCTACAAAACAATGTTTTGAAATAGCGGGAATATTTGAGCGCAGCGGCAAAATCTTCGCACCCGCAGGCATAATATGGTCTGTGGTAATATTGTCGCCGACTTTGAGTGAAACTTCGGCTTCTATATCCGCTAAGAGCGGTTCTGTTTTCGGGTAAGGCTTGATATTCGGTCCGCGCAGGATTTCAACATCGTGGGCTTTATCTGCATCGGCGGGGAGTTCAACCATATTATCGTTGATATCAAAGTTTTCGGGCAAATTGAACTCAGGCATTTCGCCTATTTCACGCGGATCTGAAAAAACACCGGTGATAGCCGAAAATGCCGCTGTCTCGGGCGAAACAAGATATACTTTGGCATCTTTTGTTCCGCTTCTGCCCTCGAAATTACGGTTGAATGTACGGAGTGAAACACCGCCTGAGTTCGGGGATTGCCCCATGCCTATACAGGGTCCGCAGGCACTTTCTAAAATTCGTGCGCCCGCGTCAATCATTACAGCCAAAAGCCCCGATTTAGCGAGCATTTCAAGTACTTGTTTCGAGCCGGGAGCAATAGAGAGAGACACATCAGGGTGAACTGTCTTACCTTTGAGGATATGTGCGACTTTCATCATATCTAATAGACTTGAATTGGTACAAGAACCGATACATACCTGATATACCTTGATTTTACCGATTTCGGCGCAAGATTTAACATTATCGGGCGAATGAGGACAAGCCGCCGCCGGCGCTACCGCTGACAGGTCAATTTCTATGGTTTCATCATAAACGGCGTTTTCATCGGGTTTTATTTCAACCCAATCGGCTTCTCTGCCCTGACGGCGCAGAAAATCTTTGGTAATTTCATCAGAGGGGAACACAGAAGTCGTTGCGCCCAGTTCAGCACCCATATTTGTAATAGTTGCACGTTCCGGGACACCGAGGGTTTTTACACCGTCGCCTGTGTATTCAATGATTTTGCCGACGCCGCCTTTAACGGTCAAGCGTTTTAATACCTCAAGGATTACATCCTTAGCGGCAACCCACGGAGAAAGTTTCCCCGTCAGTTTAATGTTAACGATTTTCGGATAAGTAATATAATAAGCACCGCCGCCCATAGCTACGGCGACATCAAGTCCGCCCGCACCTATAGCAATCATACCGATACCGCCGCCTGTAGGCGTGTGGCTGTCAGAACCGAGCAGAGTTTTTCCCGGAATACCGAAACGCTCAAGGTGAACCTGATGACAGATACCATTGCCCGGGCGTGAAAAACTGATTCCGTGTTTTTTAGCAACAGAACCGATAAAACGATGGTCGTCGGCATTCTCAAAACCGTTTTGAAGCGTATTATGGTCAATGTAAGCAACAGACTTTTCAGTCTTAACACGCGGTACACCCATTGCCTCAAACTCAAGATACGCCATAGTTCCCGTGGCGTCTTGAGTGAGCGTCTGGTCTATCTTA
Organism: Ruminococcus sp.; assembly: GCA_031262495.1. GTDB lineage: Bacteria > Bacillota > Clostridia > Oscillospirales > Ruminococcaceae > JAISGY01. Next base: position 51,603 of record JAISHV010000102.1, read on the forward strand.
ATACCGATTTCGGTACCCTTTTTAAATTCGCCGTCAACCAAATGTGCGGATAAAATCTTTTCCGAAGCAGTTAGTGCAGTATTTCCCATTAGTTTTCCTCATTTTTTCAAAAAGTATATCAAATTTATTATACTATTCTCAATTTAAAAAACGCCTTGCGTTTTTTAAATACTCGTCAGCTTTGCTGACGAGAGCCGCCCGTAGGGCGGCAGAGAAACCGTTCAATACTAATATTTGCAGCGTCGCTGCACCGCCGCTTTGCGGCGGCAATAAAAACATTTTTAATGTTTTTATTGAATATTAGTATTATAACATATTTTTCGGGGAATGTCAACTGCTGCGGTGAACATTTATTAAAAAAAATCTGTAGTTTAAAAAATTAATTAAAAAAAAGAAAGGCAAACGCCTTTCTTAAAATTTGTAATTTTTATCAGAACAAATAATATCTCTGTGTTAATGGGAGTGTCTCTGATGGTTTACTGTCAACCTGTTCGCCGTTTATCTTTACCATATATGTTTCGGGGTCAACTTCGATTTTCGGCAATGCGCTGTTATTAATCATATCTTTTTTACCGATAGTTCGGCAATTTTTAACAGGCATAATCTGTTTCCCCAAACCCAGTTTCTCTTTTATTCCGTCTTCAAAAGCGTAATTGCTGACAAAGCAGATTGAAGTATTTGTGCGGGCTTTTCCGAAAGCTCCCCACATATTGCGCATGAGGACGGGCTGAGGTGTGGGGATTGAGGCGTTTGCGTCACCCATTTTTGCGGCTGTTATAAATCCGCCTTTTATAACCATATCGGGTTTTACGCCGAAGAATTTCGGGTCCCATAAGACTAAATCGGCGATTTTCCCTGTTTCGATTGAACCTAAGCAGTATGAAATGCCGTGAGCTATGGCGGGGTTAATGGTATATTTTGCTACATAACGTTTTGCACGGAAATTGTCGTTATCTATACCGCTTGCCTCGGGGAGCTGTCCGCGTTGTTTTTTCATTTTGTCGGCGCATTGCCAAGCACGGGTAATTACCTCTGCGGGGCGTCCCATTGCCTGTGAGTCGGAATTGAGTATGGAGATTGCACCCATATCGTGGAGGATATCCTCCGCCGCAAGCGTTCCGTAACGGATACGCGAACGCGCAAATGCTACGTCTTCCGGTAAATTCGGGTCAAGATGGTGACATACCATAATCATATCAAGATGTTCGTCAATGGTGTTTTTCGCAAAAGGCATTGTCGGCGACGTTGAGGACGGCATTACATTTGAAAGCCCTGCCGCTTTGATTATATCGGGAGCGTGTCCGCCGCCCGCGCCCTCTGTGTGGTAAGTATGGATAGCGCGCCCGGCTATTGCATCACGGGTTGATTCAAAAAAACCTGCTTCATTGAGCGTATCTGTATGTATGGTAATCTGCGTATCATAGAGGTCTGCCGCCGTCAGTGCCGTATTAATAGCGGACGGCGTTGTGCCCCAGTCTTCGTGTAATTTCAGTCCCGCCGCACCTGCTTCAATCTGTTCCGCGAGCGGTGCAACAGCCGAGGCATTGGCTTTACCGAAGAACGCGAAATTCATCGGGAATTCTTCTGCCGCCTCAAGCATACGGTGGATATTCCATTTGCCCGGTGTACAGGTTGTCGCGAATGAACCTACAGCAGGACCTGTTCCGCCGCCTATCATCGTAGTCATACCGGACCAAAGTGATGTCTCTATCTGCTGAGGGCAGATAAAATGCACGTGTGTGTCAATACCGCCCGCTGTAATAATCTGCCCCTCTCCGGCGATAACCTCTGTTCCCGCTCCGACAACCATATTCGGGTGAACGCCGTTCATTACATCGGGGTTGCCCGCTTTGCCTATACCGACAATTTTTCCGTCCTTTATGCCGATATCCGCTTTGACGATTCCCCAGTGGTCAAGGATTACGGCATTAGTTATAAGTGTATCTAATGCACCGTTTTTACCTGTGATATCGGCGTTTTGCCCCATACCGTCGCGGATAGTTTTTCCGCCGCCGAATTTCATTTCATCGCCGTAAACTGTGTAATCTTTTTCAACTTCAATAAATAAATCGGTATCTCCGAGACGAATTTTATCACCTACGGTCGGTCCGTACATCGAAATGTATTCATTTCTCTCTATCTGTTTCATACGCCCTCCCCAATAAAACCTTTTTGTACGGCTTTCTCTATTGAAGTATTTATTGTAGTATTATTTATTTGTGCATCTGTCAGGTTATTAAGACCTCTTATACGGCGGTTGCCTGCAATTTCCACAAGGCTCACGGATTTTTGTTCATTCGGTTCAAACCTCACCGCTGTACCTGACGGGATATCAAGTCTGTAACCGTAAGCTCCGGCTCTGTTAAAATCCAAAAATTTGTTCGCTTCAAAAAAGTGAAAATGCGAACCTACCTGAATGGGGCGATCGCCTTTGTTGCGAACGGTGAGTGTTTTGACAGGAAGACCGTCATTTATTGTTACGGCATCTTTCGCCGCTATTATTTCACCCGGAATCATTTAAATTTCTCCTTTCCTTCTCATTCTATTGTATCGGTGTATGTACTGTAACGAGTTTTGTTCCGTCATCAAATGTCGCTTCAACCTGTACTTCGGGTATCATCTCGGCGACACCCTCCATTACATCCGCTTTCGTGAGCATTTTTGTACCGAGCTCCATTACTTCGCGGACGGTTTTTCCGTCACGCGCAAGTTCCATAAGTTCAGATACAATAAATGCTTCGGCTTCAACATAATTGAGTTTCAAGCCCCTTTGTCTGCGTGCTTTCGCGAGTTCACCCGCTGTATGCACCATCAGTTTTTCCATTTCGCGCGGTGTTAAATGCATAAAATTACCCCTTTTAAATTTAATTTAGGTCATTCTTTTTTGAACGTCTTCGCGGCTTAATTTTTCAGTGTTGCCTTGCAGTATTACCTCGCCTTTTTCTAAAACATAAAGATAATCTGAAATGCCCATTACGAACTCAAGGAATTGCTCAACTATTAAAACCGTTATGCCGAATTCTTTATTTACGCGCCTTATAGCTTTGCCGATATCCTTTATAATTGACGGCTGAATACCCTCCGTAGGTTCATCTAAAACAAGGAGTTTCGGCTCTGAAACAAGTGCACGCGCAATAGCAAGCTGCTGTTGTTGCCCGCCTGACAAGTCACCGCCTTTGCGTTTTGCAAACTGCGGCAAAATCGGGAATAATTCATAGATATATTCGGGGATTTTCCGCGACTTTCCGTCAGCGGCTTCGAGTCCGAGTTCGAGATTTTCCTGAACTGTCATTCGCGGGAAGATATCACGCCCCTGAGGAACATATCCGATGCCCATTTTTACGCGTTCGTATGAGGGAAGTTTTAAAATGTCGTTATCGTCAAAAATTATCTTCCCGGAGGGCGTTTTCACAAGCCCCATTATGCTTTTGAGGGTTGTGCTTTTCCCTACGCCGTTTCGCCCGATAAGGCATACTATGTTATCTTTCGGTACTTCAAAGGATAAATCTTGTATTACCTTTGACTCGCCGTAGGCGGCGGAAAGGTTTTTTATTTCAAGTAAATTACTCATGATTTAGTCACCACCGCGTCCTAAATATACTTTCTGTACGGTTTCATCTGCCAAAACGTCGTCAATATTACCCTCAATGAGGACTTTGCCTTCGTGAAGTACGGTAACATTGTCTGCTACCTGTTTTACGAATTCCATATCGTGTTCTACGACAATAACTGTACATATGTCTTTTATTCGCTGTAAGAGTTCGCCTGTTTTGAATGTTTCGGGTTTGCCCATACCGGCGGCGGGTTCATCGAGCATTATTATTTTCGGACGTGCTGCCAGCTGCATACCGATTTCAAGCCATTGTTTCTGACCGTGGGAGAGCGAACCGGCTTTTTTATTTGCGTGTTCGGTTAAGCCGACTTTATCTAAAACATCGGCGATTAAATCATTTTCTTCTGCCGATGTTTTGCGGAAAATTGATGCGAAAATTCTCTTATTTCCGGAGAGCGACAGCACCATATTTTCATAAACGGAGATTTCCGTAAACACTGACGGCACTTGAAATTTCCGTCCGACACCCGCGTTCACAATTTCGTATTCTTTCATTCCCGTCAGCAGAATTTCATATCCTTCAGCGGGGTAAAAATGAACAGTACCCGAAGTAGGTTTGGTTTTAGCACAGATAATATCAAGGAGTGTCGTTTTTCCCGCGCCGTTTGGTCCTATAAAAAAGTGGATAGTATTGCGTTTTACGCCGACTGTAACATCCGTCAGAGCCTTAAATCCGTCAAACTCAACTGACACGCTTTTTATGTCCAAAGCCTTTCCGGTGCGGACTTCCATAGGGCGGTTCAGTTCAATCCCTACAAACGACATTTACGCCGCCTCCTTTGCCGTCTTATTTTTGCGGTTTTTTATACGTCTTATGAGTTCGGGTATATTGTCGCGTACTATGCCTACAATACCGCCTTTAAAGAGCAGAATTGTCAAACAGAAAATCGCACCGATGATAAATTGCCAAGCTTCAACTAAAATGCCGGAGCTGAAATTATATTCGCAGAGATTTATGAAAAATGCTCCGATAACTGCCCCGATAATTGTTCCTCTGCCGCCTACTGCTACCCATATAACCATTGTGATTGAATAGCTGATGGTCATCTGTGTCGGCGTAATTGAGCCGTTGAAATTGACAAACAAAGCCCCTGCAATCGCCGCTAAAACAGCGGACATGGCGTAGATAAAGTTCTTATAACTGTTTACGGAATAACCTGAAAAATAAGTACGGTTTTCGCCGTCACGGATAGCGATAAGGAGTTTCCCGAATTTACGTCCTGTTAAGAATGTTGCAAGCAGATATACTAAAACAAGTACAGCGAGTGTTATAAAAAATATTATTAAGAGATTCGTGCGGTTTGCCGAACCTTTGGTTTTACCGAAAATTGAAGCTATATCGGTGATACCGTTGTTTCCGCCTGTGAATTTTGAATTTGCCATAAAGAGGGAGTAGACAGCCCATGTTAAAGCCTGTGTAATAATCGAAAAGTACACGCCTTTAATGCGGCTTCGGAATACAAAATACCCCACAATCCCCGCAAACAGAGCCGGAATCAGAATAACCAAAATCAGTGTAAGCGGAAACGAACCGAAAGGCTTCCAAAACCATGGTAATTCCGTAAGTCCGCCTGTCTGCATAAAGTCCGTGATTTTCCCGTTTGTTCCGTCAAGTTTTAAAAACATCGCCATAGCGTAACCGCCGAGACAAAACCAGAGACCATGCCCGAGGGATAACATTCCCGTATAACCCCAAATTAGGTCAAGAGCGATGCCGACTATCGCGTAACACATACACTTGCCCAAAAACTGTACAAGTGATGTCCCTTCAATTATAAACGGCGATAAAGCAAGCATTGCGGCTATTACTGCAAAAGTTATATGATAGCCGCGGCGTGATTTTTTTTCAATGTGTAAAGCCGGTTTGAGTAACGTATCCATTATTACACCCCTTCATCAAGTACGCGGCTTCTGACTGTGAATAGTCCGCTGGGTTTAAACTGTAGGAATATAATTATAATGAGCAGTACTATAGCGCGTGCTATTGAAGCTGATTGATAATTTTCTACGAAAATACTTGAAAAACCTATTATTGCAGCGCCGATTACAGTGCCGAAAAGATTACCCGCACCGCCTAAAACGACTGTCATAAATGAATAAACGATATAGTTTTGCCCGACGGTTGAATCAACCGACCCGAGGAGTGCTACCGAGCAGCCGGCAATCCCTGCGAGCCCCGAACCTATACCGAATGTTATGCAGTCGATTTTCTTTGTATTTATGCCCATACACTGTGCCATAGGGCGATTCTGCATTGTAGCGCGCATACGCGAGCCGTATCTTGAACGGTTAACAAGAAGCCAAACCATAACAAGACAGAATGCAACTAAGATTATAATGAAAATACGGTTATACGAAAATGTCACGCCTTTGACTGCTAAGCCGCCTTTTAAAAACGAAGGTGCATTTACATTTACGCCTTGTGCCCCGAAGATTGTACGTACCGCTTGCTGTAAGATTAAACTCACGCCCCATGTAGCAAGGAGACTGTCGATTTTACGTCCGTAGAGTTTTGAAATAAGGAGCTTTTCAAGTAAACAGCCGAGGGCGAATGTTACAAAAAACGCTAAAACAATCGCGGCGAAATAATAAATACTCCCGACCTGTTCAGGTAAGAAATTTGCAAAGAGTTCCTGAGTACAAAATGTCGTATAGGCTCCGAGCATTACAAATTCGCCGTGCGCCATATTTATAACGCCCATCTGCCCAAATGTTATTGACAGTCCGAGAGCGACAAGCAGATAAATTGAGCTTAGGCTTAAGCCGTTAAAGAGGGTTGTTACAAGCTGATCCATAATATTACCGTTTATTTTACATTGCAGTGTAAAAAAATTTGCCTTTACCTTTATATATTTATATTATGTAGGGGCGGGCGACCTCGCCCGCCCGCACACTCTAAAATGCGTCACTTTATAATATAAACAAAATTATCATAGTTTGAAGTTTGTCAACCGATGTGCAGAATTTTGATAATGCGGGCGGGCGAGGCGCCCGCCCCTACAGTTGCTAATGTACGTCATGTTTATTAATGTGAGTTTTCATCACTCTAATGGTTGAATCCCTGCTGCAACTGCCCAGTCATATGTTGTGAGATAGGGGTCGGGCTCAACAGGCGCGGGAGTTGATTTGATTTCATAGATAAGCCCGTCTGCTCTGATTTCGCCTATACGTACAGGTTTAGCTAAGTGGTGGTTATCGCCGTTTAAAGTTACCATACCCTCGGGGGCATCGAATGAAATTTCACCCGACTCGATAGCTTCGATTACCTTGTCAACATCAAAGCTTCCGGCTTTTTCAACAGCGGCTTTCCAGAGGTAAACATTTATGTATGCAGCTTCTGCGGGGTCGGATGTAACGCGGTTTTCGCCGAATTTCGCTTTATAAGCCGCAACGAAATCCTTGTTCTTCGCTGTATCTGTCGTTTGGTAGTAGTTCCACGATACCAGATGATTTGTGAGGAGTGCCGGACCTATTGCCGTAACTTCTTCTTCTGCGATAGAAAAAGACATTGTCATATAGTCTTCGGAAGTATAGTTTTTCTCGGACATTTGTTTAAAGAACGAAACGTTGCCCGAACCATTGAGAGTATTAAGGATTACGTCAGGCTGAGCCGCTTCGATTTTAGAAATTATAGCCGCGAAATCAGTCTGTTCCATATCGGCATATTCAACGCCTACAACTTCAAGCCCTGCCGCTTTAACCTGTGCTTCGATAATCATATTCGCCGTTCTCGGGAACACGTAGTCAGAACCCATAAGGAAGAATTTCTTATACCCTTGTTCAATGAGATATTCTACAGCCGGTACAATCTGCTGATTAGGAGCGGCACCCGCATAAACAATGTTCTCGGAGGCTTCCATACCCTCATACTGAACAGGATACCAAAGGAGGGCGTTATAGTCTTCAAATACAGGTTTTACGGCTTTACGCGACGACGATGTCCAACAGCCGAAAACGGTTACAACTTTGTCCTGATCAATGAGTTTTTCGGCTTTAGTAGCGAAGGTTGAAGGATCGGATGCGCCGTCTTCTTCAATAAACTTAATTTGTTTTCCCAACACGCCGCCTGCGGTGTTGATTTCTTCAATAGCAAGCTTTTCAGCATCGGAAACAGCCTTTTCCGAAATAGCCATTGAACCTGTCAGAGAATGGAGAAGTCCGACAGTAACGGACTCTTCGTCACCTGTGCCGGCTGCTTTACCGCATGACGATATTGTCATCGTAAAACATAATGCCGCTGCGGCAACCGCAATTTTTTTAATTAACCCTTTTTTCATAATTAAGAGTCCTTTCAAAATTTTTTATAAAAAAGCCGAGTAATCTCCTTGATTACTCGGCTCCATTACCATGCCGGGCAACCCGGCTGTTATTTCGGGCGGGCAACCCGCCTGTTGTTTCGCGATGAAAGTCTTTTTGAGTGTCACAATGCTCACCGCGTAGAAGTAAATACATTTGTTCTGTATTCTGACTTTTATATAAAATTTTTTCTCTTGATTAAATCAATAATCATATCAGTACACTGCTCGTCACTGAGCCGTCCGCTGTTTAGTGTAATGTCATATGCTACAGGGTCAGTCCAAACTTTCCCGCTGGTATAATAATGATAATAATCCGCACGGTATTTATCTGTCTTTTTAATCATCAAAGCCGCTTCTTCTTCACTGCACCCGAATTCGTCCATAATGACTGCGAGACAATGACGGCGCGGGGCTTCGATATATACGCTTGCGGTGTTTTTGTTGTGCCGAAGAATATGGTTTGCGCATTTACCGATTATAATACAGGATTCGTTTTCCGCAAGTTCTTTTATAACGTGTGCCTGAATTTTGAATAAATTATCATCTGACGTAAATTTTGAATCGGCAGGTGAACATATATGGTCATCTGACGGCATACTTTTAAGCTTGCTGAATAACCCGCCGCGAAGTTTTTCGTCCGTCTTATTAAAGAGACTTTCCGAAAGACCGCTCCACTCACTCGCCATTTTCGCGATTTGTGAATAATAAACCGGGATACCGAGTTTTTTACCCGCAGCAATTGCAATATTCTTTCCGCCGCTGCCAAAGCCTCTTGCGACAGTGATAACATATGTACCCATTGACTTTTTCCTTCACAATGAAAATGCAAGTATTTAACCAAGCAGTTTATTTCTCTTTTGTTCTTTATGCATTATATCACAACACGATTAATTTTGCAAGTGGTTTTTGAAAAAATTCAAAATTTGTTTACAAAATACCCTTTTAGGGCGTATTTTTGCATAATTTCATTTTATATTATTCATTTTGATTATATGCTGCATAATTAAAAGTTATGAGTTTTACAATAAAACACAAAAGAGCAACCTATTCGGAAGCTCTTTTATATTAATTATTTGTATCATACTACTATATAATAAAAAATGAAATGACGGGCGGGCGGGGCGCCCGCCCCTACGGAAAAAAAAAATGTAGGGGCGACCGCCCTCGGTCGCCCGTTTTTCGGAGAAAATTATATCAGGTCTTTGTAAAATTCATTTGCAGTACATTTTTCATACACCCGCAGAGGTTTGAAAGCTCAAGAGGTTTCGGCAGGAATCCCGAAAAGCCGTTAGCCATGAAAAAATGCTGTGCATCATTGGCGACATTCGCCGTAAGCGCGATTATCGGTATTTCTAAAAAGCGACCGCCCATAGCACGTATACGTGCTGTTACTTCAACACCATCCATATCAGGCATCATATGGTCCATAAATATAACGTCATAGTCTTTTTCTGTTACCTTTTTTAACGCTTCTAAACCGCCTTTGGCAAGGTCAGGTGTAATATCAAACAACTGAAGCATAGCTTCTGCTATCATCAAGTTAATTTCAATGTCATCAACTATCAAAACTCGACAATCAGGAGCTGAAAATACATCTTCATTTTCCTGTTTCGCTTTTTCTGAACCCGCGGCTTGTACATAGGGAATACGCATGGTAAAACAAGAACCGTGCCCGTACTCGCTTTCAACAGTCAGCGAACCGCCCATGAGTTTACAGAATTTGATACTGATAGGCAAACCCAAACCCGTACCTTGTGTCGTGCGGTTTTTCATCAAATCCAACCGCTCAAACGGGAAGAAAAGTTTATCAAAATCCTCATGTTTTATGCCCAAACCCGTATCGCGTACATTGAAAACAAGAAATCCCGTATCTTCATCAAGCGATGCATCAAGTACTGCGCCGCCTTCTTTTGTATATTTACAGGCGTTTGAAAGCAGGTTGGTTAAAGCCTGACGAACACGTGCTTCGTCACCGTTTGTCCACATCGGGAGATTCGGTGAAATATTAAACTGGAGATATAAATCCTTTCCGGCATAAACTTGAGCGTAAAGAGAATTCAAGTTGTCAATAAGCATATGAAGATTATACGGAGCATTAATGATAGTCATCTTGCCCGCTTCAATTTTAGAAAAATCAAGAATATCATCAATAATCGAATGAAGCGAATTTCCGGCATTTTTTATGTCATTCATATATTTTTCGAGTGTATTATTAAGAGGCATACGCAATATGAGTTCGCTCAGTCCTATGATTGCGTTCAGCGGAGTGCGTATTTCGTGTGACATAGCGGCGAGGAAATCCGATTTGGCATGGTTTGCTTCTTCGGCGCGCTGTTTTTGAGTTTCAAGGTCTGTATTGTCAACAAATACAGCAAGAAAACTTGCTTTGCTGTAAAGTGTAGGTTTTGTTTTATGACAATCTATCGTATAATAATGCGGATTACCCTCACCGGAAAAATCAAAAAATTTGTTTAATCTAATTGTCTTTTCGTGAGTCATCACGGTATCAAAGTATTTATCAAACTTTAAAATGTCTTCTTCGCCGACAATACTGCCGATTATTTCTTTATAGTGTCTGCCTATAATATAGTCATAATTCGGAAGCTTGACCGCTTCTAAAAATGAGCGTGTACATAATCTGAAACGCCCCTCATCGTCAAGTAAAATGATAAAAGCCGGGCTTGATTCAAGCAAAGCTTTGTTATATTCTTCCTGTTTTGCTACAAATGCCGCTTGTGCACTCTCGTGTAATTCTTTACTGCGAAACTGCTGGGTGATATGTTCAAGACGTGAATTCAATATACGAACTTCACGCTGTAGTCTTTTTACTTCAGCAATATTTGATTCTTCATTCATAATAAGGCTCCATTCATAATCTGGCGTCACGCTTCTCGCTTCTGTCCTCTGTTATATTACGCATATAATAAAAGCCCCGTTTTGAAAATGACTGAATACTGTACCGTCACTACGCTTTAGAGGACATATTTCTCCTCCGGCGTATGCCATTAAAAAAGGTAAATTGCCGAGTGACTGACGTACCATATGTATTTCATCAAGACTTTCCGATCCCAAAAGCACAGAGCGTGATGCACAGGAGAGTATGAACGCGAAAGATTTTTGCTGCCCTGATTCAAAGACTTTTTCTAATACCCCGTTTGCTGCTTCAAGCATATCTGCTTTATCATATCCGCCGATACGGAAACGTGTTCCGGCTTCTACCGTACCGCCGAGCAATATCGTATCATTGTCACTGAATCCTATAATCTGACGCGGATAGTAAGATGAATCGTCAACATATATGCCAAGAACAAGATTAGTTAAAACAGCACTTCGCGCCATTTCGGGCGTAATGCCGATGAGGTCAAGGAATTCAGTAGATGACCTGTCGTTTATGGATATTATCTCAGCCCCGTTTGCCTCCGTAACCATAAAATCCCTGTCAAAAAGGCGTTTTTCGGAGATTGATGCATTATAAAATGCCGGCTTTATATCCCCGTAAAACAATACAAATCCGACACGGTCGCGATAGTCGCCGTCAGGGGTAATTACAAAACAGTTGTCCTGAAAAGTAGGCGAATCATCAACTGAAAACCCGCCGAAAACGAGTGCGCCGCCGGATTGCTCAGTTATTGCTTCAACAAGATAATCACCTGCTACTCTTGACACACAAGGAGCAAATGCCCAGATAAGTGATGGTTTTTCTCTGTTTTCAAAAATCGGACGGCAAGTATGCGCCATATCGCTTTCAAGTGAAATAGGTTCGGTTACAGCAGCTTCAAATGTAAATTCATTGCTGTCAAGAACCGTCAGCACAAGGCATAAATCACCCTCGGTTTCGCTTTGTTTTAATCCGTTCGGGATGGGAGACATTGCCATAGTCGAAGAACTGCACCCGGCAATGGGAAACGGCAGAGCTTTTCGGAGAGCAGAAACGACACCTGACATTACAAATTCATACTGACAGGAGATTAGTCCGATGGCATTTTTACTTATTTCACCTTGCTGTTCTAATTGTGAACACACAGATGAAACGGCAGCCTGAACATCATCAATCATTTGCGTTGATGCTGTATATACATTAATCATTATTTTCGCAATCTTTCGTAAAATTTTAGATTTTCAGTATTAAATCGGTTACATTTATGTGATGAATTAAATACAAATCAATACACTAAACATTATACTCTTTTGTGGTATGAATTTCAAGTTAAATTAAATTAATTTTTGTAAATCTTTTATGAACGATTCGTAGGTGCATCTCTGTTATACGTACATTACAGAGCAACGCAAAAATGTAAATAAAAGGCATTAAAATATTAAAAAATTGTAAATTAATAAATTTTTTAAGAAATTGCTTGACAACATTCAAAACGTGTGATATAATATATAAGCTGAAACAATTCAACAGTAAATTTGCCCCTTTATGTGTTCAGCCGGTTCAATATTAAATGCGAGTGTGCTGGAATAGGCAGACAGGCACGTTTGAGGGGCGTGTGTCTTTGACGTATGGGTTCAAGTCCCATTACTCGCAGCATTTGGAAATCCCGTGAAGGCTGATTTTTACAGGCTTCGCGGGGTTTTTATTTTCAAGATTTCGCTCTATGCCGTCCGAATGCCGTCCACACCATAACGGCGTATGATTTTCTTCTGTCTTTTCGGAAGTTGCTGTATCTTTTTGTAAGCTGAATATTGTCATTTTTTACAAGCCTATTACGCTCGTGATTGCCTCTGATGCTCTCGCCGATGATTCCTCAAAAACGTGTCCGTAGATGTTAGATGTTGTTGACGGTTGACTATGCCCTAACGTCCTTGATACGGTGAGTAAGTCAATTCCGCTTGTTATCATTGCAGAAGCCGCAAAGTGCCGGAAGCTGTGAATGTCACAGAAGCGAATGTCATTCCGTTCACAAAAGCGTTTCAGCCAAGTATAGGGCGTGTTGTTTGACATAGGCTCGCCGTTCCACTGAACGAACAAGCGGTCGCTTTCAAGCCAACTCTCACCGATTGTGAGCATTTCCTCGTCTTGCGATTCTTTGAACTCCGATAATAAGTCCATAACGATTTTCGGGAACTTTACTGAACGGCGGGAACGCTTCGTTTTCATTGAGTCGGTGTAAGTGCCCTTTTCCTTGGTGTAATTCGACGTTCTGCGTAATGTTATAGTGCTTGTGGCGAAGTCTATGTCCTTCCATTCAAGACCGAGCATCTCGCTTCTACGGAAACCGCTGTAAGCCATTAAGGTAAAGAATGTGCGGTATTTCAGCGGTTCGCTTTGAAGCTTTATGAGCAAAGATGTCATCTCTTCGGGAGTGTAGACGTTCTTCTCTTTCGCCTCTCCGCGGGGGTATTTGACCTTCGCACAAGGATTGTTTTGAAGTATGCCCATATCGACAGCATAGCTGAATACGTCCGATATAAATGTAACGTTATGCTTGATAGTCTTCGGTGCAAGAGGTTCGCCTGTACGTTCGTTTGCACCTTGCTTCGATAGGTTGTTTACGAACGCCTGAATGTGTCGGGGCGTTATCTTGTCCATTCGCAGATGACCGAGGATTGGGTAAACCCTCTTTCTCACTTTTGCTATGCGTTCAAATGTCGTTGATTTCAGATGAAGCGGTGCGTAGTCGTTAATCCACGTTTCGGCGAATGTCTCAAATTTTGTTGTCGTTGTCTGGAAGCCGTTGTTGCATTCCTCCTCGAATAGAACCGCTTGGCGGTTGAGTTCTTTCTCTGCTTGCTTTTGTGTCATTCCCTCTTCGGGACTCCAATAGCGGTAGTGTTTTATGCGTTTACCGTGGCTGTCGTAGCCGCAGGAGACGCATATTTCATAGCCGTCCCCGCGTGGTCTTGTGTATGCCATAAAATTACCTCTTTCACGACATACCCCCTGTTACCTATATTG
>JAISHV010000064.1 GCA_031262495.1 Ruminococcus sp.
GATACATTGACATTCACAGTTACATTTGATGCTATAGGCACGACAATCATGTACGGCGATGTAAATGAAGACGGCAGAATAACCAACGCCGATGTCACAAGACTCAAACAAAGTATTGCCGGTTGGGAAGTCGAGATATCCGAAGAATTAGCAGATGCAAATGGTGATGGCAGAATAACTAATGCAGATGTTACAAGACTTAAACAAAGCATAGCCGGTTGGGCTGTAACCCTCGGTCCGGCAACAACATAACAAAGTTTCGCATTTATATACAATCATACAAACAAACACAAACGAACGCATGGGAAACCGTGCGTTCGTTTTTTACTATTGCTGCCGCCGGTTTGTATATTCGCACCGTAAATTTATCCGCGTATAAAAACTTTTTCCCGAAACCTTGACAAATTGTGGTTCTTGTGTTATACTTATATTTGTATAAAATTTTTTTAAAAATCGAGTGTGAAAACCTTTGGATACCATTATCAAAAACCCTGAAATGAATGAGAAAATCGACATTTTATGTAAAGACATTGAATTGCACAGTAAAATTGCTCCCGGGCTTTATGAAAAGTACGGCGTAAAACGCGGTCTTCGGAATTCCGACGGCTCAGGTGTTACTGTCGGGCTCACAAATATCTGTAACGTTCACGGCTATGTTATGGACGAGGGCGAAAAGAAGCCCATTGAGGGTGAGCTTTTTTACCGCGGCATAAATATCACCGATATTACCGCAAATACGACCGACAAGAAACGTTTCGGCTATGAAGAAACGGCGTTCCTTATATTGTTCGGCGATTTGCCGACTATTGAGGAACTTGAGACATTCCGCAGTCTTTTAGCATTTAACCGTACCCTCCCTTCGGGTTTCTCGGAGGATATCATATTTAAAGCCCCCTCGCGCAACATTATGAATAAGATGGCGCGTGCAGTTTTAGCGTTATACGCTTATGATACAGACCCGGAGGATATGTCGCTGAAACTTGAGCTTAATCGCGCTATGGCGATTATTGCGCGTTTGTCGTCAATAATGGTTGATGCTTATCAAATAAAGAAGCGGTATTTTGACAACGAAAGCCTCTTTATGCACCCTCAAAACCCCGATGAGTCTGTTGCACAGGCTATTCTCTCGACGTTACGCCCCGATAGGGTGTATTCCGAGGAGGAAGCCTTGCTGCTTGACCTTTGTTTAATTCTTCACGCCGAACACGGCGGCGGCAATAACTCAACCTTTGTCTGCCGCTGCCTTACATCATCAGGCACAGACGCTTATTCCGCGTATTCGGGAGCTATTGGTTCGCTTAAAGGTCCTCTGCACGGCGGTGCGAATATTAAGGTTATGGCTCAGCTTGAGGATTTTAAAGCGCACTTGCCCGCAAATTTCACCGATGCCGATGTATCTGCTTACCTTGAAAAGGTATTCAAAAAGCAAGCGGGCGACGGTTCGGGCAAAATCTACGGCATGGGACACGCGGTATACACTAAATCCGACCCACGGGCTGTAGTACTGAAAAAACACGCGCTTTCACTTGCTAAGGGGCTTGATATTGAGAATGATTTCAGACTGCTTGATGCTATAGAACGCCTTACTCCCGAAATCTTTGACAAAAGCGGTCACACGGCAAAAACCCTTTGCGCGAATGTGGATATGTATTCGGGGCTTGTTTATCAAATGCTCAAAATCCCGCCTGAACTCAACACCGCGCTCTTTGCCGTTTCGCGTATGCCCGGTTGGGCGGCTCACCGCATTGAAGAAAAACTCACCGGCAAACGCATTATGCGCCCGGGCTATAAAACTGTAGCTCAGCTTCGCGAATATATCAATATAGATAACAGAGGCGGCACACCGGCGGCAGGCAGTCAAATCTGAAAAATCTTTATGTGAGAGTAATGATTTTCACCCGAAAAATTTCTATTCAATTAATAATGGTAATTAATTATGGCTAAAAAAAGTAAAAATCCCGGCGCAATGTTTATGAAAGCCCCCGACCGAAAATATACATTTATAATCTTCATAATCTACATAATAGGTGCTGTAGCTTTGCGCGTACATCAGCTTATTACGGCGACAGACCTTAATACGGGGATTTATTTAAAACGCAGTTTCTTTAATGACTATCCGATTTTGTGGCTTTTAGGCGGAGCGGTCATTTTAGCTGTGACGCTTTTCATGTTTTCAAGCAACGATAAAAAGACCGAATCCGTAATAATGATAAACCCCATGCACCAAAATGTTGCCGACCTAAGTCACAACTACGGCGGTGCCGCAGGGGCTATAACCCTCATATGTGCCGGTACTATCGTAGGCGATATCGTTATGGGCATTTCGGGAACTGTAGCCGCCTATAACTTAGCACCGCAGTATAACGAAGACGGTGAACTCATAAGCGGACTCACCGCCGTTTCGGGCGGCAACTGGGTTGTCTATGTCATAATGGGGATTGCGGCTCTGACCCTTGTTCTGACAGGCGTAAGTATCCTTCGCGGGATGGGTATCACCCCCGGAAACTGTTTCTTTTTAATCACCGTTGCTGTATGGAAAATGGCTGAAATCTTCTCAATATTCTTCCAAATGCAGCAGCAATCAAGGATAATTCAACTCTATTCGGAAAAAATATACATTATATTCGGTGATATGTGCCTTATAATGTTCTTCTTCCAACTCATTCGTCTATTCTCAAATATGTCAGAAAAACACACGCGCATAAAACTAATGTTCTGGGGATATGTGTCAGCCGCAGTGCTTGCGGTATCGGCAATCCCGCGCTTTGTCGTACTCTTCACAGAAGCCTACACAGAACGGGCTTCCGTAGCCATACCGTCGTTTTCGGATGTCGGATTTATACTATTCACAGTTGCTGTAATTTTGCCGCTGTTCGGGCATTATAAATACCGCGATATGGAAAAACTCTCATACAGAGACGGACATTCTACACGCTGGACAGAGGTTATCCCCGAAGAAGAACAAGTTATGAATGAGATTGAGATTTCAACCGATGCAGTAGAATATCTGAATTCACAAAAAGAGGATTAAGGCGGCTGAGCCGGGCGGATTGCCAGCCGCGCCTACAGGAGAAATATCATTATAGTACCGTGCAAAATATAAAAATTTACTTTTATGAATGTCGCGTTTGAATGTCATATGAATGTCTGTGAATGTCCGTTTGAATGTCGGATGTATGTCGGATGAATGTCATATGAATGTCGTGAATGTCCGTCTACGATGTCTTGCAGGGGATGAGGGGAGAGGGGGCGGCTATATATCGTGGCAGGCAAGACGCCGCCCCCTCTCCCCTACACCCCCGCACTAACTTGTTAGTGCTATGCACGTCCCCTACCCCTCTCCCCCTGCGCAACTTGCCACGATTTCTGCGTGGTCTTACTCACCCAGTTAGGGTATTATCTTTAAGCAACTTCTTAGCTCGTCCGCGCTTCGGGAATTTAGATTTCAGCTAAAATCAAGGCGTTCATTATCTGTCTTCTGTCTTCTCGCCTCTGTCTTCTGTTCTGTCTTCTGTCCTCTCGCTTCTGTCGTCTGTATTGTCCTATAAATCAATAAACGCAAATTTAAAAAAATGAATATAAAAAAATCAGCGCGGTTAAAACGGTTTTTCAGAATTTCCATTACAGTTTTATTAATGATAGCCTTTTGTTCCTGTAATATCGGTGTCAGCATTGACAGTATGCTTATTCCGCCGCTGATGTCAAAAGAACAAAGTGCCGTTGCCGAGGCTCTGACAAAAACCGTAGGCAAAAATATCCGCCTCAAATACCCTAAATCAGGCACATACCGCTCTGCTGTAACTATAGCGGATATTGATGCAGACAGTTCACCTGAGGCGATTGTTTTTTATGAATTCACCGATGTAAATATTGCAGACGGTTCTGTGAGAATGAATATCCTTGACGGCAGCAGCACCGGCGAATGGACAAGCATCTACGATAATGCCGGTCCGGGGCGAGATATCGATCGTTTGATAATAAGCAGTATCGGCGACAGTGCTGCACCTGTTATAGCAATAGGTTTTATACTCCTGTCAGGTATAAAAACAGCACGGATTTTTTCCTACGGAGACAGACTCACTTCCGCTGATTTTACAGCCGAATATGCCTCAATGTTTATAGCCGATTTAGACAAGAACGCGCAAAATGAACTCTGTATAATTCGGGGAAATACCGTCGAAACAGATGCTAACCTAAGTTTGCTCTCCATTCGCGGCGGTACGATTTATGAGCAGTATTCAGTACCCTTAAACCCCGATGCGACAGAATTTGTAAATATCGCTTCCGGCAATGTCGCAAAAAATACACCCGCACTCTTTATCGACAGTCTGACAGAAGGCGAACTGTTCACCGATATAGTATATTTCAACGGACAAACCATGCGCAACCCTATGTACCTTGAACGCTCTAATCTCATTGCATCAACACGGCGCCCGAGCGGGTATCTATCTGCTGATATTGACCTTGACAGCATTATTGAAATACCGACTTTATCGCTGTTTCCGGGGTATACGTCGGCAAGTATTGAGCCGGAATATTGTGTAAACTGGAATATCCTCAGCAATTTCAGTATCACCAAAAAGATAGGTTCATTCTACAGCCCGGAACGCGGATTTGCATTTTTATTTCCAACACGCTGGGACGGAATAGTTACCGTAAAAAATGACCCTCTGACAAATGAAACCGTATTTTTAAGGTATGCGGCTATCCCCGATGAACAAAATGAACTTATGCGTATTGCCGTAACACCCGTATCGGAGAATTTAACGTCTGACGGATATATAGAAGCGGCGAAAAAAGACAATTTCGCCTATTGGGTAAAAATCGGCGAAGTCGATGATGCCCTGATTTTAACGCAAACCGAAATAAGTCACAATTTTTACGTTTTATAGGCGGCGCGGCAAGGCGGGTAACCCGCCTGTTGCAGCAACGCTGCGTATCGCTGATGGAAGTATTTCATATTTCTTAATATGCTCACCGCGTAGGAGCGAATATCTGTATTCTGTATTCTGTAATCTGTATTCTGTTTTGTGAGGTAAATTTATTATGTCAAAAAAAGTATTAGTCTGTGAAGACGAAGATGTTATCCGCGATTTTGTGGTATTAAACCTCAATCGCTGGGGCTATGAGGTAACTGACGTTAAATGCGGCGAGGATGCCATAAAGGTATTCGACGAACAGAACGGCGATTTTCAAATAGCACTGCTTGATGTAATGATGCCCGGGATTAACGGCTTTGAAGTTTGCGCTTATATCAGAAAGAAAAGCAGTTCAATCGGTATCATTATGCTGTCGGCTAAATCTCAGGAAATGGATAAAATCAACGGTTTGATGAAAGGTGCAGACGATTATATGACAAAACCTTTCTCACCGGCAGAGCTAAACGCCCGCGTTGATGCCCTCTACCGCCGTGTGAATATCGCCGACGAAAAATCCGCCGAAGATTCCGGCAGCATAGTAAGCGGTCCTTTTGTATTGAGCAACCGTGCACGTACCGTCACTAAAAATAATGTACCTATCGACTTAACACAGGTTGAATACGAAATCCTCGAATTCTTCCTCCGCAACCAAGACACAGCCTTAGACCGCAGTTCAATCCTCCACGAAATCTGGGGCGACAACTATTTCGGCGATGACAAAATCGTTGATGTAAACATCAGGCGCATCAGAATGAAAATCGAAGACGAACCCTCAAACCCGAAATTTATTACCACTATTTGGGGTTACGGCTATAAATGGGCATCTATTCCGCCGCAGAAATAAAAGTATAAACTATAAGTATCTTCTACGCGGTGAGCAACGTAGTTGCTACGCAACTACAGACTATAAGCAACTTTTACGCGGTGAGCATCTTTATGTTATGAAATACTTCCATCGTGAATTTACCGGCGGGTTGCCCGCCCACCCGCAATGATTGATTTTAAAAAATTTCGCATTAATGATTCAACCGCCAAGCGCTGGGTTTTTAATAACTTTCTTGTAATTTTTGTGATTCTGCTCGGTATTTTAATTACAGGGGCAATCCTTATAAGAAGTTATTACTACAACTCGGCGCGGCAATATTTAAACTCCCGAATGAATACCGTTTCGGGGCTTTTGTCGCGTTCTTATCAGGATGTCCGCAGTAATTTTTCAAACGAGGTACGCTCGACAGTTGAAAACTGGGCAGAAGCTGACAGAATCGAACTTATGTCTTTGCGCTCAAACGGGCTTGCAGTAACGTCAAGCGGGTTTGCCCCGAATTTAGACCTTACAGCAAAAGACTTAACAGATGCCCTTTCCTCTTTAGCCGAAGGCGGAAGCGGCTATGGGTATTACACAGGGAAACTCCCGGACGGACAGAAGGTTATAGCCGTTTCTGTCGCTTTGCCGCAAAACTCGGCGGGGTTTACAGCTCTGCGGATGATGTCTTCCCTTGAAAGAATAGATGATCAGATTAATGCTCTGATAATATTTATGATTGTGATTTCAGCGGTCATAATGTTTTTGATAGGCGTTTCGGGAATGTATTTCGTACGCTCTATTGTTGTTCCTGTCAGACAACTCAGCGTAATGGCGGCGCGTTATGCTAAAGGGGATTTTTCAGTCAGAATAACCAAAAAATCCGACGACGAACTCGGTCAGCTCTGTGATGTAATAAATAAAATGGCTGAAAATTTAGCCGAAACCGAAAATATAAAAAACGACTTCATCTCGAGTGTTTCACATGAACTTAGGACACCTCTCACCGCTATAAAAGGCTGGGCGGAAACGATTTCAGTTTATCCCGAAGACTCTGAAACCGTAAAAAAAGGTATGCGTATAATCGACAAAGAGACAACACGACTGTCGCAGATGGTCGAGGAACTGCTTGATTTTTCGCGTATGCAGAGCGGGAAACTTACATTACAGCCCTTAAAAATGGACATTTTAGCGGAACTCGGGGATGCAGTTTTGATGTATTCCGAACGCGCTAAACAGGAACAAAAGACGCTCCATTATGACGAGCCCGACTTTTTGCCCTTTATAATAGGCGATAAAAATCGCTTGAGGCAGGTTTTTATAAACGTAATTGACAATGCCGTAAAATACACCGACCCGGGCGGGGTTATTACAATAACGGCGGGAATGGGTGACTCCGAACACATAAAAATCACCGTAAGCGATACAGGTGTAGGGATTTCAAAAGCCGATTTACCGAAAATCAAGACGAAATTCTTTAAAGCAAACCACACCCGCCGCGGTTCAGGCATAGGGCTCGCCGTAGCGGATGAAATCATAGCCTTACACGGCGGCAGTATATCCCTCCAAAGCGAACAAGGTAAAGGAACAACAGTGACAATATTAATTCCTGTTAAAGAATAAAGAAAACCCGCCCAATTTTCAATGAAAATCGGGCGGTTATTGTTATATAATTTTGTACGGTCGAATGTGAGGGAAACGGGCGAACAAAGTTCGCCCCTACACAGAGGACAGAGGCGAGAGGACAGAAGACAGATTATGAATGTCACGTTTATCAGTAAACCGCACAGCGTTTAGAATGTGCGGGCGGGCGAGGGCGCCCGCCCCTACGGAACAGAGGACAGAGGCGAGAGGACAGAAGACAGACTACGAACGCCCGGTTTTCAATGAAAATCGGGCGTTCATAATATTTTTTCGTGTATGTTGCTTGAAGTGAATATACAAAACGGGTGAGTAAGACTAAATCGCGCAGCTTGGCAAGCTGCGAAGGGGGAGAGGGAGAGGGGGGTGTCGGGGGTGAGAGGGAGAGGGGGCGGCGTCCCGCCTGCCACGATAAATAGCCGCCCCCTCTCCCTCTTGCCCCTGACAAAGTCATGCAAACGTGACATTCACGACATTCATATTGACATTCATCAGACATTCAAACGGACATTCACAGACATTCATATCGACATTCAAACGGACATTCATCTGTATTCTGTATTCTCGCCTCTGTCTTCTGGAATGACATTCACATTCTGTATTCTGTACTTTATGAAATAACTCTCCCATTTTCATCATAAACATAATTAGATGAGAATGTGCCCTGAGGTACGGCGAAATATGTTGTGCCGGCTACTGATTTTGAAAGCTTACTGTACCATTGCGAATCAGTTCTGTCTACCAAAATATATGCGCTTACAAAACTGTTTCCGGATTGTATACTGATATTATAAACGAATTCTTTTTTAGCGTCTTTGACTGTTATAGCCGATGAATATGCATTAAAGTAATACACTTTACCGGTATCTTTTGAGATAGCATCATTGCGCTTAATAAAATCAAGCCCTGTTTTCGGAACAACCATATACTTGAGCTTTTGCGCCGTCGAATCATACCACGAGAACACTGTTTCCTTTGTGGTGTCTACGATGGGCATTGTGGTTGTTACGGTATAATAACCGTAGTACGATGTTGAATTTAAATCATCACTGCGGATTTGCGACAGTCTTGCTTCATCATATCCGTAAGGCAATAAAACATAGCGTGTTTGATTTGTGCCCGACGTATCCGTTACATTCCATGAGGCATATGTGTCTGTTGCCGCTTTGAAAGTCGGTCTTTCGTTATATACCGTATAATACTCATAAATTTTAGTATAAACCGCTACAGCTGTTTGATAGCGAACCTTATCAACTCCTGTTTTCGGCGACATAATATATCTGACAATATATTGCCCGTTTTGTAAAACCATGACATTCTGAATATCATCATCTGCTTTCTGCGCCGTGGGACTGTTGGCGTAAATTGTATAATATTCAAATTTACCCGTAACCGTTGCGATTTCGGAAGCGACCAATGCTGTATCATATCCATCCGGTACAAGGATATAATAAGTTAATACGCCGTGTTTAAATGATAAAACTTTATCAGTCGAAGCTTTTTTTTGAGGACTTGTTGTCACCGCATTATAATAGCTGTCAGCCCCCGAAACGACGACAGGGATATTCACATATTTTTCATTATCCGTCTTGTCATAGACGCGGACATACGTTTGACCGGCTTTTTTTCCGTCAACTTTGAACGTTATATAACTGCCGTAAGTGTCATAAAGCGAAACGGCTGCTATTGATGTGTCTGCCGAAACGGCAGTTGTGGAATTTACATTACTCGTCCAAACGCGCAGCGGTGCGGATTCACCGGCATTAACTTCAACCTTTGTGTCATACGCCGCAATTTGGTCGGATGTCGGCACACTTTGGTTCGGGTGTGTTACCGTAACAGACATAGTTTTAAAATACGTATTCTCATAGCCTTTGCGGTAAATCTTGATATTTGACGTTCCGGCTTTGCTTGCTGTAACTGTGAATACAATTTTATTGCCGTCCCAGCGTGCGGGTTTTTTCCATGAGCCGACTGCTACCGTGCGGTTGCTGTTTGTGAGTGAAAGTCCTGTTTTATCACCTGTAACAGTTACCGTAACATCATATGTTTCATCAACATAAAGGCTGACATTATTTTTACTAAGCGTAATTTTCGTATCGACAACAGTTATGCGGCAGCGCAAAGCTTTTCCGTCAACCTCCGCGTATATATCGGCATTGCCGGCTTTTTTTCCGACAACAACACCCTTTTGACTTACAGAAGCCACAGCACTTGACGTACTCGACCAAATAACACTCCCGACATTTTGGGTAACTTTAAGCGTAATCTGATACCCCTTTGTGAGTGTATATGATGTTCTGCTAAGCTCAGGTCCTGTCTCGAATGAACCGATATCGTCATCGCCCATCAGTATATCATCTAAATCTTCATCCGCAAAAGCCGTAATCCCGACAGTAAGCGACATTATCAGAGCAAGTATAATACTTAAAAATCTTTTAGCTTTCATAACTTTCCTCCTATTCCTATAATAAAAATAGTATTTAATCACTCTAATTATATATATTTTTAACCATTTTGTCAATAACAGAGTAATTACAATCAGAATACAACATAGATGTGAGATGTTAGAAATCAGAGGTTAGAGTTATGGCAGCCCAGTCTTCACTTTCTGTATTTAGTATTTGATTCTCGGTCAGAATGTAAAAAAACAACGGTGAAACTACAAAAGCGAATGTTTGACCCTCTTTTTGAAATTGTTTGCGCCATTCATTGCTGCCGTACTCTAAATTCCCTATGTATTCATTTTCTGTAAATTGCTCTGTCAGTGCCTCCGGGTCTTCTGTGTCGGGCGGCAGGAGTTTTTTTAAATCATCAGCTGAACAAAGAAGATAATACCCGAATGAATCTATATATTTCGCCGCCGCTTCAATTTTTTTAATATCGGTAAAGTGCTCTGCAATAAACCCCGCATCGTCTGTGCCGAAAATTTCGTTTGCATAATCGCGCCGATATATAAATAAATTCGGCTCTAAACTCTCGGCGAGCGTTTTTAAAAAACCTGTCAGGGACATTCCGAGTTGTTTTTCTGAATTTCCCGGCAAAGCAGTATCTTCTTCTGTTAAATTCTCTTGATTTTCTTGATAGTCTTCTGTATACGGCAAAGACTCCGAAATATTTTCAGTTTCGGTAATGAGTGCAGTAGTTATTATTTCAGAAACAGCGGTTTCTTCTTCTGTAATAACAATCCTCTCGACAACAGGTGTTGCCTCCGGGAAGATTTGACTGCAACCGCTTAGTATTATTATTGTTATCAGTAAAAAATATAATCTTTTCATTCTGTCATTATACAATAAAATAATCAAATTGTCAATAATTTACGTAATAAATACAGAAAATTTCTCATAAAATTTTTAAAAAAGGGAGAAAATTTATGCGTATTCCGTTTGAGATAAAACAAAAAAGAGCCAACCTAACTGCAATCGCAGCGGCGGCTTTGGCGTGTTTGGGTGCAATCTTCATTTGTTCGGCAATCTTTTCGGCAATAACGGCGGCTATAGATGTTTCAGAGGGGACAGCCGCTATAATGTCAAGTATAGCCCTCTGTGCAGGGTGTTTTTCGGGAGCGTTCACCATTTCGCATAAAAAGCGCGAACACGGTCTTCTTCTCGGGATTTTAACAGGCGCGTGTGTTTTCGGCGCAGTATTCGTCGGCGGACTTATTATGGGAGGCGCATTCACAGCCGGAGGATTTTTCTCAAAAACCCTCATAATCTTCATCTGCTCTGCAATAGGCGGGATTGCAGGGGCAAACCAACATAGAAGTTAGATGTTAGATGTTAGAGGTTAGACCCGCCTGAGGCGGGATGCGATTCGCGATGGAAGTATTTCTGATGCTAAAGATGCTCACCGCGTAGAAGATAAAACGATAATTAAAAACGCTCGATTTTATTTGAAAATCGGGCGTTCATATTTTTAATTGCATATAGATTGAAGATATTTTCGCAGCCGGGTGGAGTAAGACTAATCAATCAGGCACCATGCCGCGACGGGGGAGAGGGGTAGGGGGTGCAGGGGGTGTAGGGGAGAGGGGGCGGCGTCTTGCCTGCCACGATAGATAGCCGCCCCCTCGCCCCTCATCCCCTGCAAGACATCGTAGACGGACATTCACGACATTCATTCTGACATTCATATGACAATCATCCGACATTCAAACGGACATTCAAAAAAGTAAATTTTTGGGTTTTACAAGATACTACATTAAATTTTTAACTTTATATCTCTTCACAGCTTTTTCATTTACTGTGAAGTCTTTGAGGTCAGCCGCCCAGAGTTTTACGGTTTCATCGAATTCTTCGCCCTTGAGTTCATCCATTACGTTAAACATATTATCATCGTAATAACCATCCTGTGAGAATAAATCCATCAGTTTTACGACATAATACATTTCGCCGCCGGCATCTTCTACAACAAAAATTTCCTCTGCACCGTCTGTCATAGGGCTTGCATCTTGTTTTTCAAATACTTTTTCCGCGACTGTAGTTGACGGTGTTGCACCTTCGCGGGTTATTACTGTTTCGTTTGACGGCAAGAGTTCATCTTCGGGGTTTTCTGCGGGAGTTTCTTCTTCTGTGGTTGTTTCTGCCGCCGGTGTTGCCGCTGCAACTAAATCCGCCTGATAGTCGTTATATTCTTTTAACAGCGCATCAAAGTCCACACCGTCCTCTGCGCGTGAAACATATTCCAGTGCCATATCCATACGGGCTTTTTTATCGGCATCGTCTTTGAGGAAATTACCAGCGCCGTCTTTGAGTTCAATCGGTATATAATTTATCAAAGCATTTTCTTCGAGAAGATGCGCTTTAATATCTGCCTCGGGTATTGCCTTTTCGCCGCCCTCGCCGTAATAATAACGGAAGATTTCTTCGCGCTTAACGGTATTGAGCAATACTTTTTGGTATGAGTCTTTGCTGATACCCATTTCGGTAAGTGCATCGGCGTAATATGCCCACATCTGCTCAAGCATACCCAAAGCTACGCCGTCGGCATTGTTGGTATATGTTAAACCTAACTCAGCGAATTTTTCTTCGACAGCGGCGTATTCTTTCATAAGTTCGACAGCACGGTTATCAATCCATGTCTCTGCCGGAAGCCCGTCAATTGTCGCATCGAGAAGATCAACTCCCGCCGCAACATCCTCTTCGCTCATTTTATCGGTAGCTTCGGTCACAGCCGAGCTCTGCATATTAATGTAAACCCCGGCAGGAATCTCTGTATCGCCGTAACTCGCCGCATAAATTGTATCTTCGCCGCAAGCAGTGATTGATAAAGTAAGTACCAAAGCGACAGCACCGCTGAAAAATTTCTTAAAACTGAACATACTTAAAAACCTCAATTCTAATTTCTAACATCTAACGTCTTACTTCTATGTTGATTTCTGTATTGTTAAACTTTGCCCTGCAATTTTTGTGCCTGTCATACGTTTTATAACGCGGTCTACCTCTGTTTCGGGGACTTCTACTGTTGTATAATTATCACGGATTTCTATCTTCCCGAAGTTCTTACCCTCAAGCCCTGTAGCTTCCGTGAATGCGCCTAAGACAAAACCGGGTTGGATTCGGTTATTTGAACCCAAAGAGATTTCAACTTTAGTTCGGCGGACATTGTCGCGGCTGCGCCGGTCATAGCGGTTACTGTTGGTGTCTCCGCCTTGATATCCGCCCGAACGGTTGTTTTTGTCGCCGTAACGGGTTGAACCTCTGCTGTCTCTGTCTCCGTAACGATTTGAACCTCTGCCGTCTCTGCCTCCGCGTTCACTGTCGCCGCCTCTGAAATCTCTGCCGTTTCGGTTGCGGTCACCGTTTCTGTCACCGCCTCTGTCGTTTCGTGAATTAAAACTTTGGTATGATGAACGTTTGGGCGGCGCGAAATCGACATTCGCTATGGTGTCGGGGATATTGCGCAAATCCTTTGAGAGTTTCATTCCCATCAGGATTTCCGCTATACGGTGAACAGGCAATCCGCTTTCTAAGATGAGACTGTCTATTTGACCGTAATATTTTTCATATTTACCGCTTTCGGAGGCTGATGTAATTTTCTCAAAGAGTTTCTTTATCTTCGCCGCTGCCACGTCGTCTTTTGTAGGCAAAGCTTTTTTAATGATTTCGGCTTTGACAAATTTCGCTATATCACGGAGTTCAAAAAACTGCCGTCTGCCCGCAATGAGTGTATGCGATTCGCCTGTTTTTCCGGCGCGCCCTGTTCTGCCTATGCGGTGAATATAATATTCGTTATCTTGGGGGATATCGTAGTTAAAGACCATATCCACATCGTCAACGTCAATGCCGCGAGCGGCGACATCTGTTGCGATAAGTATACCGATTTTGCCTGATTTAAAGGAATTCAGCACAGATGTTCGGTTCATCTGTTTCATATCGCCGTGAAGCCCTGCGGCTTTATATCCGCGTGAAACAAGTAAATCGGTGAGTTCGCTGACTTTGAGTTTCGTGTTACAAAAAACAATCGACAGTTTCGGTTCATACGCCGACAAAAGCATCATCAGCGCATCATCTTTGCGCCCTGTGGGGATTTCGTAGTAATATTGAGTAACCGATTCAACCGTGCGCGATTTTTGGTCAACACCGACTAAAACGGGACTTTTTTGGAATTCTTTAGTTATATTAAGGATAGGCGGCGGCATTGTAGCCGAAAACAACACGGTTTGCCGTTCTGTAGGCGCGTCACGGAGAATAGTTTCGATATCCTCGCGAAAACCCATATTGAGCATTTCATCCGCTTCATCGAGAACTACCGTGCGGATATTTGAGAGTTTGAGTGTGCCGCGTTCTAAGTGGTCAATAACACGCCCGGGTGTGCCTATAACAATATTTGCGCCGCGTTTTAGCGACCAAATTTGTTTTTCGATATCCGCGCCGCCGAAAATAGCGACAGGGTGAATAAAGGGCAAGAACCGTGCGAATTTGCGGATTTCATCAGCCGCCTGCATAGCAAGCTCACGCGTAGGGCAAAGGATTAAAACCTGTACACCTTTGGTGTCGGCATCCACCTGCATAATAGCGGGGATCCCGAATGCGGCAGTTTTCCCGGTGCCTGTGTGGGAGCGTCCTATTACGTCTTTCCCCTCAAGCAGAAGCGGGATTGTTTTCGATTGGATTTCTGTAGCTTCGGTGTAACCGAGTTCGCGTACTGCCTGTAGGATTTCCTCAGGCAGACTTAAATTTTCAAAGGGCATTTTTACTCGTTTCGTAGGTATTTATATTATTTATTTTTATTGGTAATATGTTTTTTGAATGTTGGATGAACGTCAATATGTTTGTCTGTGAATGTCACGTTTGAATGTCATATGAATGTCGCATTTGAATGTCAATATGAATGTCGTGAATGTCCGTCTTCGATGTCTTGCAGGGGATGAGGGGCGAGGGGGCGGCTATTCGAGGGGGCAGGCGTGACGCCGCCCCCTCTCCCCTACACCCCCTGCACCCCCTACCCCTCTCCCCCTTCGCAGCTTGCCAAGCTGCTTAATTTAGTCTTTCTCACCCATTTTGTATATTCACTTTAAGCGGCATACACGAAAAAAATAAGACCGCCCGGTCTTCACTAAAAACCGAGCGGGCGTTGTTTATTATCGTTTCATCTTCTACGCGGTGAGCATCTTTATATTCAATAATACTTTCATCGCGAATTGACTGCGGGTCGCCCGCCCGCGCACCGAAAAAGCCGTAGTGTTATACGGCTTTTTCGGCGGAAATGTATATGAAATGAGGATGGCGAGATTTGGTTTTTTTTGGGGCTTGCTTGTATGGTTATTATGCGGAGACAGTGGCTCTTTCTGTTCTCTCAAAATCGTCGTGTTTTACGGTCATTCGGGGGGCGAAAGCAGATTCTTTTGAAGAATTGCCTATAAACTTAAAGCGTAAGCGGAGGTTGTCCGTGATTAAAGCAATAAATTCACTGTTTGTGGGTTTGCCTTTTGTAATATTAATAGTATAGCCGAACAGGTTATTGAGAATATCTATATCGCCTCTGTCCCATGCTATTTCAATAGCATGGCGGATAGCGCGTTCTACCCTTGAGGAAGTGGTGTTGAATTGTTTTGCGATTGATGGGTAGAGTTTTTTTGTAATACTGTCAAGCATATCTACATCATCAAGGCTCAATATAATAGCATACCGCAGATAATGATACCCCTTGATATGCGCGGGGATGCCTACTTGGTGGATAACGTCTGTGATAACCACTTCGCGGGGGACTTCATTATAGTGATATGTATATTCGTTTTCGGAGATACTCTGAACGCGTGTCATAATGCTTATTAACGCCTTGATATCAAATGGAATAAGCACAAGATATGCGTTCGGAAACTGCATAATCTGACGCTCAACACCGGCGTTTTTCTGCCCTGTTGTAACTAAGAAATAGGGCTTGCGCATATTGCTGTCGTTTACCCTTGTGATAAGCTCAACAGCATCAAAACTTGTGAGCATTGTCGAACATATAACGATATCGGGCTGAACCTCGGATATTTTTCGCATTACGTCAATGCCGTCCGCTTCACAGCGTGCCATTTCAAAACCTGCGTTACGGGCTTCTTCCGAAAACATTAAACCGCCGTCAAAACTGCCTGAAGTTACTAATACTTTTTTATCAGTCGTCATCTTTTACGACCTCCTATATTTTTGATAAGGACATACTCTTCGTATTTTTTTACGAAATTCTACTGTTCCGTTCCTTATAGTCGTATTATATCATAAAATTTTTGCAAAATTTGTCGAATTATGGTAGCTATAAAAATATTTTTACATTTTTTAACTTTTTGAGTTGAAATTACCTTTAAGTATTTAGTCTGGATTTAAGTAATAATTTTATGTCGGAAATAAAAATTTTTTCAGTTAAAAAATTTGCAAAATATATTACTAAATATAAAAATTTTAAAAACACACTTCAAACAAGAATATTATACACTATTTTAATATAAAAGAAAATACCCAAAATGCACGTTTTTTTCAGTTCAAACACGCAATTTCGCAAATTAACATTTTATTAATATATTAGAATACAAATATTAATATTTCTGCATCCGATTTGATGATAGAAAAAAACTTGACAAACGCTGAATTTTGAGGTATAATTAAAGTTGATTTATTATCGACATTTAAAGAATTAGCAGATTTTGATATTTGCTATACATAAATATTGAAAAATCTTGATTAACTTTTTAAGCAGAAACTTATCTGAAAAACTCCTATAAATTGAAATTAGATAATGC
Source organism: Ruminococcus sp. (assembly GCA_031262495.1). GTDB lineage: Bacteria > Bacillota > Clostridia > Oscillospirales > Ruminococcaceae > JAISGY01. The sequence continues at coordinate 16,589 of JAISHV010000064.1, forward strand.
GAAAATATGAAAAATTTTTATGATAACCGTGAGCTTTCGTGGCTCAAATTTAATGAACGCGTTTTAGACGAGGCCCGTGACCCGAATGTACCTTTGGGCGAACGGCTTAATTTCGCCGCTATATTTCAGTCAAACCTTGACGAATTCTTTATGATTCGCGTCGGGTCGCTTTGTGACTGCGTTTTGGTCGGTGATGCTGCCCCCGATAACAAGACCGGTTTCTCCGCCGAAACTCAGCTTGAGCTTATCTATAAACGCTGTCAGGATTTGGGGCTGATGCGCGATGCGGCTTATTTCTCAATCGCCGAGGAACTTGAAAATAAATATGACATTGAACAAGTGGATTTCCGTGCCTTGTCCAAAAAGGAAGAGGAATTTACACGCGAATACTTTAAAAAAGAGATTATGCCGCTTCTCAATCCGCAGGTTACGGACAAACGGTATCCGTTCCCGTTTTTACAGAATAAAGCTATCTATGCCGTATGTCAGCTTGAAACAAAAAGCGGAACGTGCCTCGGTATAGTCGCCGCAAGCGGGAATTTCAACAGGGTTTTGTCGCTCCCCTATGAAAAAAAGATGCGCTATATGTTAGCGGAGGAGCTTATTCTCCACTATATGCCCATTATTTTCAGCAATTATAAAATCCTCTCAAAATCCCTGTTACGCGTTACGCGCAATGCGGATATAAATCTTGAAGAGGGTATGTACGACCATGATATTGACTACCGTGATATTATGGCTACTCTGCTCAAAGAACGGCGTATTCTTCGTCCTATCCGAATGGAACTCTCCCGCAATCTCTCCGATGCGGCTGTAGATTACCTTAAAAAACGCCTGACACTCACCTCAAACGGACAGATTTTTCACCTCAATTCGCCTCTTGACCTCTCGTTCATTTATGATATAAAAACTAAAATTGAAGATAAATACGTAGACCTTTACTATGAGCATTATACACCGCAAAAATCTGCGATGATTGAACCGAAAAAGCCCATTATTGAACAGATTTTAGCGCATGATGTACTGCTTTCTTATCCGTATGAATCCATCAAGCCGTTTTTATCGTTGCTTCAAGAAGCCTCGGAAGACTCGGAAGTTGTATCGCTGAAAATTACGCTGTATAGGGTTGCGCGCCAGTCTAAGGTTGTAGAAGCCCTCATTAACGCCGCCGAAAACGGTAAGGATGTCTTTGTTTTAGTTGAACTGCGGGCGCGGTTTGACGAGGAAAACAATATCGGTTGGAGTAAGGCACTCGAAAAAGCCGGTTGTACGGTAATGTACGGTCCGGATTCAATCAAGGTACACTCAAAGCTTTTATTGATTACCAAAAAGACCGCCGACGGAGTGAAACATATTACCCAAATAGGGACGGGGAATTACAACGAAAAGACCTCTGCTTTGTATACAGACTTATCGCTTATGACCGCGAATGAAGAAATAGGCGTTGATGCTTCGTATATCTTCAATTGCCTTGCGACAGGGCTGCTGCCCGGGCAGACACAGTTTCTGCTTGCTTCGCCGCTTAATCTTCAAAGCCGTATTATAGATAAAATTGATGCTCAAATTGCCGCTTCAAAAGCGGGTAATACAGGATTTATCGGGCTTAAACTGAATTCACTGACGGATAAATTGCTCATTGATAAACTGATTGAAGCCTCAAAAGCGGGCGTAAAGATTGATATGGCGGTGCGCGGGATATGCTGTTTAGTCGCGGGAGTAGCAGGTTATACCGAAAACATTCGCGTAATAAGTATTGTAGGGCGTTTCCTTGAACACTCGCGCATATATATTTTCGGCACGGGCGATGACTGTCAGATTTATATTTCATCAGCCGATTTTATGACCCGAAACACCTTGCGGCGTATTGAGGTTGCCGCACCTGTACTGGACACAAATATTAAAAAGCGCATAAAACGCGGTTTTTCATTAATGTTTTCCGATAATGTTAAAGCGCGTATGATGCGTTCTGACGGGATATATTACCACCGCCCGCAAACGCCGGGTGAACAGACGTTCAGTTTTCAGGATTACCAGATGGAGAAGGCTATGAACGCTGAAAAATTGAGCGTCAAAGTTTCGCCTGTTGTTAAAGTTAAACCGGTTAAAGTTAAGGTAAAACCTAAAAAAGCTTAAAAATAAAACTGTCTAATTTTTGAAATCCAAAAAAAGTAAATTAAAATATGATTTTAGAACAAATCCTGCCTGTTGAGAATTCAGAACATTTGATAACGCTGTTCGGGGCATATGATGAGAACCTAAACAGTCTCCAGCGTATGTATAATGTGGTAATTCTCTCAAGGGGCAATGATATACGCATAAGCGGCGAAGAAACGAACGTGCGCAATGCTTTAGAAGCCGTCAGAGCTTTAATTACCGTGATAAAAGGCGGCGAAACCATCGGGGAACAGACCCTCCGCTATATTTATGCGATGGTTATGGAGGGCGAAGCCGACAAGATAACAGAACTCGGAGGCGGAGGCATTTGTATTACCGCCGCCGGTAAGATAATACGCCCTAAGACCCTCGGACAAAAACGTTATATCGAAGCGATAAATATTTCTTCAATTACACTGGGGATAGGTCCTGCCGGCACAGGAAAAACATACTTAGCGGTAGCTTCTGCCGTGAAAGCGTTTAAAAATCACGATGTATCAAGGATAATTCTCACGCGCCCAGCCGTTGAAGCCGGTGAAAAGTTGGGATTTTTGCCCGGCGATATGCAGAATAAAGTTGACCCTTACTTAAGACCTTTGTATGATGCTTTATATGATATGTTCGGGGCGGAAACGTTCGCAAAACACATGGAAAAGCAGACGATTGAGGTAGCTCCGCTTGCCTTTATGCGCGGGCGGACTTTGGATGATTCATTCATAATCTTAGATGAAGCGCAAAACACCACACGCGAACAGATGAAGATGTTCCTTACACGTCTCGGCAATAACTCAAAAATGGTAGTTACAGGTGATATTACGCAAATGGATCTGCCTGACGTAAAACGATGCGGCTTAACAGATGCAATGCGCATTTTGCGCGGAATAGCGGGAATAAATATCCAAAAGCTCACCGAAAAGGATGTCGTCAGACATAAACTTGTTCAGGATATTATTAAGGCTTACGAATCACATAATAGAAGCTAAAATACAGAATTAGGGATATACAATTAATGATAAAAATAAGAAACATCCACCCTGTAACTGCCATAAAAGGCGAACTCCGCTTTATTATTCGCATTTCAGCACTGGAGACACTGAAATACTGCAGGAAAAATCCCGATGATTTTTCGCTTGATATTCTGCTTACCGATGAATTTATTATGCGGAAAGTCAATAATGCCTATCGCGGAAAAACCCGCTCTACCGATGTACTTACATTCCCCCTCGGCGAAAACGGCAAATGGACTGCCGACCCCGAAACAAATACTTTCATGCTAGGAGATACGCTCATAAGCCTTGATGATGCCATTAATCAGGCAATTAGCTACGGTCACACTTTAGAACGTGAAATAGCATTTTTGACTGTCCACTCCTTGCTTCATCATTTAGGGTTCGACCATGAAACGTCTTTAGAAGATGAAAAACGGATGTTCGCAATTCAGGATGATGTTTTAAAAAGCGTTGCTCACAGGCTCAAAGCCCCGACAGTCAGAGACGGAGAAACAACATGACCGAAAAAAGTTTATTTATTACGATAACAGGACTTACAAACGCCGGTAAATCCTCACTACTGAATACCTTAACAGGCGAAAAAATCGCCGCTGTTACCCCGAAACCGCAAACTACACGCACGCGCATAACGGGCATACGCACTGAAAACTATGACAACGAATCCATACAATACGTATTTTATGATACACCCGGGGTTCAGCCGAAACCGCAGAACAAACTCGGCGAACAGATGAATAAAACCGTAAAAGATGCCGAAAACGGCGTTGATATTATTATTTTCGTCTGTGATTTATCGAAAAAGTCCACCGATTCTGAAACCAATCTGCTGAGGTCCTTAAACCCCGCGAAAACTATTCTGCTTCTGAATAAAACCGATACCGTCAAAGACAAAGGCGAAATCGCCGACAGAATAGCTCTGCTTACCGCCGGGAAAAATTTTTACAGTGTTATCCCAGTGAGTGTCCGCCGCAATGACGGTATGGATATCCTTAAAAACACCTTGAAAAAAGCGGCAAAACCATCTGTTCACTTTTTCCCCGATGATAAATTTACAGTTGAGGCAGAGGAAAGCCTTGCCGCTGAGATGATACGCGAAAACATCCTTATCAGTCTTTCGGAAGAAATCCCGCACGGTACGGCTGTGGCAATTGAAAAATTCGCCGAACGCACCGCCGCTTCGGGCGATGATATCTTGGATGTTGAAGCGTTAATCTATTGCGAAAAAGAGTCTCACAAGGGCATTATTATCGGCAAGAAAGGCATAATGCTCAAAAAAATCGGTGAAATGTCGCGGACTTCACTTGAAAATTTTTTCCGCATAAAAGTTAATCTCAAACTATGGGTAAAAGTCCGCGAAGACTGGCGCAACCGTGAGGTTTTCGTCAACAAGTTTACGCTTTAACGTAATGCAAGGTAAAAACTCCCGTTTATAATCTTCGGTAAAACGGTAAAATTATATATAAGCAAACCCTAAAATAATTTATCGCCCGGAGGTTAACCTTATGACTGATAATTTCAGCGAACAAAAGTGGAATCAATTCGAGGCTACCGGTAAGATATCCGACTATCTCGAATTTAAGGGAGTAAAGAATTTTTCAGATAAAACCTGTTCCGAGTCGGGCACAAAAACCCCGATCGGTGTAGGCAAAATAATATAAAAAACTATGATAAATTTCAGCGGGGTTGTTATCGGGATAAATGAATTAGATGAAAAAGGGCGGTTCCTTAAAATCCTTACAGAAAAGCGCGGCGTTTTAGAAATCTTCTCACGCGGCGCAAAAAAGCCCACTTCAAAAAACAACCCCTCTACCGAGTTGTTTGCTTACGCTGAATTTTGCGTAAACGACCAAAGCGGCAGACTCTACTTAGACAGTTCAAAGCCTCTCCATATCTTTGAGTATTTGCGTACGGATTTAAAGGCGTTATCGCTTGCGGTTTACTGCGCTGAAATACTGCTGTTTTGCTCTGAAACGCATTGCGACGACAAGTGTTCTTCAAACCCCGAAATTTTGCATTTAATGCTGCGAACACTTCACTACATAGATTCGGGGAAACGCTCGCTCCCGCTCTGTAAATCCGTATTTGAACTGCGGCTCTGTTCATTAATCGGGTTTATGCCCGCTTTAATCGGCTGTCGTGAATGTTTAAAATATGACGGCGATAACAATGAGATGTATTTTTTAGCTAAATCGGGTATTTTAATGTGTGAGCAGTGTTTTGATGAAAATTTCACCGAGACTGACACGGATTTCATTCTCTCGCCCGCTTTGCTTCATACAATAAGGCATATCTGTTTATCTGACAATGAAAAATACTTCGCATTTAAGATTTCAGAGAAAATCCAAAACGAACTCAGCTTAATCAGTGAAACCTATTTATTTTTGCATATGAATTTATATAAAAATTTCAAGCCGCTGTTATATTACAACAGTTTATAATTTAAAGAAATGAACCGATATTACGAAACCTTAGAATTACATAAAATTCTTAAAATGCTCTCCGACCTTTGTGCAGATGAGTTTACAAAACACGCCGCCGAAACTATAGAACCCATAATCGACTTTGAAAAAGTGAATGAGATGATGCGCTCGACCTCTGATGCGTACAGTCTTGCCGTAAAATACGGAAGCCCGGGGTTCAGAGCGTTTCGCGATGTTCGCCCGAGTGTACACCGCGCTTATTTAGGGACAACGTTATCATTTCGCGAACTGCTTGATTTTGCCGACTTCTTGGGGCAAATAAGACAGCTTTCAGATTGGTATACCGACACACACGAAGAAGAAAACGAAATCTCTTTTTCATATCTTTTAGTGTCGCTCTGCCCGAATAAATACCTTGAAGAACGCATCAAAGATACATTCTTATCGGATGACGAAGTTGCCGATACGGCATCACCACAGCTTGCGAATATACGCCGAAAAATCGTACAGGCGGAAGTAAAAATCCGCGCTCATTTAGACCGTCTTATCCGTAACCCCGATGTTGCCTCAAGTCTTCAGGAATCAATCGTCACCATGCGTGACGGACGGTTTGTACTCCCTGTAAAAGCCGAACACAAAAGCAAAGTCTCGGGGCTGGTTCACGCTTCAAGTGCAACAGGGAACACCTATTTTATTGAGCCGACGGCGGTTGTTGAAGCCAACAACGAAATCCGTATTTTAGAAGCAGAAGAAGCCGCCGAAATCGAGCGTATCGCCGCCGAACTCTCAGGTCACTGCGCCGATATGAAAGAAACCATCGAATCGGATTTTGTTTCTGTCTGCGAATTGGCTTTATATTTTGCGAAAGTAAACCTCGGCGCGAAAATGCGCGGTATGATACCGACTGTAACACAAGACGGGAAAATCCTCTTAAAAAAAGCGCGACACCCGCTTATTGACCCGAAAAAGGTTGTACCTGTAAATATTCAGTTAGGGTTTGATTATGATGCTTTAATCGTAACAGGACCGAATACGGGCGGTAAAACGGTTTTACTCAAAACAGCAGGGCTTCTCTGCGCTATGGCTATGTGCGGGTTGATGCTGCCTTGCGGTGACGGGACTTCTGTTTCGGTTTTTGATAAAATTTTAGTTGACATAGGCGACAGGCAGTCTATTGAGGAAAGTCTTTCTACATTCAGCTCGCACATGAGCAATGTTTCGTCCATTATAAAAGAAGCGAATAAGAATACACTCGTCCTGCTTGATGAATTAGGCTCTGGGACAGACCCTGTTGAGGGTGCGGCTCTCGCTGTCGCTATAATCGAAAAGCTCAAATCCTTGCGTGCTAAACAGATAGTTATCACGCATTTTCAGGAACTTAAAATCTTTGCAACCCACAGCAAAGGCGTTCAAAATGCCTCGTGTGAGTTTGATTTAAAAACACTTAAACCGACATATAATTTGATTATCGGTTCGCCCGGTAAATCCAATGCTTTCTATATTTCCGAGAATTTAGGCATTCCGCGCCAAGTCATTAATGAAGCAAAAAAACTCATTTCAGAAGAAAACCTCCGCTTTGAAGAAGCCGTCAGCAACCTCGAAAAAGCCCGCCGCGAAACCGAAACCCTAAACGAAAAAATCCGCATAGAAAAACGCGAAGCAGACGAGAAACTGGGGGATTTAAAGAAACAACTCTCCGACCTCGAAAAACGCCGCAATGACGAAATAGAAAAAGCGCGAATTCAGGCAATGCGGATTGTAGAGTCAACGCGGCTTCAATCCGAACAGTTAATGGCGGAACTCCAGTCCCTCAAAAAAGAACGCGACCGAGCGGAATTCAACAATAAAGCACAAAACATGAAATCATTCCACCGACAGTCGATGAACAAGATGTATGAGACGGCGAACCCTGTTTCACAAAAGAAGGAAACTTACCGTCCGCCCCGGGATTTGAAAAAGGGCGATAATGTGATTCTCACCGACACAGGGCGAATTGGTGTTGTAATAAATGAGCCTGACAAGAACGCCGATACTGTGATGATTCAGGCGGGCGTTATGAAGATGAAGATGCCGTTGTCACTCCTGCGGCTCGCCGAAGAAAAGGATTTGCCCAAACAAAAAGAACCCGATCGCCGTACGAAAAAGGCGATAAATCTTGAACTCTCACGCAATGTCAGAACCGATATAGATATTCACGGGCTTGCGGTTGATGAGGGTATTCACGAAGTGGACGCTTTCATTGATGAAGCCGTCTTAAACGGTCTCAACACCGTTACAATAATCCACGGCAAAGGTACAGGCACACTGCGGCGCGGTATTCAGCAGTTTCTGCGCTCACACCCATCTGTAAAAAGCTGCCGCAGCGGGCTTTACGGCGAGGGCGAAGAGGGCGTTACGATTGTGGAACTTAAAAAATAACTGAAATTTATAGAAAAATGTTTTTACCGATATCTATAGAAGATTTAACAAACCGCAACATAAAAAAGCTTGATTTTATCTGCATAACAGGCGATGCATACGTTGACCACCCTGCTTTCGGGAACGCGATAATTTCACGTCTTATCGAAAGCTTAGGGTTTAGCGTCGGCGTAATTTCACAGCCGGCAAACTCAGCTGATATAGCCGCTCTCGGACAGCCGAAATATGCATTTATGGTTACGTCGGGCAATATCGACTCGATGGTTGCGCATTATACAGCCGCTTTGAAAAAACGTTCCGATGATGCTTACACGGCGGGCGGCAAAGCGGGAAGCAGACCCGACCGCGCCGTTATCGTTTATTCAAATTACTGTAAAACTGTTTACCCCGATACGCCTGTAATTTTAGGCGGGCTTGAGGCTTCACTCCGGCGGTTTGCGCATTATGACTACTGGGATGATAAGGTTCGTCCGTCAATTTTAATTGACTCCAAAGCCGACTTACTCGTTTACGGCATGGGCGAACATCAGACGGCTGAAATTGTCACCCGCCTATCAAAAGGCGAAAACATAAAAAATCTAACCGACATTCGCGGCACGGCGTTTTTGACAACACCTCAAAACACCCCTTACGGCTGTGCGGAATGTCCCTCATTCACGGCTGTAACAGATGATAAAAAAATGTATGCCAAAGCCGTTAAAATACAATATGATTATCAGGATGAAATTTACGGCAAAGGGATTATTCAGCGGCACAATGACAAAATGCTTGTGCAAAATCCGCCCGCGCTGTCGCTGACCTCTGATGAACTTGACAGAATTTATGCATTGCCTTTTGAGCGTACATATCACCCTGTTTATGAAAAAGACGGCGGCGTTGATGCTATAAAAGAGGTTGAATTTTCGATAACGCACAATCGCGGCTGTTTCGGGAATTGTAATTTCTGCTCGATTACGCTTCATCAGGGGCGAAAAATTACCGCGCGCTCGGAAGAGAGTATTTTAAACGAAGCCAAACTCCTGACAGAGAATAAAAACTTCAAAGGGTATATCCATGACGTAGGCGGACCTACGGCGAATTTCAGACAGCCGTCTTGTGAAAAACAGTTAAAAGCCGGTCTCTGCAAAGGCAAAAAATGTTTAGCACCTCACCCTTGTGAGGCTCTAATCGCCGACCATACAGAATATCTTCATATTCTGCGTAAACTAAGGGAAATCCCCGGTATAAAGAAAGTCTTTATCAGAAGCGGTATTCGCTATGACTACTTGCTTGAAGACAAAAACGACGATTTTTTCCGTGAACTCGTTAAATTTCACGTCAGCGGGCAACTCAAAGTCGCGCCTGAACATTGTTCTGCGGCGGTTTTAGATAAAATGGGGAAGCCCCATATCGAGAGTTATATTAAATTCTCGGAGAAATTCTTCCGCCTCACCGGTGCGGCTCACAAAGAGCAATACCTTGTCCCCTATCTGATGTCATCTCACCCCGGGAGTACGCTTGCGGATGCTTTGGAACTTGCGCTTTTCTTGAAAAAACGGGGTTTGCGCCCCGAACAGGTACAGGATTTTTACCCCACACCGGGTACAATATCTACTACAATGTTTTACACAGGGCTTGACCCCTATACAAATGAACCCGTTTATATACCAAAATCCGCCGAAGAAAAGGCTATGCAGAGGGCAATGCTTCAATATTTCAAACCGCAAAATCAAGCCTTAGTTATTAAAGCATTAATCAAACTCCGCCGCACCGACCTTATCGGGAATACCCCCGAATGTTTAGTTAAACCCGATGCAGAATTCATTAAAATACGCAATCAACGCAAAGCAGAGAACGCCCAAAAACGAGGTAAACAATGGCAGCAAGAAAAACACCGAACAAACAACCGCAGAGAGCTTCAAAACCGCCCGAAAAACCGATAACCAAACGGCGGCGCATTATAAGCGGTCCTATATGGGTTCTGCTCATTATAATTATTACCGGCTGTGTTTACGCGGGGTTTTTAGAAAAAATTTCAAACGAAAACACGGACAACACCCCTGTTTCGGCAGAAACACCGCCGCCTGTATCAAAAAATGACGGAGAAATTGATGATACATATGCGAAAGTGCATTTTATAAACGTAGGTCAAGGGGATTCCGAACTCATTATAAACGGCACTGACGCTGTACTCATTGACGCGGGCGAATCAGATTACGGGCAGACGGTGACAGACTATATTAAAGCTCTCGGCATTACTGAACTCAAATACATTGTAGCCACACACCCTCATTCCGACCATGTAGGCGGTTTGCCTGTTGTAATAGAAAATTTCACAGTCGGCGAGATTTTTTACCCCGTTTTACCCGAATCAATGGTACCGACAACTAAAACGTGGGAGAATGTCCTCACTGCCGCCGAAACTGCCGATGTTCCCATGAATGAAGTGTCCGCAGGATTCACGTTTTCTGTCGGGAAAGCGGAATTCACCGTTGTTTCACCGCAAAAAGACTCTCAATTCTCTGATTTAAATGATTATTCTGTCGTACTGAAAATGGATTTCGGCAAGACAAATTGGCTCTTCACAGGCGATGCCGAAGCACCCGCCGAAAAGAGTATGTTAGCCTCGGGTCTTGATATTTCAGCAGAAGTCCTCAAAATCGGACACCACGGCAGTGCAAATTCCTCAACCGCCGAATTCTTAGAAGCCGTAAAACCCCAAGTCTGCGTTATAGAAGTCGGCGCAGGGAACAGTTACGGTCACCCCACAGACTCAGCTTTGCGCCGCCTCAGCGAAGTAACCGGCAAGATTTTCAGAACGGATATTTCAGGCGATATCGTTTTAAATTCCGACGGGGAAAAAATTTACTTACCAACGTAGATGTTAGATGTAAGAGGTTAGATGTTAGATATAGATGTTAATTATTGAACGTATTTATGATGAATTTGTTGTTGTTGAACGGTCTGACGGCGATGAAATTTCACAGATTCAAATACCGAAAACTTTGTTTTCGGGGGAGATTTCTGAGGGCGATGTTTTGGACTTTGACGGCTCTCTTTATTCCCCGAATCCCGCATTGACGGCTGAACGGCGCGCATTGATTTTAAAAAAACAACAGGAACGAAAGGGCAAACCTCATGTCAAACAATCTGATTGAACATATTTCGGAAAAAATCCCCGAAATGTCAAAAGGACATAAGAAAATCTCAAATTATATTATCGAAAATACCGATAAAGCCGCATTTATGACCGCCGCCAAACTCGGCGAAATCACAGGTGTTTCTGAATCAACCGTTGTGCGTTACGCTATGATTTTGGGCTTTGACGGATACCCTGAACTGCTCACGGCTCTGCGCGAATATATCGGCAGCAAGCTCACCAGCGTTCAGCGTATGAACGTTATGAACGACCGTATCGGCAGCAGTGATGTCCTTGAAAAAATAATCAACATGGATATCGAAAAGCTCCGAAAAACCCTTGAAACCCTCTCGCGGGATGATTTTTCCGCTGTCGTCGATAATCTATGCGCCTCAAAAACCATCTACGTTATAGGTGCGCGAAGTGCGGCGGTTTTAGCGCGTTATGCGGCATTCTATTTCAATATGATGTTTGAAAATGTAAAACTCATTCACACCACTTCAACCAGTGAAATGTTTGAGCAAATCCTCAATATCGGCTCTGACGACTTAATGATCGGTATGTCATTCCCGCGCTACAGTCGGCTTACGGTAAATGCTCTGCGTTATGCAAAAGACAACGGCGCAAAAGTCGTAGCACTCACCGATTCAAAATCCTCGCCGCTTTGTGAATATGCCGATAATCTTTTAATCGCAAAAAACACGCTGACGACTTTCGCCGACTCCCTGATTGCCCCTATGAGCGTACTCAACGCCCTAATCGCCGCTGTCGGTATGCGCAAACAAGATTATGTTTCGGATAATTTTAATCGAATGGAAAAAATCTATGAAAAATATCAGGTCTTTGAATCTAAATAAATCGAAATAAATGAAGAAAGTAATAATAATCGGCGGCGGTGCGGCAGGACTTTTCGCGGCAGTAATCAGTGCGCGAAACGGCAATGAAGTTACAATTTGCGAAAGAAATCCCGAACCGGCGCGGAAACTGAATATCACCGGCAAAGGACGCTGTAACCTCACAAACAACTGCACCCGCGATGAATTTTTTGAAAACATAACCCACAACGCGAAATTTTTATATTCTGCTTACGCAAAATTTGACTGCGTAAAAACGATGGATTTCTTTGAAACCTTAGGTATTAAACTTAAAACAGAACGCGGCAACAGGGTTTTCCCCGAATCAGACAGAGCTAAGGATATTTCAGAGGCTTTAATCACCGAATGTCGGCGACTCGGGGTAATCATAAAACGTTTTGATGTTACAAAAATTTTAACTGATGAAAAAACCGCCGTAGGTGTTACAGACGGCGCAGATAAAATTTTCGGCGATAAAATAATTATCGCCACAGGCGGCAAGTCTTACCCGAAAACAGGTTCTGACGGGACGGGATATGAACTCATAAAAAACTTAGGTATCGGTGTTACAAAGCTCTCCCCTTCTCTTGTACCTATTATTTGCAATGAAAAATATTGCCGTGAAATGATGGGGTTATCGCTTAAAAACGTTCGTCTTGATGTAATTCAAAACGGCAAAAAACTTTACTCCGAACAGGGCGAAATGCTTTTTACCGATTTCGGTATTTCGGGACCGCTTGTGTTGTCGGCTTCGGCGCATATTGTGAATTTCTCGGGGCTTAAAATCTTCATTGACCTAAAACCTGCGCTTGATGAAAAGACTTTGGACAATCGGATTTTACGCGATTTCGGCGATAATCCGAACAGGATTTTTCAAAATGCTTTAGATAAACTCTTACCCGCTTCAATGCGCCCGGTAATGGTTGCGCTTTCGGGGATTTCACCCGACAAACAGGTAAACAGTATCACCAAAGAAGAACGAAAAAATCTGATTTCGCTGTTTAAACAATTCCCGCTTACACCGATTAATTTCCGCCCCATTGATGAAGCAATAATTACACGCGGCGGGGTTGATGTTAAAGAAATTAACGCCAAGACCATGGAAAGCAAACAATATAAAAACCTCTATTTCGCCGGCGAAATTATTGATGTTGACGCTTACACCGGCGGGTTTAATTTGCAGATTGCATTCTCGACGGCTTACTCTGCCGCACAGGATTTTGAATAATAGTAAGGATAATAAAAAATGTTAAACATTGCAGTAGACGGACCGTCGGGCGCGGGGAAAAGCTCCGTCTGTAAAGAAGTTGCGCGCCGCCTTAATATAAGTTATCTTGATACAGGAGCAATATATCGCTCGGTCGCGTATGAACTTTTAAAAGAACGAGTCGAATTCCGCAATATCGAGAAATTCTTAAAAGGGCTAAAAGTCGCCGTTTCATATGTTAATGGTGAACAGCGTATGAGCGTTAACGGCGTTGATATTACCGATAATATCAGAACGCCCGAAGTCACAATGATGGCTTCAAAAGTCGCCGCTTTGCCGCAAATCAGAAATTTCCTGTTAGGTTTACAGCGTGAAATCGCCCTCAAAGAAGATGTAATTATGGACGGGCGCGATATCGGGACTGTGGTTTTACCGAATTCAGACGTTAAGATATTTCTTACGGCGACCTCAGATGAACGCGCTAAAAGGCGATGTGCAGAACTCAAAGAAAAGGGCATGAATGTTGACTTTGAGCGAGTCAAAGCGGATATCGAAAAGCGTGATTTTGACGACGAGAATCGTGAAATTGCCCCGGCTAAACAGGCTCATGATGCTATACTCATTGATACATCAAATTTAAGCTTTGAAGAGGTTTTAACCTCTGTTATAAAAATTATCAATAACAAAACAGGCAAAGAATTAGGAAAGAAGGAAAACACAATGCCGAATGAATTAACCGAAATCGCCGCAAGAATAAGAGAACTGCGTGATGTCTGCGGATATACCGCCGATGAATTGGCGGATGAACTCCGAGTAGACCGAGTCACCTACTCTGAATATGAGACTGACGGGAATTTCCCGATAAGCGTTATTTATGAGATTGCGAACAAATTTAAAGTAGATTTTAATGAACTTGTGACAGGCGAAGAATCGCGCCTTGACAGCTATCAAGTGATAAGACGCGGTCACGGGCGCGCCGTAAGCCGCTTCACAGGCTATCGCTATAAAGATTTAGCCTTTAAAATGAAGCATAAAATCATGCAGCCCCTGCTTGTGACACTTGACCCTTCCGATAAGCCGGCAAGCCTTGTGACACACCCGGGCGAGGAATTCAACCTTGTTTTAAAGGGTACTGTTGCTGTCACGATAAACGATAAAACCATTATACTTGAAGAGGGCGACAGTATTTATTTTAATTCGAGTTTACCCCACGGGCAAAAATGCGCGGGGAATGATAAAGCACGGTTTGTTACGATTATAAGTGAACGTAACGAAAATTGATGTGCGAAAATGTTCAAAGATACAGGAGAGATTAAAGATGTTATTAGACCGCTATTTACCCAGAATTGATTTTGACAGTTATGAAGATTTTAAAGAAAATTTTACGATAAATGTTCCCGAAAACTTCAACTTCGGCTTTGATATAGTTGATGAATGGGCAAGACTTGAGCCTGAAAAAAAAGCCCTTGTTTGGTGTAATGACCACGGCGAAGAGCGTACATTTACTTTCACAGATATTTCTAAAATGAGTAATCAAGCGGCGAATTTCTTCCGCTCACTCGGTATCGGGAAAGGCGATGTCGTTCTGCTTATTCTGCGCCGCCGCTATGAATATTGGGTTTGTGCCGCGGCTTTACACAAATTAGGAGCATCCCTTATTCCGGGTTCTTTGCAGCTCACTTCAAAAGATATAGCCTACAGAGGGAATTCAGCGGGTGTTACCGCGATAATTTGCGTTGACGATGATTTTGTAATTGAACAGATAAACGGTGCTTTCCCGCAAGTTGAGACTTTGCACAGCCGTATTGTAGTGCCGACTGTCGGTGACGTTGCACGTACACATGAGGGATTTTTGGATTTTCACGAAAGTATTGCAAAATTCCCCGAAACATTTGAACGCCCCACAGGCGATCAGGCGGTATATTGGAATGACATAATGCTCATATATTTTACGTCGGGCACAACAGGTATGCCTAAAATGGTTCAGCATAATTTCGCACACCCTCTCGGGCATATAATTACAGCGAAATATTGGCAGCAAGTACAGGAAAACAAACTCCACATGAGCGTATCAGACTCGGGCTGGGCGAAATTCGGCTGGGGTAAAATCTACGGGCAATGGATTTGCGGCGCAACGATTTTCGGCTACGATATGGATAAATTTGTGCCCGCAAAACTCTTACAGAAGATTCAGGATTATAAACTGACTACATTCTGCGCACCGCCGACGATGTTTAGATTTATGCTTCAAGAGGACGTGTCGAAATACGACTTATCGAGCGTAAAAAACTTCTGCATAGCAGGTGAACCGCTCAACCCGGAGGTCTTCAAAAAGTGGGAAAAACTCACAGGGCTTAAAATGCGCGAGGGTTTCGGGCAATCGGAAGGTCCTGTTTTAATAGCAAATTTCATGTGGATAGACCCGCGCCCCGGCTCAACAGGAAAACCCTCCCCGCTCTATAATATAAGGCTCATAAGCCCTGAGGGTGCTGTTTGTGACGACGGCGAAGAGGGTACAATCTGCATTTGCGATATAGATGAAAAATTCCCGACGGGTTTATTCACAGGTTATTATAAAAACCCCGAAATGACAAAAGAGATTTTAGGCGGCGACAGATACGACACAGGCGACGTAGCATGGCGCGACCCGGAGGGTTACTACTGGTTTGTAGGGCGCAATGACGATGTAATCAAGTGTTCGGGCTACCGTATAGGACCTTTTGAAGTTGAATCGGCAATCCTTGAGCACAAAGCCTGTGTAGAATGTGCAGTAACAGCCGCCCCCGACCCTGTAAGAGGTCAGGTTGTAAAAGCGACTATCGTTCTTGCGGCGGGTTTTGAACCCTCTGACGAACTCACAAAAGAAATCCAAAACCACGTTAAACACGTAACAGCCCCCTATAAATACCCGCGTATCGTAGAATATGTGAAGGAATTGCCCAAAACTTTGGGCGGGAAAATTAAGAGGGCAGAAATAAGACAGAAATCATAACAGAAGACAGAGGCTGAGAAGCGTAGTTGCTACGCAACTACAGAGGACAGAATTTGAATTTGAAGATTTCAGCTGAAATCCAAGAGCCGGAAGCGCGGAAGAGCTAAGAAGATGCTTAAAGTGAATATACTAAACGGATGAGTAAGACTAAGCAGACAGGTGAGAAGTTGCACAGGGGGTGTGGGGGTTGGAGGTGTCGGAGGATAGGGGGAGAGGGGGCGGCGGGGTAATACCGCCTCAGATAGCCGCCCCCTCTCCCCCTGTCCTCTGACAAAGTCATGCAAACGTGAC
>JAISHV010000030.1 GCA_031262495.1 Ruminococcus sp.
GTGTACCGAAAGAAAAATAAACGGACACCGAGGTGAGAAACCTGAACCCTGCTGACAACGGCGCGATGGTCGCGAATGTAAAAAAAGCCCGTGACGGGGATGCCGATGCGTTCGCAGTCCTCTACGGCGAGATTTATAAAGACCTATATCGCATTGCCTTCTTAAACCTTAACAGTGAGGCTGACGCATCAGACGCGGTTAGTGACGCAGTCGTTGAAGCGTTTCAAAGCCTCGGGGGTTTGCGTAACCCCGAAAGCTTCAAACCTTGGTTTGTGACCATCCTCTTTTCAAAAATAAAGAAGAAACAGAGGGAATACGTTCGGAACCGACAGAATGAAACGGAAATTGACGCATATGATACCGCCTCCGAAACGGCTGACGAGTTGTCACGCGGGTTCTCATTTGACACGGCGGAAGTCAAAGAAGCATTTACGCAGCTTAATCCACAAGAACGAAATATACTCTCGTTGTCAGCGGTTTCAGGATTTAAATCCGAAGAAATCGCAAAGATGCTACGTATTTCTGCAAATACCGTGCGTTCAAACGCCGCGAGAGCCAAAGAAAAACTGCGCCGGATACTAACATAGAGGTAAGATGTCAGAAGTGAGAAGTTAGATTATGAACGTTTAGATAACAGCTAAAATCTCATAAATGCTGTATCTAACATCTAACCTCTATTCTAACCTCTAATATCCAACCTCTAACATCTATGTTGAAAGGAGGAAAAACGCATGACGTTTGATGAGAAAATTATCTTTGCTGTCGATAATATACCTGTTCCCGACAGTTTGAGCCCCGAAAATATTGCGAATATGCTGAAATCTACGCAGAAAATATCTACAAATAAGAAATCTGCACACAAAACGCAAAAAGACGTTTCCGAAAATAAACCCGACATCACAATGAGCACGAGCCCTGTTACAAAGAGAAACGTGATATTCAAAATCACCGCTGCTGTTGCCGCTTGTACAGTACTCGTTGCCGGCTTGTTGGTTTACGGCAATAATACGCCGGAAAAACCGTCACTCGGTGAAGTTATCACCTATGAAGACATTAAGCCTCCCGCACAAATGAGCAGCTATTCAGAACTTTATACTATATATTCGGCACTCGCTATTGAATCGGCAGGGACAAAAGAATTTTCAAACGGTATAACCGATTACGGTGTTTTTTCAAACGGCGATTCGGATATCGTAAAATCAGACGGCAAACACATATTCTGTCTGTCAGACGGATTGCTTCGCATTATAGATACCGAAACCCTTTCGGATATTTGCGTTATTACTCCTTCATCACAACCGCCTGTTGAACTCTTTGTAGGCGAAGATACCCTCTACCTGATTTCACCGGGTAAAGAACGCACTGTTTCTCTTGAAGTTTATGACATTTCTGATTTAAAAGCACCGGAAAAGGTTTCCGACTTTTCACAGTGCGGAAATTATGTTTCAAGCAGACTTGAAAATGAAAAACTTATTATAGTTACCGATTATTCGGATTATCGGACTACACCGCTCGAGGGCGATACTGATTTAGAAGATTTTGTTCCGCGCTACTTCATAGGTCAAACTGAGAATTATGTTGACCCGGGCAATATCATTGTTCCCGCAAATGCAGCGTCAACCGATTACACCGTGATTTCGGCAATTGACAGCGACCCGAAAAAAGGCGTAGAAGTCAAAGCTATCCTCGGTTCGGGCGGAGCGGCATATTGCAGCGATTCAGAACTTTTCATCTTCGGGAATGAATACCTCTCCGGCTACAGCATTATTTCAAAATTTGAGCTTGGGGATCTCGGCTACGGCGGCAGTGTTTCACTGTCCGGGCTTATCGGCGGCAAAGCCTCTGTAAGTCAATATGACGATACTTTGCGCGTAGTTACAAGTTCATTTGACGAAAGCGGTTTGCTTTGCACCAATATTTATGTTATCGACAGCAAGATGAATGTCATAAACAGTGCCGGGACACTTCTTCAAGGTGAAATCCTCACCGATGTACGCTATGGCGGGAATTTCATATTCCTCTATACCGCCGATGCTCAAAAACCCGCACTGATACTTGATATTACTGCAAAACCGCCTGTTACGGTCGCTGTTAACGCTCTTAATGACGGGAAACTTACAAAATACACCGAGAGCGAGATGCTTAAATTCTCGTTCTCTCAAAACGACAGCGGTAATCTGACAGGTTTAAATCTTGCAATGATTGATTCGGTCAGCGGTGCTATGATTGCCGAAACCTCACTTTCGGCTGAGAACGGTATATTCTTCACGGATATCACAAATGATGCCCGTTCGCTGTTCATTGATTCAGACAAAAATATCATCGGTGTTCCCGTGTATTCGTTTAACGAATTCGGGACGCAAAACCGTTACTATATCTACGGTTTCGACACTACAGAAGGTTTTACGCTTTCGACTGTGATTGAATACGCCGATATAGACGACGGAAATATCTTCAAACGTGCATTGATAACTGACGATAAACTCTATATCGTCGGCGGTGAACGAATCGTCTCGGTAAGGCTCTCCGATTGGAAAGTCATTGATTCGGTCACCGCATAGATGTTAGACGTTAGATGTAAGAGCAGCCAAAACATAAAATTCTTCATGTTAAATTCTTCTCCGTAGAAAACGGATAAAATCTCCTTATAACACAGAGGTCAGAAGTCAGAGGTCAGAGGTCAGAACATAGAATTCTGATTTCTGTGTTCTGTCTTTTGTGTTTTATACTAATATTCATTTAAAGAATTGAATAAATTCGCTCCTAAACAACGGGCGACCGAGGGCGGTCGCCCCTACAAACCCCAAAAATTAAATACAATTTGTAGTACCCAGCACCAATTAAAATTTGACATTTGGGAATTAATTGGATATTTTTCTTGTAAGTCGCTTGAAGTGAATATACAAAACGGGTGAGTAAGACTAAATTAAGCAGCTTGGTAACCCCACAAGGGGTGAGAGGGTTGGGGGTGTCGGGGGATAGGGAGAGAGGGGGCGGCGTCACGCCTGCCACGATAAATAGCCGCCCCCTCTCTCCCTGTCCCCTGACAAAGTCATGCAAACGTGACATTCACGACATTCATACGACATCGCAGACGGACATTCAAACGGACATTCAAAGACATTCATACAACATTCATCTGACATACATCCGACATTCAAATGCGACATTAATATTCTGTATTCTGTGTAGGGTGATTAATTTTGCGTACTGTTTATGAAATGTTCAAAAAATTAATGGATATCTCCGAAAACGGCTGTACACCCAAAGAAGCGGACAAATTTTTCAGTGATACAGCCTCTTGTTTAAAGTCATACGCTAATGACAATATCGACAATTTTTTTAAGCTTGCCGCCGAGGAATACGAAGATGCCTTAGTTAAAGGCGATTTTGAAGAAGCCGATGAGCAACTCGAAATTATAGCCGATGTTTTAGGTGATTTTATTCGTAATGAAGAAGAAGAAAACTTCATGGGCGTACCGCAAGTTATCTTCCACTTCCCACAAAAATCAGAAGATGTTTTCGCTATAAGCGATGCAATTAATGATTTACTGACGGTTATCGTGAATACGGAAAATCTTCCTCAGGGAAGCCGCCTCGGTGTGCTTGACTTTTTAGCCGGAGCCTCCTACAGCAACGGTGCACGTATGATTCAAACCGCAGAATTTTCATACGTAATCGTCCCCTATCATATTGATGTTCCCGATGATGAAATAATGGATTATATTGAAAAAAACGGCATTGCTGTTAAGCTTTAAATTATATAGGAAAAAAACAATGGTTAGTGTAAAAGATATCAACAACAAACGTTTTGACCAATCAAAAGCAGGATATGACCCGAATGCTGTTGATGCATTTTTGATGGAGTGTTCACGTTCGCTCAAACAGGCTATTGAGGAAAAGGTTGAACTTGAAGGGAAAATGTCTGTTTTAGCTGACAGTATCAGAGAATTTCGCAAAGAGGAAGAAGACCTCAAAAGCGCAATGATTGATATTCAGCGGCAAAAGCGCATGATTTTAGCCCAGACCCAAGAAGAAGCCAAGAAGATTTTATCCGACGCTCACGAACAGGCAAAATCTATTTTAGGCAGCACTTCTGTAAGGCTTCAAAGCGAAACCGCTCAATATGAAATCTTGAAAAAAGCTGTTTCCGAGTTCAAAGCCGATATTTTGTCGAAATATCGTGCCCATATAGCACTCTTCACTGAAATTCCTTCATATGAAGATGAAGAAGCGGACGAAGCGGCACAAGCGGAAGTTTCTGAAGAACAAACAGAAGAAATTGTTTCAAAAGAACCCGTTACAGCGGCTGAAAGTTTTCAAGAACCCCAACCGGAAGCAGTCCCGCCCGCACCGGCGCGCAGCTCGTTTGAAAGCAAATTCGGCAAACTTAAATTCGGACAAAACGTATGATAATGCTGATTCTTGCTTTGCTTTCTGTTGCCGCTTTGGTGTTTATAGATGTGCTTATAAAAGGTTGGGCGATAGAGACTCTAAAACCCTTAGGCAGTATGGACTTTTTGAAAATCGGCGACACTGATATTATCGGCTTTCGTTACGCTGAAAATACCGGTGCCGCGTTTTCTGCTTTTAACGGAGCAGGAACGATATTATCTGTTGTTGTTTCGGTTATTTTAGCGGGTGTAATTTTCTACGCATTTACCGAAAAACACAAAACGATTTTTAAAACCATCTGTTACGTAATGATTGTGTCAGGCGGTATCGGAAATTTGATTGACCGTTTTAAACAGGGTTATGTGGTAGATTACATAGAGGTGCGGCTGTTTGATTTTGCAATTTTTAATTTTGCCGATATACTGATTACAGTAGGCGCGTTTATGTATATTATCGCGATGATAATTTCCGAAAGAAATACAGATAAACTCCGTGCGGGGCGTATTCGCTCAGAGGTACGAAACAAATATAAATAAACACAGAGGTCAGAGGACAGAGGTCAGAAGACAGAGCAACTTCTTAGCTTAAATACAGATGATAAAGAAATCATATTATCACCTTAAAGGTTGTTAATAGCTATGTACTCTGTACTCTCGCCTCTGACATCTGTATTCACGGAGTTTAAGGTGAAATTTATCATAACCCCCGAAGACGAGGGTATACGTGCTGATAAACTGTTGTCAGAAAGAATACCCGAAATGTCGCGGTCAAAGCTTCAAAGGCTTTTTGAAAGCGGAGATATTACACAAAACGGTGAAATTTTCAATAAAAAGAACACATTAAAAGCGGGCGATGTCATTGAAATAAATATCCCCGAGGCTGTTGTAACCGATACTCTGCCCCAAGATATCCCCATAGATATAATATATGAAGACGAAGATGTTGCTGTGGTAAACAAGCCCAAAGGCATGGTAGTCCACCCCGCCCCCGGCAACCCCGACAACACACTTGTTAACGCTTTGCTGTTTCATTTAGGCGGCAGACTTTCGGGGATTAACGGCGAAATCCGCCCGGGTATTGTTCACCGCCTTGATAAAAATACAGGCGGACTTCTGATTATCGCCAAAAACGATTTTGCCCATGTGAAACTCTCCGAACAGATAAAAACACATTCATTCACCCGCGAATACGAAGCCATTGTTACAGGGCGAATGAAAGAACCCCACGGATTTATTGAAGTACCGTTATGGCGGAGCAAAACCGACCGCAAAAAGATAGCTGTCATGCCTGACGGACGTGAAGCCAAAACCGAATACACGCTGATTGATGAAATCGGCAGCGGTGTCAATACGTATTCGCATTTGCGCATAAAGCTCTTTACAGGGCGAACCCATCAAATCCGCGTTCATATGGCACACATAGGACACCCTGTTTTCGGCGATAATGTTTACGGCAAGCCTGATACACTCTGTGACGGGCAATGTTTATTCGCAAAAAAAATAGGCTTTGTTCACCCTGTGACTGAAAATTACCTTGAATTTGAAGCATCCTTGCCCGATTGGTTTTGTAACACCAAAACTAAGCTTCAAAATAAATACAGAAATTGAGTAAATATTAATCATGTTCAATCCCGAAAAAACCGTTATAATTTCAGACGTTGACGGTACTTTTATAACCCATTCAAAAGAGTATATCAAACGCAATTTAGATGCAGTCAAAAAATTTCAAGAACAGGGCGGCAGATTTACGCTTGCGACAGGGCGCGTATTACAGGCGGCTGAACACTTCTTTGACGGCGGATTCATAAACTTCCCTGCGATTTTGGGCAACGGCTCAATGATTTATGATACTCATGAGCGCAAAATCTTGTGGAACCGTAATCTTTCGCCCGATGTATTTCCGATTATATGTGAAATTGCGGAAAAATTCCCCGAAATTTCTGTTGAAATAGACACCCCCGACAGTATAATTGTCTGCCGTATGACACCGTATGAAAAAGACCATATCAAAGCGGCGAAGTTCAAGACCTATCGGGAATTGCCCTTAAAAGAAGCGGCGAATCTTGAAATTGTAAAAACACTTTTCGCGGGTCACCCCGACACAATTACAAAACTCTGTGAATATCAAAAAAATCAAGATTGGCAGCAAGCGGATTTCGTTCGTTCACATGAGACATTCTTTGAGGTGTTGCCCCGTGGCTGTAACAAAGGCACGGCACTCAAACGAATCAAAGAAATGCCCGGAATGAGTGATTGTTATTTTGTGGCAATCGGGGATTTCTACAACGACTTAGAAATGCTCGAAGCCGCCGATTACGCCGCCTGCCCCGGAGATGCCATAGATGACGTGAAAGCAGTATGTGACTACGTTTGTGAATCGGGGTATGAAGATGGGGCAATCGCAGAACTTATAACAGAAATCAGAAATCAGAAATCAGATGTCAGAGGTTAGAATTTGTAGGGGCGGGCGCCCTCGCCCGCCCGCATACTACCAATCGCGAACCTTTAGCTTAAAAACGTTAAAATATCAAATTTTCATTTATTACCTAAAATCAAGCGTTTTAGAATGTGCGGGCGGGCGAGGCGCCCGCCCCTACAGAATATAAATTAAATTAAAGTTAAAATAAAAAAGAGGAGTATTTTTGTGGACGATAAACTGAAAAAAGATTTACAAAAAACTGCCGCCCATATCCGTCTCGGCATAATCGAGGGTGTATATGCGGCACAGGCGGGACACCCGGGCGGTTCGCTCTCTATTGCCGACACTTTAGCATACCTTTATTCTGCCGTAATGCACGTAGACCCGAAGAATCCGAAAATGCCCGAACGCGACAGGCTTGTCTTGTCTAAAGGACACTGTGCGCCCGCTTTATATGCGGCTCTCGCCGAGAGGGGATTTTTACCGAAAGAGGAACTTAAAACCTTGCGCCAGATAGGCTCACGGCTTCAAGGACACCCCGATATGAAACGCATACCCGGGGTTGATATGTCTACAGGTTCGCTCGGACAGGGGATTTCAGCCGCCTGTGGTATGGCTCTCGCGGGGAAACTCGACTCTGCTTCTTATAAAGTATACACAATCCTCGGCGACGGCGAACTTGAAGAAGGTCAGGTCTGGGAAGCCGCTATGTTTGCTTCTCACAACAAACTTGACAACCTTGTGGCAATTATTGACAATAACGGTTTACAAATAGATGGTAAAATTACCGATATATGTTCGCCTATGCCTATTGATGAGAAATTTGAAGCCTTCGGCTGGCGCGTATTCAAAATGGACGGTCACGATTTCGAGAGTATCGAGCGTACTTTCGCCGACATTGAGAAGGTTCAATATCAGCCAGTAGCAATCATTCAGACAAGTATAAAGGGCAAAGGCGTTTCGTATATGGAGAACAACGCCGGTTGGCACGGCAAAGCCCCTAATACCGAACAATATAATCAGGCAATATCTGAACTCACAGAACTCTTGAAAGGATTGGTGGACTGAAATGGCTGAAATAATCAGAAAAGCTACCCGCGACAGTTACGGTGAAGCCTTGGTTGAACTCGGCAAAGAGTATGAAGATTTACTCGTTTTAGTAGCCGACCTTGCGGACGCTACAAAGGTTGAATGGTTTAAAAAAGCATACCCCGAACGCTTCTTTGACTGCGGTATTGCCGAGGCTAATATGATGGCAGTTGCGGCTGGGCTTGCTTCTACAGGCAAAAAGGTATTCGCCTCAAGTTTTGCCATGTTCGCCGCAGGAAGAGCGTATGAAATTATACGAAACTCCATAGGATATCCGCATTTGCCTGTGAAAATAGGTGCTACCCACGCGGGGATTTCTGTTGGCGAAGACGGTGCTTCTCACCAATGCTGTGAAGATATCGCCCTAATGCGTACAATCCCGGGCATGACTGTTATTAACCCCGCCGACGATATCGAAGCAAAAGCGGCTGTAAAAGCTTCAATGACACTTGACGGTCCTGTATACTTGCGTTTCGGGCGGCTTGCCGTTCCTGTTATTAATGATAATCCTGACTATAAATTTGAAATCGGTAAAGGGATACTCTTAAAAGACGGGACAGATTTAACTATAGTTGCCACAGGATTAATGGTAAATGAAGCCATAGAAGCCGCGAAAATCCTCGAAGCTGATGGTATAAACGCCCGCGTAATCAATATCCACACCATTAAACCCCTCGACACCGAAATCATCTGCAAAGCCGCAACCGACACAAAACTCATCATCACAGCCGAAGAACATTCCGTGATAGGCGGTTTAGGTTCTGCGGTAGCTGATACGGTGACTGGTTGCTGTCCCTGTAAAGTCGTGAAAATCGGCGTTCAAGACGTTTTCGGTCATTCGGGTCCCGCACTCAAACTTTTAAAAGAATTCGGATTATCCGCTGAAAATATTGCCGAACAGGCTAAACAAGCTTTTCAAAATAAATGAATGATTTAAACGAACGTGTAATTGAATTGCGCAAAATATTAGAGCGCGCAAATTACTTGTATTACGTAAAAGACAACCCCGAACTGGAAGATTCTGAATACGACTCTTTGCTTCGTGAACTTGGTGAAATTGAACGCGAACACCCCGAGCTTATTACACCCGATTCGCCCACAATGCGTGTGGGCGGACTGTCTGACGATACATTTAAGAAGATTGCGCATACTGTCCAAATGGGCAGTCTGCGTGATGTTTTCGATATGTCAGAAGTGCGGAAATTTGTAAATGACTGCGCGGGCTCTGAATTTGTCGTTGAGCGTAAGATTGACGGTTTGTCGGTGTCGCTTGAATACGAAAACGGCGTATTTGTGCGCGGTTCAACCAGAGGCGACGGCTTTGTCGGCGAAGATGTCACAGGGAATTTGCGTACCATTCGGGCAATCCCGTTGCGTTTATCGCGTGAAATCCCCTTTTTAGAGGTGCGCGGTGAAGTCTTTATGCCAAAAAAATCCTTCGCCGAACTTGTGAACAGTCAAACAGAAGCGGGCGAAACCCCTGCTAAGAACCCGCGAAACGCCGCCGCAGGGTCACTCAGGCAAAAAGATTCGTCTGTCACTGCTACGCGTAAACTTGACATATATGTATTTAATATACAGCAAATTAACACGGGCATAGATTCTGTAGGGGCGAACTTGGTTCGCCAGTTCCCAAACAACCGCCCGCATTATGACGAATTTCCTGTAGGGGCGGTCTTTGACCGCCCGGGCGACCACAGGTCGCCCCTACAGTCGCAATATGACAATGACTTGGTTGCGCACGCTCAGTCCCTCGATTTCCTAAAAGATTTAGGCTTCAACACAAACCCCTACAAAATCTGTAAAAACTATGAAGAAATTGAAGCTGAAATAAATAAAATCGGCTCTGAACGCCAATCCTTACCATTTGACATTGACGGTGCTGTAATAAAAGTCAACGAATTTCACAAACGTATTGCACTCGGTGAAACCTCTAAATTCCCGAAATGGGCTGTAGCATACAAATACCCGCCCGAAGAAAGGGAAACTACCCTTCGTGACATTGAAGTCGGTGTCGGACGGACGGGGGCAATTACGCCTGTCGCTCTGTTTGATGAGGTGCTCCTCGCGGGGACGTCTGTTAGCCGTGCCGTGCTTCATAATCAGGAGAACGTTACCGAAAAAGACTTCCGAATAGGCGACAGAATAATTGTCCGAAAAGCGGGCGATATTATCCCTGAGGTCATTAAAAGTGTAAGTCACGCTGACAATTCTAAGCCGTTTGTAATGCCCGACCGTTGCCCTGTATGCGGCTCTCCTGCGGTGAAATTCGCTGATGAAGCCGTAATCCGCTGCACCAATACCTCTTGCCCCGCCCAAATCGCGGAGCGCATTATATATTTCGTTTCAAAAACGGCAATGAATATTGACGGAATGGGCGATGCAGTTGTTAACGCGCTACTTGAAAAAGGGCTGATAAAGGATATCGCGGACATTTATACGCTCTCTGAAACTGACCTTATGACACTTGACAAAATCAAAGAAAAGTCCGCCTCAAACCTTATTACCGCTATTCAAAACAGCAAAGAAAATCCCCCCGAACGTCTGCTCTGCGGGCTTGGTATCAGAGGGATTGGTTCTGCTAATGCAAAACTTCTGATTAAGCATTTCGGAAGTATTGAACGGATTATGTCGGCTACGGCTGATGAAATTACGGCGGTAGACGGCTTCGGAGACATTTTAGCCCAAAATATTGCGACATCTTTTAAAGAAGAACATATGCTCAAGTTAATTCAGCGGCTGAAAAGTTACAGCTTAAAATTAACTTCCGATAAAACTGATACAACAGATACACGATTTTCGGGACTTACATTTGTATTGACAGGGACACTTCCGACTTATAAACGTGATGAAGCCAAAGAAATCATCGAAAACCTCGGCGGGAAAGTCAGCGGCAGTGTTTCTAAAAAGACAGACTACGTTTTAGCCGGTGATGACGCGGGGAGCAAACTCACTAAGGCGCAGACACTCGGCGTGAAGGTAATAGATGAAATAACTTTTAAAGGAATGATTGGATAAGAAATGCAAAACAATGAAATTGTCCTTATTATAGATTTCGGCGGACAATATAACCAGCTGATTGCCCGCAGAGTGCGTGAGTGTAACGTCTACTGCGAGGTTTTGCCCTTCAAAACCCCTGTCAGTGAAATCCTCGCCCGAAACCCTATCGGGATTATCTTCACAGGCGGTCCCGCTTCTGTGACGGATTCGGGCGCACCGATGATTTCAAAAGAAATCTTTGAAGCGGGGATTCCTGTTTTGGGGATTTGTTACGGTTGTCAATTGCTGTCGTTTATGCTCGGCGGAGAGGTTACGGCGGGCGAAAAAGAATACGGCAATACGCCTGTAACTTACAAGAAATCACCTCTGTTTGAGGGTATACCTGACGGCATTTCTTGGATGAGCCATACATATTATGTCAGTAAACCCGCACCCGGTTTTGACATAATTGCCGAAACTGCCCATTGCTCTGCGGCGGCTGTCGCGAATGTATCCCGAAAAATCTACGGTGTTCAGTTTCACCCCGAGGTAAACCATACCGAAAACGGCACTAAAATTATCCGAAATTTCCTCTACAACATCTGCTGCTCACATGGCGACTGGACTATGTCCGATTATATGGAAACCGCCGCTGATGCTATAAGAAAAACTGTCGGCGATGGGAAGGTTCTCTTAGCGTTGTCGGGCGGTGTTGACAGCAGCGTCGCGGCGGCTCTGCTCTCAAAAGCGGTCGGGGGTAAGCTTACTTGCGTGTTTGTTGACCATGGTATGATGCGCAAAAATGAGGGCGACGAAGTTGAAGCCGCCTTTGCTGATATGGATTTAAACTTTGTTCGGGTTAACGCCGAAGATCGCTTCTTAGAGAAATTAAAGGGCATTACAGAACCCGAAGAAAAGCGCAAGTTAATCGGAGAAGAATTCATCAGAGTGTTTGAAGAAGAAGCCCATAAAATCGGCTTTGTTGACTTCTTAGCCCAAGGCACAATTTACCCTGACGTAATCGAAAGCGGCTTAGGCGATGCCGCTGTAATAAAATCCCACCACAACGTAGGCGGAATCCCCGACTGCGTAGACTTCCGCGAAATAATCGAACCGCTCCGTCTGCTCTTTAAAGATGAAGTGCGCACACTCGGGCGGGAACTCGGTTTATCGGAAGTTTTAGTATCGCGCCAACCTTTCCCCGGACCGGGACTTGCTATCCGCATAATCGGTGAAATTACCAAGGAAAAACTTGATATTCTACGCGCGGCCGATAAAATCCTAAGAGATGAACTTCTCCCACTCGCCGGCGGCGTGACGGCGGAAGACAATCAGTCACCCCTACGCGGTGAGCGTGTAGAGATTACCGAAAGACTTCCATCGCGAAACAACTGCCGACTTGGTCGGCTTGGGCAATATTTCGCAGTCCTCACAAGCTCAAAGACAGTCGGTGTAATGGGTGATGAACGCACATATGCCTACACAGTAGCCCTGCGCGCCGTAGAAACGTCAGACTTTATGACCGCCGATTTCGCCAAAATCCCCTACGAAACCCTCGGGCACATCAGCTCACGCATAGTAAACGAAGTAGGTGGCATAAACCGCGTGGTCTATGACATAACTACTAAGCCTCCGGCGACAATAGAGTGGGAGTAAGCGACACGAACCCACAAAGCCTTATGGACACAGGGTTCGAGCGATTCTGATTTGCCTTTTGATAACAATTTGATAACAGGAGCAAATTTCACATTTATTGCAGACTTCGAGTGGTTTGCGGGTGTGAAGGCTCCGAAAAGCCATAAAACGGTTTTACTGAAATTAATCAGTAAGACCGTTTTTTTGTGTTATGTTCCGCTTTTGGGGTAGTTATATCGCCAATCGTTGTATTCTTCCTGCGTAATCTCACCATTTTTTAGCTTCTCGGCTTGCGAATGCCAAGCACTGAAAATATCGTACATAGAACCGTAACCCTTGCTATGCTTATCAAGCGTTAAACAAATTTCGCCGTCTATGCTGTTTATCCTGAACCCGTAAAGGTCTTCAAGGGCGAACAGTGTATGTGCAAGCCCGGTGTAGTTTTCAATATCAGGTAAGGTTAAAGCCCCGGGGACAACGCCCAAAACCGCCGCAAGGTCGGCAATCATCTTCTCCTTCGGCGTTCTGCTGCCCGACTCGTATTGTGCCATACGAACTTCAGAGGTCTTTTCGTTAAAGCCGATAGCCATACCTAAGTATTTCTGCGTCATACCCCGCAAATTGCGAATAAACCTGATTCTCTCACCGATAGCCATACAAAAAGCTCCTTAAAAAATCCTTAATATTATTAGTATAGCATAAAGCGTTAAGCTTGTCAAGGGAAACTTAAATAAAAAAAGTTAAGAATTTTTCAAAAAACACTTGACTTAACTGAAAATAGTTAGTATAATAGATATAAACTTAACTATATATAGTTAAGTTTATATAAGAAAGCGAGGGAAAAACTCTATGGGAGAAAAAATGTTTATGCGTGTGGGCGAGGTCGCAAGTGTGCTTGACGTCTCGGAGCCTTACGCATACAAGCTCATTCGGAAAATGAATGAGGAACTCAAAAAAACCGGCTGTATAACGATTTCAGGGAGAATCGACCGCAGGTTCTTTTACGAAAAGTTCTACATACCAAATAAATCTTACGAAAGGACGGGGTAAACTATGGCAACACAGAGGACAGAAGTCAGAGGACAGAAGACAGAGCAACTAAGTACCTCTAATAAGTTTCTATGAAAATCCCGTTATCACCTTTGCTTTGGTAACAGGATTTTTTATTCAGCCGAATTAAAGTTATCAAGCTGCTCTGTCCTCTGTCTTCTGACATCTGACCTCTGTGTTGGCAAAGCCTTTTCGGCAACTTATCTTAAAACTATGCACAACCAAATCAGTGCGATAATGAATCACGCGGTGCGTTTTTATGAGCTTAAGAGCAATCCGGCGGCAAAAGCCGGAAGCGTCGGAAAAAAAGAGGCTACAGAAATGCTCTTTTGGACAAAGGATGAGTATTTGAAGTTCGCTGATTCGATGATGGATAAGCCGCTTTCGTTCTACGCTTTTGAGGT
>JAISHV010000092.1 GCA_031262495.1 Ruminococcus sp.
CCTGCCGCCTCCGGCATGACCACTACCACCGTTAGAGCCATCCGGAGCTTGTCTTTGACCTCATTAAGGCTTTTGGCATAAACCGCCGAATACCTCGTTCTCCCTGTCTTATCCTTGCCCGAGACGTACCGTGCCTCATACCTGCCATCAGGTCGTAAATAGATATTACGTTCTATTGTAGCCATATACAAAATCTCCCTCAAAAATTTACATTATTTTCACACTTTTTCTCTTGCAATATGTTATACTGTAGTGGTATAAAAGTCAAAAAAACGGATTGTTCGCGACTTTTCGTAAATGAACGTCATTTACGAAAAAATCATATGCCTCACCCTATATAATACCATATATTTAATAACTTAATTTGTTAGTATTTTTAACAAATTGATTCTTTTATTAATGATAACTAAATAGCCGCTAATTCTGCAATAATAGATTAGCGGCTTAATTTATGTTTGCACTCACATTGTTTTTACCCCTTTCCCCTCTACCCCATAAGATAAGACTTAACGCAATCCCCCAGAGACTTCCTACCTTCGGTAAACTCCACATTAACAGCGATATCCCCGATACGGAAATGGTACGGGTTCATTACTTGCCGAAGATACTCCTCTGCTCGACTGACGGCAGAAGCGTTCATATCTAATCCAATGTTTTTAATATCGATACATTCATCGAATGTTGGGCATTCGTTTTTTATAATGATTAATTGCTCAGTGGTCAAAGCATGACCATCCTAACCAAAAGATGCTAAATCCTATGATTATGAGGGCTTGTACTATAATGATACACTAAAAACCGTCGTTAAAGGTAGTTTCCCTTTTTCGACGGTTTTAGATTTTTTGGAACGCAATGATGAACATATGTGTTATTTATAGTATATTCGGGTAAAACTCTGCCCCCGTTGCTCCCGTTGCCCCCGTCACTCCTGCAACACCTGCCGGACCTTGAATACCCTGAGGACCCATAGGACCGATTCCGCCTTGTGCCCCCGGTAAACCTTGTGTACCTTGTGCTCCTGTTGCGCCTTGTATACCGCGTTCGCCTTTTGCGCCGGTTGCACCTGTCGGTCCGGTGACACCAGTTGCGCCTGTCGGTCCAGTCGCGCCTGTCGCGCCTGTTTCGGAAGCTGTCCCCGGCGCTCCCGTAGCTCCTGTTGCTCCTGTCGCTCCCGTCGCGCAGACAACGCAGTTACAGGGTGAACAGCCGCAATTCGGGCAGCAACCGACATTTTTGTCTATATCATATAACATAAAAATCACCTTTCATTTCGCAAAAAAGCATACTATGTACTATTCATAGTATGCTTTTTGGTGAAAGGCGGTGAATTCTTTATTCACTGATAAACGAGACTTCCATAATCTGACTTCTGTTTTCTGATATCTGATTTCTGTGTTGATTTCTGTGTTGACTTTCGTGTTTTTTTGTGGTATAATAAAATTACAGAATATTGATAGAAAGTTTTTTGAAAAAATGGGATATTTAAATCTTTTGGATCTTGACGATTTCCCCGGTGTGGACGGGATTATTGATGAAGCGCTTGAAATTACACGCAATCCCGAAAATTTTGCCGATAAATGCAAAGGCAAAATTTTAGCTACCCTTTTTTATGAGCCATCTACCCGCACGCAAATGTCGTTTCAGACGGCAATGCTTCGTCTCGGCGGCTCAATAATCGGCTTTGACAACCCAGAAACCTCCAGTGTCGCCAAAGGCGAAAACCTCAAAGATACGACAAAGGTTGTCTCAAGTTATGCCGATATAATGGTTATGCGAAACCCGTGGGAGGGTTCTGCCCTCGCCGCTTCGCTCACTGCCGATTGCCCTATTATTAATGCCGGTGACGGCGGGCATCTTCACCCCACTCAAACCCTCACCGACCTGCTTACGCTCAAAGCCGAAAAAGGACATTTTGAAAACCTCACTATCGGGCTTTGCGGCGACCTCAAATACGGGCGTACTGTTCATTCTTTCGCGAAAGCCCTGTGCAAATATCCGGGTGTAAAATTTATCCTTATTTCAACGCCGTCTCTGACTTTGCCGCAATATATAAAAGATGTTTTAAAGGCAAACGGATGCCCTATCACCGAAACAGATTCGCTTGAAGATACAATCCCGAAACTTGATGTACTCTATATGACGCGTATTCAGCGTGAGCGTTTTGAGGATTCGGCTTTTTCGGCTTGTTCATTTTGTCTTGATACAAAAAAAATGCAAAGCGCGAAGCCCGATTTAGTCGTGCTTCACCCGTTGCCGAGAGTTGATGAAATTGAAATTGCCGTTGATAATGACCCCCGCGCTTTATATTTCAAGCAAGCAAAATACGGCGTTTATGTAAGAATGGCACTTATATTACATATATTGCGCAATAAAGACAAAGTACAGCCGTTTTTGGGCGAAATCACTAAACACCAATGCAACAATAAAAAGTGTATCACCCAAAACGAAAAATATCTCCCGAAACTCTTTCGTGTCTCGGGGGATATCATCGAATGTGTTTACTGTGATAACAGAATCCTTATATAATGTAACTCTTTATCGCATCAAGGAATTCTGTAGGTTCTTTTGACGTTTCAATCTGCATTTCAACTTCCTTGCTTAAATCCATCGAGAAAATCCCCATTATGGATTTAGCGTCAACGGTATATCTCCCTGAAATAAGGTAGATATCGTCGGGACAGTTCAGAGTAGCGTTGACGAAATTCTTCACGTCGTCGATAGTCGATAGTTTGATATTTTTGGTAATCATAATAGCATCCTTCCTTTCTTTACGTTATCTATAGAATTTTTGTATAGGCTCAGATGTCAGCAGCAAAAATTTTTTAAGTTCATCTCTATCTATAACGTTTAATTAAGATTATCATGTTTTTAACAACTTGTCAAGGGTTTTTCGGAAAATTTATCCGAAATGTAAATAAAAAGTTATGTCTGAATCCATTTTTAAGGTATTTTTCTACACATTCGGCTGTAAAGTCAACATCGCTGACACTAATACGCTGAAGTCGTTATTTTTCGCGGACGAGCGTTTTATGCCCGGCGATGCGGCAGAATTTGATATTGCTGTAATAAATTCCTGTTCTGTCACCGACAACGCCGACAGCAAACTCTCAAAAACCCTCCGCCAAATCAGGCGTGAACACCCGAAAGCGGTTATTGCCGTTTGCGGTTGTTTCCCGCAGGCACATCCGGATTTCAAAATTGATGCCGATGTCATAATAGGCACACGTAATAAGAATTCGCTGATTGAGTTAATACTCAAATTCATAGAAGAAAAGTCCGCTCAAAACGCCGTTTCTGAGTATGACGGCACAGAAATCTTTGAAGACTCAGCCCCGGGCAATGACAATGTACACACCCGTGCATTTTTAAAGATTCAGGACGGCTGCGAATGTCGGTGTACATACTGTATTATACCCGATGCGCGCGGAAAATTCAGAAGTAAGCCCATAGAACGTGTTTTAGAAGATGTTTGGCATTTAATAGAACGCGGTTACCGCGAAATAGTAATTACAGGGATAAATATTGCCTTTTACGGTGAAGATATAGAGGATGAAATTCTCGGAGATAAAAATAGACCGCCATATGAAGCATTGATTACACTTTTAGAGCAAGTAGACGCTATTATAAGAATGTCAAAAAAGCGCGTCCGCATACGACTGGGTTCACTTGAGCCGCGTTTCGGGTTTTCACAGGATTTTTTCTACCGGCTTTCAAATATAAAAAGCCTCTGCCCGCATTTTCATATCCCGCTTCAATCGGGTTCCGACAGTATACTATATAAGATGGGGCGTAAATATGACCTGTATAAATATTTCTATTTGATAAATGATTTCAGGGATTTTTTCCCTGATGCGGCTTTTTCAACAGACGTAATAGTGGGATTCCCCGGCGAAACAGCGGCTGATTTCCTTGACACTTATTATGCTTTGAGTGATATAGGGTTTTCGCGTGTCCATGTTTTCCCTTATTCAAAACGTGAGGGTACGCCGGCGGCAGAGATGCCCGAACAAGTCCCCGAAGCGATAAAAAATGAACGCGCAAGGCGTTTAACGTCACTCGCTCACGACCTCCGTAATGAATTTATTACGGATTTCATCGGCAAAAAGGTTGAAGTTTTATACGAATTCTGTGCCCCGGGCGAAGACCCTCACGGCTTTTCGGAACACTATATCCCCGTGATTTCCCCCGGTGCAGACGTAATGCGGAACGATTTAAGGAAAGTTTATATTAATGATATCGGCAACCATGAAATTTTCGGTATGCCCATATAAAAGAAATAAGGAAATCAAAAAAATGGTATTTAGATGTTATGTTGAAAAAAAGCCCGAATTCGCCTCCGAAGCACGTGCATTAATGCTTGACCTTAAAGCGGCACTCGGTATGGATGAAATTAAGTCACTGAGGATTTTTAACCGCTATGATGCGGATAAAATTTCACAGGAAGATTTTGACTATGCTTTGGAAAATGTTTTTTCAGAACCTGCCGTTGATGTGATTACGTTTGAAATACCGAAAACAGAACATTACTGTCATATCTTCGCGGCAGAATTCTTACCCGGACAGTTTGACCAGCGCGCTGACTCTTGTGAACAGTGTATTCAGATTTTGACGGGCGGGGAACGCCCGCGTATTAAAAACGCCCGCGTTTATATGATTGACGGCAGATTATCCGCCGCAGAGCTTTTGAAGATAAAGAATTATATCATAAACCCTGTTGAATCCCGTGAAGCAACACTTGAATTGCCCGAAACGTTAGAGACGATTTATAAAATCCCCGAAACGGTTGAAACTATCACAGGGTTTAATCAAAAAAGTGACGAGGGACTTAATTTATTCCTGACGGAAAAAGGGCTTGCCATGGATATAGACGACCTTAAATTTTTGAGGGACTATTTTAAAAATACCGAAAGACGCGACCCGACGATTACCGAAATACGAATGATTGACACTTATTGGAGTGACCATTGCAGACACACTACATTCCTCACGCATATT
Organism: Ruminococcus sp.; assembly: GCA_031262495.1. Lineage (GTDB taxonomy): Bacteria > Bacillota > Clostridia > Oscillospirales > Ruminococcaceae > JAISGY01. Next base: position 4,996 of record JAISHV010000092.1, read on the forward strand.
GACGGCGTAACGATTGAATCGGAGGAAATCCGCAACACCTATAATGACTTTTTAAACGCGAAAAATGAGTTAGGGCGCGGCAACAAGCCTGTTACGCTGATGGAACTTGCGACCATAGCGGCACGTAAGCTCAAAGCAGACGGCATACTCTTAAATCTTGACGAATCAGAGGAAATCAATGCCTGTTCCGTAAAAATTACCGTCGAGAATAACGGTATCGCAGAACCGTGGGTATTGATGTTCAAAAATGAAACACACAACCACCCGACGGAGATTGAACCCTTCGGCGGCGCGGCAACCTGTCTCGGAGGAGCTATCCGCGACCCGCTGTCGGGCAGAAGTTATGTATATCAGGCAATGAGGGTTACCGGGGCGGCGAACCCGCTTGTGCCTGTTTCGGATACTATTCGCGGGAAACTCCCGCAGCGCAAAATCACTGTCGGTGCTTCAAACGGCTATTCCTCTTACGGGAATCAGATCGGGCTTGCGACGGGCGAGGTTCACGAACTTTATCATCCGGGTTATGCGGCGAAACGCCTTGAGATTGGGGCAGTTGTGGGCGCGGCTCCCGAAAAGAATATCAGGCGCGAACGTCCCGCGCCCGGGGATATTGTAATTCTGCTCGGCGGAAAAACCGGGCGTGACGGCTGCGGCGGAGCTACGGGTTCGTCAAAATCCCATACCGCCGAATCACTCGACAATTGCGGCGCAGAGGTTCAAAAGGGCAACCCCCCTGAGGAGCGCAAACTCCAGCGGTTGTTCCGTAACCCCGAAGTTACGGCAATGATTAAACGCTGCAATGACTTTGGCGCAGGCGGCGTGTCTGTTGCCGTGGGCGAGTTGGCGGACGGGCTTATTATTGATTTATCGAGAGTCCCGAAAAAATATGACGGTTTAGACGGCACGGAACTTGCTATCTCTGAATCACAAGAGCGTATGGCGGTTGTGGTTTCAAAAGAGGATGTTACGGCTTTCATAGAAGAAGCTTCAAAAGAAAATCTCTTAGCAGTTGAAATTGCCGTAATTACGGAAGAACCGCGCCTTCGTATGGTGTGGAACGGTGTCACTATCGTCAATATCACACGCGAATTCCTAAATTCAAACGGTGCTGTTAAAACGGCAAAAGCGGAAATAGTGAAGCCGTTTATGCTCGAACATACGAATTTCACAGACGAAACCGACAGCTATAAGGCTTTAATCGGCAGTCTGAATGTCTGTTCGCAAAAGGGATTATCAGAACGCTTTGACTCAACTATAGGTGCCGGGAGTGTACTTATGCCTTTCGGCGGGAAATATCAGCTCACACCCGCTCAGGCGATGTGCGCGAAAATCCCCGTTTTATCAGGCGAAACCGATTCGGCATCTGTAATGGCGTGGGGATTTAACCCATATCTGTCGGAAAAAGACCCATACCTCGGCGCAGAATCCGCCGTAATTGAGAGCGTTTCAAAAATAATAGCTACAGGCGGCAAACGCCGTGACATCTATCTGACATTCCAAGAGTATTTCGAGCGTTTAAGAACAGACCCCAAACGCTGGGGGAAACCGCTTTCCGCACTTTTAGGCGCGTATAAAGCCCAAATTGAACTGGGAATCGGTTCAATAGGCGGCAAAGACAGTTGTTCGGGGAGCTTTGAAAATATCGACGTTCCGCCGACTTTGGTATCATTCGCTATCGCCCATATTTCGGCAAAGAAAGTAATTTCAAACGAATTTAAATCAGCGGGCAACAAGATAGCCTATTTAGCCCCGGAAAAGGACAAAAACGGTTATCCCGACTGGGACAGCGTGAGAAATGTTTTCGATCGCCTTGAGCAAATGATTGAAGCGGGGATTGTTCTGTCTGTACAACCTGTGTCTATGGGCGGTATCGCTGAAGCTGTTATTAAATCATCATTCGGTAATCATATAGGCGTAACAATCCGCAAACGCTTACCGGCAGGGGATATGTTCCACTCGCGTTACGGCGCATTTGTGGCTGAACTCAAAGGCGATCCGTTTACCGTTGAGAATATCATCGGCGAAACTACTGCCGAATATATGCTCACAACACCGGGTGCAGTTATAGATTTAGCGGAACTTCAAAATATTTGGGAACGCAAACTTGAACCGATATTCCCCTGTAATATAAAATCCTCGTCCGAAGAAATTAAGGAAATAAGTTTTAACAGGCGTTCCGACGTTAAACCCGCTGAACATTTTGCGAAACCGCGAGTACTCATACCTGTTTTCCCGGGGACAAACTGTGAATATGACACAGCACGGGCTTTTGAACGCGCCGGGGCAAAACCCGAAATCTTTGTTATCAAAAATCTCACGAAAAGTCAGCTTAATGAATCGGTTGAACATTTTGCAAAGAAGATAACAGAGAGTCAGATTATAATGCTGCCCGGGGGATTTTCAGGCGGTGATGAGCCGGACGGTTCGGCGAAATTTATTACGGCATTCTTTAAAAATCCGCTTATAAAAGAAGAAGTCAGAAAACTTCTTGATGACAGAAAAGGCTTAATGCTGGGGATTTGCAACGGTTTTCAGGCACTTCTGAAACTGGGTCTTATAGAGTTCGGCGAAATTCGCGGGCAGAATGAGAATTCCCCGACTTTGACATTTAATACCATAGGACGTCACCAAAGTAAAATTGTCAAGTCACTCATAACAAGCGTAAAATCACCGTGGTTTATGAATGTAAATACAGGTGACATTGTAAATGTTGCGATTTCACACGGAGAGGGGCGGTTTGTTGCGCCATCGGCTTTAATAGAGAAATTCTCTGAAAACGGGCAAATCTGTGCACGATACGCCGACCTTTCGGGCAACCCTACTATGGACATAAGATTTAATCCGAATATGTCGATGGCGGCGGCAGAATGTTTATGTTCTCCTGACGGCAGAGTTTTAGGGAAAATGGGACACTCCGAGCGCGTAGGCGAAAACCTCTATAAAAACGTCCCCGGCAGCACAGATTCAAAAATTTTCAAAAGCGGCGTCCTTTATTTCAAATAATTAAGTTACAGAGGTCAGAGGGTTAATTCTGACCTCTGTGTTGTGTTGCTCTTCTCACAATATTTTACCCGTTTTTCACATTTATTTAGTTTTTTTAAAAAATTTTTTCAAAAACAGTTGACAACAGCATATAATTATGGTATTATTATAACAGCGAAATGTATTTTCGCATGAACAAAATTTTTAGCTTCAAAAATTTTCAGACAGAAATAATTTAAAACTTAAATCTCGAATATTTCAAGTAAATTTTCTCTATTATTAAAATAAAACCCAAATCGAGGAACGGGACGTTTAATGTACATAGATTTTCATACACACGCTTTCGCCGATAAGATTTATAAAAGGGCGATGGAGGTTCTTCAAAATCACCTTCGTGAATACGGATATGATGATACTGCCTACAGTGACGGGAGTCTTTGCGGTCTGACGGACTATTATAAGGCGCATAATATTGAGGCGGCGGTACTTATGCCTATCGCCACGAAGCCATCACAGCAAACGGTAATAAACGATTTCGCGAACGAAATCAACAACACAGTTCACGGCGGCGTAAAACTCTATTCTTACGGCTCGGTTCATCCTTTTGCAGCGGATTTTAAAGAGGAACTCCGAAGAATCAAGGATTTAGGACTGTACGGCGTTAAGCTTCACCCCGACTATCAGGAATTCTTTGTCGATGACAAAAACGTTTATCCTGTTTATGAAACCTGTGCAGAACTCGGATTGCCGGTGTTGTTTCACGCGGGACTTGATGCGATTTCACCCGAGGTAATTCATTGTATTCCGAAAGCGGCGGCGAATGTTTTACGCGATATTCCGGGTTTGACGGCGATTTTTGCACACATGGGCGGGAATGTCTGCTGGGATGATGTGGAAAAATACCTTGTCGGAAAACAGTGTTACCTTGACACAGCGTATTCCCATACGTGGAAGCCTTCACAGATAAAGCGTATTATTGACAGTCACGGCAGTGAGAATATCCTCTTTGCATCTGATTTCCCGTGGGATGTCCCGGATGTAATTGCAGAAAAAATTATGACACTTGATTTATCAGAAAAAGACAGAGATAATATTTTCTTTAAAAATGCACAAAAGCTGCTTGATTTAAATCGGCAGAACACCATAAGTTTTACATAGGAATAATCTGAAAATACACTGCATTTTATTGTAAAACTGTATAAATTTCTACATAAATTGAATTAGCGATTTGACGAATAAACAGAAAAAACATATCCTTTTTGTGTAAATGTGCACAAAATTGATGAATATTTTGTTAATATTGCTCATTGTATTTTTTTTGTAACCATGATATAATATAATAAGCGATTTTATGCAGCGAGGTGAGGTAACGGATTGAAAACCTATATTTATTCGGCTACGGATGCTCAAGGCAAATCCGTAAAGAACGCGAAAATGCAGGCTGAAGATGTAAACGACTTCTTAGCTAAGATTAACGAAAAGGGTCTGTTTTGTCAGACTTATCGTGAATCGCGTTCAAAGCAAGGTCAGTCTATACATAAGTTTAAAACTGCGGAAATCTCGGTTAACTGCCGTCAGTTATCTGCAATGCTCGGTTCGGGTTTGACCCTTGTCCGTGCTTTGGATATTCTGTATAAAGAGCAAGTTAAACCCGGTCCGAAACAGATTTTTCAGGAGATTTACGAGGAAGTACAAAAAGGTACTGCATTCTCAGAAGCCCTGAAAATGCAGGGCGGAGCGTTCCCGTCGTTTATGATTTCAATGATTCAGGCGGGTGAATCTTCAGGGCAGATGGATACTATTATGCGCCGCCTTGAGGACAACTACCTCAAAGAAAGCAAGCTCAACAACAAGATAAGGGGTGCTATGATGTACCCGATAATTCTTGCGGTTTTGTGCGTGCTTATCGTTGTTGCGCTGTTTACTTTTATCATGCCTACGTTTAAAGGTATGATGACAGAAGAGGATATGAACGGTTTGACAGGCTTCCTGTTCGCCTTCTCCGACAGCCTTATAGGCTATTGGTATATTTACCTCGGTGTAGTTTTAGCCGTGGTATTCAGTATACGATATGCTCTTAAAGTCCCAAGCGTACGGTTTAAGTTTGACCGAGCCATGTGTAAAATGCCCAAAATAGGGGCACTCGTAATGAAGGTTTACACAGGGCGTTTTGCGCGTACTCTTTCAAGCCTTTACGCTTCGGGTATCCCGATGGTTGAAAGTCTTGAACGTTCAGCGGCTATTTTAGGTAATTCATACATAGAAGATGCTTTCGTACACGTTGTCGATGAAGTAAAACAGGGCGAACAGCTCTCCGCTTCAATGGCGCGTACGGGAATATTTGAATCTATGTTTATTTCCATTATCTATGTCGGCGAGGAATCCGGTGCTTTAGATACCATTCTTTCAAAAACCGCAGACTTCTATGAGGATGAGTCAGACTCGGCTATTCAGCGTCTTGTCGGCATGATTGAGCCTATCATGATTATCGTTATGGGTGCTGCAATCGGACTCGTAATTGCAGGTATTCTCCCCGCAATCTACGGTTCAATGGAGAACATCGCGTAGTCGGGCGGGCGACCCGCAGTCATTTCGCGATGGAAGTCTTTCAGAAATTTTTATATCCTAACCGCGTAGAGGTTGCTTATAGCCTGTAGTTGCGTAGCAACTACGATGCTCACCGCGGCGGGCGACCCGCAGTCATTTCGCGATGGAAGTCTTTCAGAATCTCTACACGCTAACCGCGTAGACATTGATATATACCCCCGTAGGGGACGATGTCCACATCGTCCCGCCCCCCTTAGCCGCGTTATGGTAAAAAATTACATAAATAAGTAATATAAATAAAGGAACGAGGTCAGAAGATGCTTTCGTTTGATATAACCGATCGGCATATCAGAATTGTTAAAGGCGAGGAAAAACGCGGACGCGTTAAAATCGTCAGTGCAACCACGATTTCCCTCAAAGAGGGCGTAATCATTAACGGTCACATCAAAGATATCCCTCAGATGGCGACTATCATTAATGATGAAATCAAAGCAAAGAAGATGCAGGACAAAGAAGCTATAATTTCCATTTCTTCAAACCTTGTTATCTTTAAAGAACTTCATATCCCCAAAGCCAAAGGTCAGCAACAGCTCTTGACCATGGTTCAGAACCAAATGCAGCATACAATGGGTATCGGCGACGACTATTCGATTTCATATACTATAGCCGGTGAAATTGAAGAAGACGGCTCAAAGGTTATGAAAATCCTTGCTACAGCCTGTCCTTTTGAAGTCGTAAAAGCTTTTAAGAAAGTTTTCTCGATGCTCTCTATCAATCTGCGTTCTGTAGCTGTCGCTTGTAATACTATTTCAAGGCTTGTTTATGCGGATAAGCGTCTTTCTATGAAGATGCCGCTTTTACTTGTTCAGATAGATCAAAACTTCGTTTCGCTTAATCTGTACGAAAACAATCAGCTTGTTTTCTCACGCTTTACATCAATTGATGCTGCCGATTATGACGAACCGGATGATTACATATATCAGGCTGTTAATGAGAATATTTTCAGAATGTTCCAGTTTCAGCGCAGCCAAAACCCCGACGACCCTGTTCAGAACGTCGTTTTCTACGGCGAAACTACTGAATATATCCGTCTTACTCATGCGCTTGAACAGATGGATATTCAAACCTCGCTGCTCGGCGTACCCCCTACCGTAACGGGATACGAAAACTACGAGTTCCAAGAATACGCGAACGCCATCGGCGCAATGTTCAGATCGAACAAAGAGTATGAACGTATCAATCTCCTTGAGGTTGATGCCGCCGCCGGGAAAACCTCCGCCGGAACAGCATTTGCTTTAGCTCTTCTTGCCGCAGCAGGTATTTCGGCAGCTATAGTCGGTGCTTTCTGCCTGTTCTTCAGTATTCAGACAGGTCAGTATAATGCTGCCCGTGAGGATATCAGAACGTGGATAGATTCTGCCGAAACACAAACAGGGCTTATAAAAGTAGATGAAGCTCAAGCGAGACTTGATAAACTCCGCGCATACAGCGGGAAAATTAAATTAGCCTACGATAACTATAAAACCATTCCGATGTTCTCTACCGAGATTTATGATTTGGTGCAGTCTTATACCGAAGGCACATCTGTGACAAGCGGTGAGTTTTCATTCAACTCAGGCGTGATTTCGCTTACATTGACTGCCGAAACTATCGACGGTCCGTCACAATTCATTCAAAATGCAGTCGAAGACGGATATTTCAGAAACATCTCATACAACGGATATTCATATTCTGAGAGTGTAGAACTTGTCGGCGAAATCGAAGTACCTACTTCCGGATATGAATTCACCACAACCTTCTATATGCCGCCTATTCAGCCGACTGTTGAAGAAACCGAAGAAACAATTGAAGTAAATGAGGAGGTAACAGCATGATGAAGCTTAGTTATCGCGATAAAGTAATCGCGATTGTCCTCATTGTTATACTTATTATTGTAGCAGGTTCTATAATTTTTGTTAAACCTATGATGGATAAGACCGCATTAGCACAGGCAGAACTTGACAAAATTCAACAAGAAAAGAAATCGGTTGAAGATAAAATAGCTACTCTTGAAACCATAAAACAAGGTATCAGAAACGACCTCGGCTCAATTGATGAATATCAGCAATTATTCTTCACAGAAGACTACGGCTTTGAAATGGAACGCGAAATTCGTGCTTATTGCGAAGAAGTCGGACTTAGCGTAAGGGATTTGACATTCTCAAGCAGCGCAACCAATCTTCTTCCGGCTGCTTATGTTCCGTCGCCCTATTGGCTCGCTTATGAGATGAAAATGGACGCGGATCTTTATGCACAGCTTCCGGAAGCGGTCTATGACTTGTGGAATAAAACTGCATATGCAAGAGGCGCGGGTCAGCAAATAGGTTCGACTACTTATAATATTGCATTCAATGATATTACACAATGGGAAGATTTAATGCCCCTCTTTGACAGAGCGGCAACCCACGAAAAAGCGATATACATACCTTCGTATTCATTGTCCAATGTTGGTGAAGAGGGTACAAGCTCCTTAGCGTTCACGATTTACCACATTGTACCTATGGATGTAGAACAAGTACAGGCGGCTGAGGATAACGACGGCGTTCTGCCGACTGATGAAGTTTCGGCAGAAGAAACCCCGGCAGAAGTTTCAACTGACGAACCCGCAGCATAAAGTTGCATAAAATAGTAATGTACCCCGGCAGTGAGAGTATGCACAGCCGGGCAACATAAAACCCCCGGCAGTGAACCCCCGGCAGTGAGACCCCGGCAGTGAGACCCCCGGCAGTGAGAGTATGCGCGGTCGGGAAGCGAACCCCCAATTGTAATGTACCCCGGCAGTGAGAGTATGCGCGGTCGGGCAGCGATCCCAAATTGTAATGTACCCCGGCAGTGAGAGTATGCACAGTCGGGCAAAGCCAATGAAAATTACTATGACATAAATGTAGTGTCCTGACAATGGTTTAGCAAATTAAATTAAAGAAATTAGTTACGGAATGTCTGAAAGTGCGTACAGAGCAGTACAAACGTATGCCAAAGGCGACATTCTGAATAAGAATCAGGCGAAGAAAACAGAACCGCGAAACGTGCGCCGCAAAGCGCGCGCCGCAAAGCGGCGGGTATCGGTGCGAAGCACCGAAATTCTGTATTCTGTATTCTGTACTCTGTATTCTGTGAGGAAGGATTGGTGTTTTCTGGTGAAAAGCGGGAAAACTGATTTCAGAAAAAAACTCCGCGGCACCGTTCTGATAATGGTCGTAACGGTGATGTTCGTGCTGATGATTTTTCTGATGGCGACGCTTGCGGTTGTATCATCAGCCAATAAGCGCGCATTTGTAAAATTTGAAGAAAATCAGGCGTACTATTCGGCAGCCTCTGCTTTAGAGGTGTTCTGGACGGCTATGCTTAACGACGGTAAATATTACGCAAAAGAAGGCACTACTTATAACACATCAAGTCAGGTTCGTCAATATTATAACGTAGCCGGCGATACCGGGGCTCGTGTTTTGACACAGGGACGTGCTTTTGAGCTTGATTTATATTCGCTCAAAGCCCCCGATTTAGTTCCCGGTTCAAACGGCGTAGATTCGGCTTTCAACAATTTAACAATCCCCGGCACCTCTTTAAACGGCACTGATGTAATTGATGAACTGAATGCGACTATAAACGCTGATGCGATTTTATATTTCAGCACTGACACAAATTACGGCACACAGTTTATGGTGAAAAAGGATTTAAGTAGCAACTATATACCCTCTGTTGATTATACCGTAACATACCCCGCGATTGGTACACAAGGTTACGGCAAATTTGCCGACGAAACCGATACAGCCGTAATCAGTATAAATGTACTTGACCGTTATTATGATATGGCAAATATTACACGTCAAGAGCTTAATGATTTCTTATCTAACCCGAAGACCCCGACTAATCCGACCGGAAATTCGCTGCCGACAGCGTTTTGGGATCCCACAACCGGTGATTCCCTTAAAACAGCTATTGAACGCGGAATTCAAAACGGTGACCGTGCAAAAGACACATTCAAAATCCGCGTAACCGCAAAAACCGAGTTAATGGGCGTGTTAGGCTCTGCTTCTGTTGAACTCTCGACAGGTGCTGCCACGGCGTCATCTCCCCCTCCCCCATCAAATTCGGCGATTATGTCCGGCGGTAATATCGACGTTAGAGGTAACTCCCTCCCGATAATCGGCGGTATGTCTACCTTTGGGAGTATTTCCGCTATAGAATCATCACAGGCGGGTATTCTTTATTCCGAACAGGACTATTTAATTGAACAAGCCGGTCGACTTGGTTTCCAGACGGTTTTCGGCGTAGGTGAGAGTTTAACTGTCAAAGGTGCAATAATCCTTGAGAACAGACAAGTTGAGTTTGAAAGCTTAGGAGGAGGCGCATTTGTATATGCAAATGACGGGTTTGTATCCGGTCCGACTGATCCGCAATTCGGCAAAGCTCCGGGCACAGGTTACGGTATTGACGTATTTGTGAACGGCAATTTCAATCCCCCTATGGGCGGCGGTGACATTTACGGGAATCTCTTTGCTGACAGCCTCGCCAACCTTATACCTGATGGCAGAGGAAATACTGCAATAAATATAAACAAAGCCTCTCAGGATGGTTCAGCTACTAATACAGCGGGAACCGGAAATCTCTTTGTAAATAAATTCTTCCCTGAATTTAACTATTCGGAAGCCGGTCCTGCTGCTATAAAGGTAGACGGTGAGATATTCGCTAACGAATACTGGGATGCCAAGAAAGGTATTACAGTCAACGGCGGCAATATCTATACAAATAACTTCTACGTTAACAGTTCCTCAACTGCACCGATCAGCAGTACATCCACTACCATTTATGTGAAAAAAGCATTATACCTTGACAAAAATTATACAGTGATAGCGGGTCAATCATCATATCCGTCACAGACTATTGCATTAGGAATATCAAATAGTATCATAATTGATCCTAAAGCAGAAATTTATTGTCAGACCAACCCTCTCTACCCGGGTACTCCCGGAGAATTACCGGTTTATACGCTGATTGCCGGCGGTACCGTCGGCGGGATTGACTATGATTTACAGACAGCTCTTATAAATACAGTACATCAAGGTGACGGTAGCTCAGTCCCTGCATTAAAATTTACAGATTATGGAATTAGCTTCCCGATAAACATTACAGTATCGTCAGCTCCCGTAGTAGAAGAACTCGGTTTAGACTACTATTTAGATACGGACTATGATCCGGCGACAGCTTTGCGTACATTAAAACTGCCGAAATACGGCGCGTCACAAGTACAGCTTAATCTCACAGGCACAACCCAAGACAGCGTAAAACTCAACACAACCGAGAGCGTGTATGAAGAATTCTTTTCTGAAGATTTTTATTACGTTAACGGAGGAACACAAGTCGGCAACTATTACGTATTTGAAGACCGCGATTCAACCATTCAAAAAGTTGACAAAGACAGATATGCCGCTTATCTCGATGGTTCGGGAACATTAACCCAAGATGAACTGTTGTTTATCCACGGCGGGAACTTCTCCGTGCCTTTGACGGCATTGGATGCTAACGGTAATCCTACCGCCATGCCTACAGCCCGCAGCAGCTTCAATTATCCGAATCGTGTATCTGATGCACCGAATTATATCGGTTATTATCCTCAGCTTTTGTGGTATGACTATCTTGATGACGGATGGCCTTTCGATGATAACGGCGATCACACCCATTTTGAGCCTTTTGCTGATGTTACCGGTTTGCCGAATCGTAATGCTGTTTTTGACACGCCGGATAATGATTATGTACGGGGCGCATGGTTCAACGAAGGAACTCCCTCGTCGTATGCACACACAGTCTTAGGGAATCCAACCCCCGGTGCGGCTTATGATTCAGTCGGCTATCGTTACGGTGCGTATCGTAAAAACGGCGACACAGCGGACGGCAACAAAAATAAAATAACCGGCGATGAGTTACAGTATTATTTTAAGACTGTTGAAAAACAATTCCCGGAATATGTGACGACTGATACTGATGGTAATAAGGAAATTTTGCTCTCAAGTTTCGACAGCTATACGCCTATCAGTGTAAAAGATGCACTGCTTAACACCGAAACAATAACTATCCCTGTTACAGGGACAGCACAAACTTATACAATCGGTACCAGCTATATGATTAACCCGGGCGGCGAAAGCAAAATAAAGCTTACTGACTTCGCAAACTCCTCGGTAAACGGCAATATATATCTTATAGATGCAAGAAGCAGCAGCGTAGAGATCGTATTTGATACAACATCAAGGACTACACACCCTTCGTGGTTCCCTGATGCGGCAGCGGGCAAAAGTGTATTTAAGTTAGCCGGAACATACGTTTGTATCGGAGACAATCCGGTAAGGTTTATTGTTCCTAAACTTGATACGTTTGACAACGTTGTATACATGGGCGGCAGCGGGAGTAATCCCGATGTCGGATACTTTAGTGTATGGAGAGGCGAACACTATGCACGGTTCATGAAAAACGTTGATTTCATCGCCTCAGATCCCGACGCTGCAAAAATGACAGCAGATACAAATATATTATGGGTTATATCAAGTACTAACGACATCGTAGTCGGTTCATCGGCGGATCCCAATATTAACGGCGGTGGCAGTATCACAGGCACAACCATGGTAAGCGGCGATATTTACGGTTACAGTTCGGATATTGAGTTTACACAAGGCGGAGCAAATCTTTTGGTAACCTATGACAGCAAAAAGCTTCGCACAAATCCTACTTCTACTACATCTGATGCTCACATAAAAGTTTTAGGTTCGGTTATTTGCGGCTCGTTTGGTTCAAAAGACAATAACAACCCCGCAACCGTCCTCAAACTAAAAGGCGGCGGAGGCGGCGGAGCATCTATCCCCGCAGGTATGCCTCACTTCAACTGGGTATCAAACGCATACGACTCCGGCATATTTGTCAACTGATGGGAGGATAAGTTTATGAAAAAAACACTGAAAGCTTTCACATTGGTTGAATGTATCGTAGCTCTGACTATATTTGCTGTCGTCTCGCTTTCTATAGCACAGGTTTATGCAAATATATCAGTTATACAAAGACAAAACGAATATATGCAGTACAGTTTAGCAAAACAAATGCAGTACGTAGAACAACAAGTTCAGGGCGAAACGGTTCCCGTTCCATATAGCAACACCGCCGAAGCGACAGGACCTAAAGGGGCTGTAGATATCAGCTCAAATAACCTCATTATGATACAAGGCGGTGTTAACGGAACATTTCAGTATGCCTACGGCGTTGATGTTTATGTCCTCTATTCGCGTGACATAAATGATAACGGCTCAAACGATGATGACGGCGATGGTATCGCCGAAGCCGGCGAATATGTATACGAAGCCGAAGGCAATGGCAATTTAAGGTATAAATATATGCTCCCGGCGACACCGAACGCCGCGAACAACGCAAGCTCGTGAGGTGAAACGCTATGAAATTTACGCGCAAGAAAAAACTCAAGGGTTTGACACTCGTTGAGCTGATAGTAGTAATGGCAGTATTCGCCATACTCATGCTCGGCATAATAAGGCTGTTTGACCCGATAAAGACCACTTATTCAGATGCCACGCAATACGAACAGCGGCGGACTGTTACAAATGCCATCGTTCGCTATTTGACCGAAAGTGTGCGTTATGCAAAATATATGGGCGTCTATTCGACAGATGATGTATCAGCGCCCGGTGTAAGAAATGTCTACAAAGACGGTGCGTATGGTGCTATGCATTTCTTCTACACAACTCTCAATAACTACGGTATAACCCTCACAGACGACGAACTTAAGTCAGCAAATGTTATAGTTGTGGACTATATCGTAGAAACAAACGGTTCTGTAGCTCCCGCAGACGATACAGAATATTTAGGCAAAAACTACAGCGGGAAACTTATCAGATACAGCGACTTTGTAACATCAGGCAGCGGCGGTGTTATGGGCGGTCATTTCGCAAAGGAACACACAGCTTTCGGTTCAGCATATTACGGTCCGCTTGATTATGCCATTACATTTGACTTTTTAACCAATCCGGGATATTTTTCCGCCCGCGCAATTACAGTCGGCTCACAGATTACAACAGGCAAGCAAGACCCTATGCCGGTTTCCTCCGATGCTATGGTTAAACTTCAAAACATAATCAATACAAACGGCTATATCACCTACGTAGACACAGACTATTCTTCAGCCGCGGGTCCCGACATTCTTCAAGCCGGACTTGAAACATCCGCGGCGATAAAAAAAGACCAACAATATTTCATCGTATGGATTAACGCAGCGGACACAGTTGAGCAGACAATCGGCGCCCCCACAATCCTCGACGCAGACACACACAGAGCATTTAACGCAGGAGCATTTAAATAAACACAGAAGTCAGAGGTCAGAAAAAAGAGGTCAGATTCGGTATGTCGGAATTCTGACCTCTGACTTAACTTTTTTAGTTAATACCTAAACCGCTTAAATAAAGATTCGCGATAGCGTTCCCAAAGAAAACGGCGGTAACAATTCCGATACATAGGTACGGTCCGAACGCGAAGCTTTTCATCTCGAAATCGGGGTTGCGGCGGCGGCGTATTATCACAGAAACCGCATAGAGAGCCGCAAGGATTGCCCCTATCATAAAACTTACAATAATTGCCTTTATCCCGAGAAGCAGACCGGCGGCAGCCATCAGTACAATGTCACCCATGCCCATACCGAAGACGGGACCGTTTGACTTGATACGTTCTGAAATTTCAGTGATGAGCGATTGAATTTTAGATTTTTCGTTTTCGGAAAGTGTATCGTGTTTTATACGGCGGCGGAGTTTCCTTAAAGCGGCGTGATCCTCTGATATCAGAAATGTATGGAAAATCGGGGTAATCACAAACCCGATAAGCAAAAGCGGAACACTGATTATAAACATTCCCCAAATGGAATCGCTTAGTGTTACGCCTGAAAAATCGGTAACATAGATATTTGCGAAAAAATTCAGATAGGCAACTTCCGCAAAAGCAAACAGCGACATTACAGCCAAAACGGAGAGCGACATCTCCTGTGTATCAAAATCCTCAAAACCCACGACAATTACGGAAGCAATAAACAGACACAATAAAATCGGATAAACAAATCCGCCGAAAGTTACATCAAATTTGATGAACACCCCTAAAAAGCAAAGAGCCGTCAGAGACTCAACTATCATATAGCGCGGACTTATAGGCTCACCGCAGTTGCGGCAACGCCCTTTGAGAAGAATCCACGACAAAATCGGAATTAAATCATATCGCTTAATTTCCGCCCCGCAAGTCATACAATGTGAATTGCGCTTAACAAGACTTTCGCCCTTCGGCAAACGATAGATACAAACGTTTAAAAAACTTCCGATCGTCGCGCCGAACACGAATGCAAATATGTACACTCCGATTGTTCCGATAAGTTCAATCGTTTTATAACTCATATTCATACTAATTAAACCTCATAATTTTCTGTTTTACAGCAGGTTCGTTAAACGTAAACTGCCATTAACCATTATAACACATAACTTAGTTTTTTTCAAGTACAGATGAAAAATTAACTTGAAAAAAGAAGGAGCGGCAATGAAAAATATCCCTATCGGTCAATATCTGGTAAACGAAAATATCATTACGGCGGAACAACTCGAACACGTTCTTGAAGTAAAACGAAAAGAGAATGTTCCGGGTAAATTTTTCGGTGATTACGTTATTCAATTAGGTTATGTAACCGATGTTCAGTTCGGACAGGCACTTGCCAAAAAACTTTCTGTAAATTTCGTTGATTTAAATGACTCCGCGCTGAAAATAGATGTCGATGCCGTTAAAAAAATCCCCGAGGCGTTAGCGCGTAAGCATAATATTATTGCCATTAAGATTACCGGGCGGAGAATTACAGTCGCGACCGATGACCCCGTGAACTTCTTTATCTTTGAGGAAATCAAGGTTTCCACAGGTATGGACGTTATACCCGTGTTCGCGACAAAAGCGGCTATTCATAAAGCTATCGGTAAATGTTACCAGCTTCAAAACGCATCCGGCGTTATTGATGCCGTTGAGCAAGCATTTCAAGGTTCTGACGTTAACGAGGTTGATTCCGAATCAGAAGAACGTATTGATAATGCCCCGATTGTAAAACTTGCGACAACTATAGTCGAGAACTCATTCCGAGCAGACGCGACGGATATTCATATTGAGCCGTTTAAGACGTACACGCGTATAAGAATTCGTGTTAACGGTGACCTTGTTGAACTGATGAATGTCAGCAACATTGTACATAACTCACTTGTTACGCGTTATAAAATTATTTCGGGTATGAATATCGCCGAAAAGCGTATCCCTCAAGACGGACGTTTTTCACAGGTAGTTGACGGCACAAAGCTTGATGTCCGTGTATCTAACCTCCCGATGGTTTGCGGCGAAAAAGTCGTTATCCGTATTTTGTCAACAGGCGATGTAGCTTTGCGTAAGATAACCGACCTCGGTATGTCTGACTATAACTATAACCGCTTTGAAAAATGTATTCGTGTGCCCCAAGGCGTGCTGCTTGTAACAGGACCTACAGGTTCCGGTAAGACAACCACGCTTTACGCCGCTTTAGGCGAACTTGCCAAACCTCACGTAAACGTTATTACCGTAGAAGACCCTGTCGAGAAATCTATCGACGGCATAAATCAGTGTCAGGTTAATGAAAAAGCCGGAATGACGTTCAGTGCGGCGCTTCGTTCAATCTTACGTCAAGACCCCGATATCGTAATG
>JAISHV010000057.1 GCA_031262495.1 Ruminococcus sp.
CGTCGCGAGGCGTTCAGCTTGCAAGTACTAATCGGTCGAGGGCTTGACCTTCTTAGCTCAAGCATTTCATTTCATACGTGACACATTACTCCACTCTTTCTATTCGGTTTTGAGGCTTCTTAGCTTTTGACCTAACGGTCAAAAGCACGGTTTTACTTCGTAAAACCTCGTACTGGTTAATCCGGATACACGATTGACGATAGCATAAATGTAAGCTTCTAATACACCACCGTGCCATTAGCTCAGTTGGTAGAGCAACTGACTCTTAATCAGTGGGTCCTGGGTTCGAGTCCCTGATGGCGCAGACAGCATTTCCTTTTGCCCCTCCGAGTGGGAATTCCCATTTCGTTATGAGTATTGCGGCCCGTTGGTCAAGCGGCTAAGACACCGCCCTCTCACGGCGGAAACAGGAGTTCGATTCTCCTACGGGTCATCACAGAATACAGAATACAGAATACAGAGTACAGAATCAGAGTGTCAGAATACAGAATCAGAGTGTCAGAATTAGAGTGACAGAAAATGAGAGAGACGTATTCGCCTTTACGCGGAGAGCATCTGAATGTAGCTGAAAGATTTTCATCGCGAAATGAAAAACTTTTACGCGGTGAGCATCTGAAAATTCAGTAATACTCCCATCGCGAATTAACAGCGACTTGGTCGCCGGTGCTGATGGCTGTGAGGTTCCACCTGTTCCCATTCCGAACACAGAAGTTAAGCTCACATACGCCGAAAATACTTCCTTGGTGACGAGGCGGGAAGATAGGTAAGCGCCGACTTTGAGAACTGCGTTCTCGGAAATACCCCCGAAATTTTTTCGAGGGTATTTTCTTTTTATTTCATTTCTTCTTTCTTTATTGTTAATGTTCTCAGCATCGGCACCATCAGTATCATTATGATAATAAACACAGACGGTAAAAATGAGTCTTTCGTTACTGCCGGTGAAATTTGCGGCCGACTCACAATTAACGCCGTTAATTCCGGGACAACCCACAATATAATTTTTACAAATATGTATGACATAACAGCCGCTGTAAACCTTGAAATTGCAAATTTTCCCACATTTATAAACCCTTGCGCAAATTGATACATTTGCAGAGCAACACATATACCTCCGAATGACAAAAACATAGTTATTATCGGCAGAATCATTACATTTCCCGGTGTCAATGCCCTTAAATTGTTAATTTCAAATATCGCTTTTGTCAGTGCCGTAGCGTCTGAAAAGCTCAAATTTGTCAAATTTGCAATTATCTCAGCGGTAAAATTAATAAACCCTAATTTCTCAAGAATACAAATAAACGTCCCGAAAAAAATAATCACACCGCACATCATTAGAATACTTGCGCCGCCGTCTTTGATTGCCGAAAAAAACTTTTCTGCACTGATTTCGGTTTCAATTTTGTAATTTTTTTTAGGCGGCATCGGGCGTGTGATACCGCTTAAAATCCCGATAATTACATTAACGGAAAAAATTACTCCGAAAATTATCAGCCCGAAAGTGATATTTCCAAACAGCGATAGGCTGATAATACCGCAAAAATAAGCCGGTCCTCCCATAAAACAAAAGCATTGCAGATGTGCCGCAATCTCCCTCTTTTCAGGATTTTTGCGCACGCTCTCTGCTAAAAGTTTTGCTCCTATAGGATAACCGGCTATACAGCTCAACAAAAAAATACTGAAATACTCAGCGGGAATCCTGAAAACCGTGCGCGAAATTCCGCCGAAAGGGCGGCTCAACACACGGTAAATCCCTGTTGAAACGATGAATGTCGAGAGTGCCATAAACGCAAACATCGACGGAATTATAGCTGTCAGACAGATTTCAATGTAAAATTTCACCGCTTCGCCCACATCTTTGGCGAAAATGATTAATAACGTCCCGTATACAACGGCGAAAATTGCAACTATTGTTGTCTGAATGGTTTGTACCGCTTGATTTTTTTCGGAAATTTTCATAGTTCATTCTATGAGATTGTCCGATATTTTATACTTTCAAAGGCTTATTCTAAGCGTGAATCAGTTAAGCTTCGCTTGAAGATAATGCCCCGTAAACGATTTTTCGTCAGCGGCAACCTCTTCGGGAGTGCCCTCGCTGATTATCATGCCGCCGCCGTCGCCGCCCTCAGGTCCGAGGTCAATTATGCGGTCGGCAACCTTAATTACATCTAAATTGTGTTCGATAACTAAAATCGTGTTTCCTGTATCAGCCAATTTTTGAAGCACATCAATGAGCTTGTGCACATCGGCAGTGTGAAGTCCGGTTGTCGGTTCGTCTAAAATGTAAATAGTTTTTCCTGTGGCGCGGCGGGATAACTCCGTTGCAAGTTTCACGCGCTGGGCTTCACCGCCCGATAACGTTGTCGCAGGCTGTCCTAATTTGATATAACCCAGTCCGACATCGGCTAAGGTATTTATCTTACGGAAGATTTTCGGGATATTTTCAAAGAACGGCAACGCTTCATCTACAGTCATATCGAGTACTTCGTAAATATTTTTTCCTTTATAGTGAACCTCAAGTGTCTCACGGTTATAGCGTTTGCCGCCGCAAACCTCGCACGGCACATAAACATCGGGCAGAAAATGCATTTCGATTTTAATAATACCGTCGCCCTGACAGGCTTCACAACGCCCGCCTTTGGTGTTGAACGAAAAACGCCCCGCGCTGTAACCTTTTATTTTCGCTTCTGTAGTTGACGCAAAAAGCTCGCGAATGTCGTTCCACACGCCTGTGTATGTCGCGGGATTGCTTCGTGGGGTGCGCCCTATGGGTGATTGGTCAATTTCAATTACCTTATCTAAGAATTCAGTGCCGAAACATTCGTCGAATTTCCCCGCGTGAATACGTGCGCGGTTGAGTTTCCCGGCTAAATGTTTGTAGATAATCTCATTGACGAGGGAGGATTTGCCCGAGCCAGACACGCCTGTGATACAGGTGAACATACCGAGCTGAATGGTTACGTCTATATTTTTGAGGTTGTTTTCGCGGCAGCCTGTGAACGTTAAAGCATTACCATTCCCGGGACGGCGTTTGTCGGGCAGCGGGATTTTTTTTCGCCCTGATAAATAAGCGCCTGTGACGCTGTTTTTACATTTTTTAATCTCTGAAATTTTCCCCGTGCACACGATTTCACCGCCGTGAACCCCTGCGCCCGGTCCGATATCAACAATCCAATCGGCGGCATACATGGTATCTTCATCATGTTCAACCACAATCAAAGTATTGCCCGTATCGCGGAGCTGTTTTAAGGACGTAATAAGCTTGTCGTTGTCGCGCTGATGAAGCCCGATTGAGGGTTCGTCTAAAACATATAAAACCCCGACAAGAGCCGATCCGATTTGTGTGGCAAGGCGTATGCGCTGTGCTTCGCCGCCCGATAATGTAGCTGAGGCGCGGGATAGTGTCAGGTAGTCAAGCCCCACATTCTGCATGAATTTCAGCCGCCCTGTTATTTCATTTGTGATTTTATCGGCAATATAAGCATCTCGTTCGCTTAAATTTAAATGCGCGAAAAAGTCCAAAGCTTGACTGATGGACATATGTGTCATTGATGTAATATTCTTGTCGGAAACAGTTACAGCACGGCTGACGGGTTTAAGCCGCTCACCGTGACAGTCGGGGCAAATTTCCGCTTTCATCATGCCGCCGATTTCGTCTTTTACAATTTCAGAACCTGTGGCAGAAAGCTTTCTCTGTAAGTTCGGTATAATCCCCTCAAATTCGCGGTAAAAATACCCGCCGCCCCAGTCAGGCAGCTTTTCAAATTGTATCTTAACACCCTTTGAGCCGTACAAAATACAGTTCAAAACATCTTTCGGTAAATCCTTAACAGGTGTATCAAGCGAAACATTAAAATGCGCGGCAATCCCTTTGAAATAAATCATCGCGAAGGATTCTTCTGATGAAAAATTCCAGCCCATTGCTTTAATAGCACCTTCACGCACGGATAAACTGCGGTCGGGGATAACGGCATCGGGGTCTATAGTCGTTAAAACGCCCAGTCCCATACAGGTTTCACACGCGCCGAACGGATTGTTGAATGAGAACATTCGCGGCTGTAGTTCCGAAATCGAAATACCGTGCTCAGGGCAGGCGTAAGACAGCGAGAATGTCATATCCTCACCGCCCTGAATGTCAATCGTAATAAGCCCGTCCGAAAGTTTCGAGGCGGTTTCAATCCCCTCTGACAAACGCGACAACACGCCCGCTTTTACAATCAGGCGGTCACAGACAACCTCAATATTATGCTTTTTATTTTTTTCGAGTTTAATCTCTTCGCTGAGTTCAAAATAGTTTCCGTCAATCCTCACGCGGACAAAACCGGATTTCTTTACTTTTTCAAGTTCCTTTTGATGTTCGCCTTTTTTCCCGCGAACGATAGGGGAAAGCAGCTGAAATTTCGTACCCTCGGGGAGTTCTGAAATCTTATCGGCAATTTGGTCAACCGTCTGCTGTTTAATTTCGCGCCCGCAGACAGGGCAATGCGGCACACCGATTCGGGCAAACAAAAGCCGCAGATAATCGTAAATTTCAGTGACAGTCCCGACAGTCGAGCGCGGATTTTTTGACGTGGTTTTTTGGTCAATCGAGATAGCCGGCGACAAACCCTCAATCAGGTCACAGTCGGGCTTTTCGGCTTGCCCCAAAAACTGTCGGGCATACGACGAAAGACTCTCCATATAACGCCGCTGCCCGTCCGCATAAATTGTATCAAAGGCAAGCGAGGACTTCCCGGAGCCCGACACGCCTGTCATTACGATAAACTTGTCACGCGGCAAGTCAATATTTACATTTTTAAGATTGTGTTCACGCGCCCCGCGTATGGTGATTTGATTCTTCATTTTTTTATTACTTTACTTTTTTTACTTAGCAGTTAGAATTTCCGCACATTTACAGTATACCACACAGTCCCTTAAAATTCTACAGAAATTTCTGAACAATTTGTGACGAAATTAATTTCTTTTAAAAATAATTTTAAATTTAATTAGTTTCGTGTAAATGGCAGTTAATATAAATTAAATTTCATATTAAGAATTGTACATAGAATAATATAAACCGCGCTTTGAAAGCAATTCTTCGTGCGTTCCCTGTTCGGCAATTATCCCTTTATCCATTACCAAAATCAAGTCGGCATTTTTGATGGTTGAAAGGCGGTGAGCGATGATGAAAGATGTTCTGCCCTCCATCAGGGCTAAAAATGCAGCACTTACTTTTTGTTCTGTGAGGGTATCAATTGACGATGTGGCTTCGTCTAAAATCAGAAATTGCGCAGGGTTGTCGGTGGTGTTTTTTACCATAACGCGGGCAATGCAAATTAATTGTTTTATGCCCTCTGATAAAATCCCGCTTTCAGAGGTTACAACCGTGTCATAACCGTCGGGCAGACGTTTTATAAAGCCATGAAGCCCGGCGGATTTCGCAGCAGTTTTAATAATTTCATCGGTAACATCAGAGCCGTAAGAAATATTATCGCGGATTGTCCCCTCAAATATAAACGTATCCTGTAAAACCATACCGAAATTTCGGCGCAAAGAACTTCGTGTTACGGTTTGTATGTCTATATTGTCAGCAGAAATTACGCCGCTTTTAGCGTCGTAAAAACGCATAAGCAGATTAATCAAAGTCGTTTTGCCACAGCCTGTTGTGCCGACGATTGCCGTCTTCATGCCGTCATATACACTGAAATTTATCCCGCGAAGCAAGGCTTTTGACTCGCCATATGAAAATTCAACATTTGAAGCCGAAAGGCCGCCTTTTTCAATGTAAAGTGTATTTTCGCCGCTGTCGGGTTCGTCTGTTTCGTCAATGATTTTGAACACCCTATCGGCACTCGAAATAGCATTGCGCAGTTCAGCTACAACCGCCGTAATCTCATTAAACGGCTTTGTATACTGATTTGCATATGATAAAAATGTCGCCAAAAGCCCGACTGTAACCCCTCCGCCCGAAAGAATACTAATCATCCCCACAACCCCTGTGAATGTATACACAAGCCCGTTCACAAAGCGGGTGACAGGGTTTACGGCTGCGGTGTAAAACTGAGCCGTAAAGCCTGCTTTATACATTTCGCCGTTTAGATTGCCGAATATTTCTTCCGAATAGGTTTCATAGGAAAAGGCTTTAACGATTTTTTGGTTGCGGATATATTCTTCTGTGTGACCTGAAATTTCACCGCGTTTTTTAGCTTGTTCGGCGAAGGCTTTTTTTGAACGCCCTGTTATTAATGCCGCAGTCAGGAGCGACAGCGGTGTAATTAAAATTACCGTCAAGGCTAACTGAAAATTAAGGACAAGCATAATAATAATTGTACCGAAGATAGTCAGAGCTCCTGTCATAAAAGTCACAAGGGTTTGAAGCAGACCGTCCGAAACGGTATCGGTGTCAATCCCCATTCGGGCGAGCAGATCCCCTTTTGAGACTGAATCTAAATAAGAGAGCGGCAGGCGGTTAAGTTTTTCTTCAAAATCTTTGCGCATTGAATATGCAACCGAATAGGATATCTTCGCGGCAAAAAACGTCATAAAATAGCTTGACAAAGCGGCTATCAGTACGGTAATCCCCATCAGAACGGCGTAGTGCAAAGCGACACCGAAATCCACATCATTCATGCCGATAATGCCGTCAACGGATTTGCCTATTAAAACAGGCACAAGGAGAGTGCTCACCACATTGATGATACCGAGGATTACGGCGATAACGGTAAGTTTTTTGAAATTCGCTATATAACGAAGGATTTTTTTCATACGTCAAAACCCTGACTTTCGGCAATTTCACGGTAGATAGCACTTGTTTTTAAAAGTTCTGAATGTGTCCCCAGCCCTGCATTTTTCCCGTCTGATAAAACTAAGATTTTGTCCGCGTTCATGATTGAACTGAGCCGCTGTGAAACGGCGATAATCGACGTCCCGGGGAAATTTTCTTTGAGACTGCGCCGCAAATGACTTTCGGTTTTTCTGTCAAGGGCTGAAAAACTATCGTCAAGTATTAAAATTTCAGGGTTTGAAGCTATTGCTCTTGCGATACAAATGCGCTGACGCTGACCGCCTGAAAAATTACTGCCGCCTTGTGAAACCTCTCTGTCGGGTGAAATTTCGGAAATTTGAGCTATTGCGAGGGCTTTTTCGGCTTCATTTTCGGTGAGTTGAGGATTGCCGAAACGGAGGTTCGATAACACCGTCCCCGAAAATAACACAGATTTTTGCGGCACGACGGCGATTTTTTTTCGCAGTGCCTTTAGTGATAACGTTTCGGCATTAACCCCGTCAACAAAAATTTCGCCCTCTGATATTTCAAAAAAGCGGGGGATAAGATTTATCAGCGTTGATTTCCCCTCACCTGTGATGCCGGTTATACCGAGGAGTTCGCCCGCATTTAATGTGAATGAAATATCAGTTAGGGCGTTTTCGGGGGCGTTCTCATAGCGGAAACTTACATTTTCAAAGGAAAGAGCGGGAGGATTGTCAATCTCATTTACTGAAAGAGCTTGCTCATAATCGCTGAAATCCTCTTTAGGCGGCGTTTCGAGAATTTCACAAACTCTTGAAGCACTTGCCTGACCTTTTGTGAAAACGGTAGCTAAATTTGCGACTACTGCTAACGCCAGTGAAATCTGCGTCAAGTAGTTTATAAACGCGATGAGTTCACCTTGCGTTATGTCACCTGCATTTACCCTGAATCCGCCGAGATAAAGTACAACGGCGATTGAAATATTGAGCACGGCATATGACAGTGGATTGGATAACGCAGTCAAACGCCCTGTGAATATGAGCGTATCGGTGTAGTCTTTATTTGCGGTCTCAAAACGAGCTTTTTCGTCTTTTTGACGCAAAAACGCCCGTATCACGCGAACGCCTTTTAGATGTTCGCTGAATATGAGCGTCATTTTATCCAGTTTTTTTTGCGCAAGGCGAAACAGCGGCACGGATTTAGTTATTATAAAATAGAAAATAATGATTATAAGCGGGATAACGGCGATAAAGATTAAAGCCAGCTTTTTATCAATCATTATTGCCGTAATAGCCGCACCGACAGCGATAAACGGCGCACGGACTACAAGCCGTATGAGCATTGCGGTTTCCCACTGAACGGCTGTAATATCCGAGTTCATGCGCGTGATAAGGCTTGATGAGCCGAATTTGTCGATTTGTGAATGACTGAAACGGTTGATATGCGAAAAAACGGCGCGGCGCAAGTCCGTACCGACACCCATTGAGGCGCGTGAGCCGAGGTATTGGCAAACAAGAGCAGAACCAAGCCCTAACACGCCGAGAATGAGCATAATAATCCCGCCGTGAATGACGTAGTTTCGCCCTTCTTTGACACCGTTGTCGATGATGTCAGCCATTATAAGCGGCGAAATAAGTTCAAATACGGCTTCGGTGAGTTTTGCAAACGGTCCGAGGATAAAGCATAAAAGATATTTTTTATAAAATCGTTTGGCGATACGAATCATTTATTTATCTGATTTCTTTTTTATATTTCGTCTTTTAATACAGAGGACAGAGGCGAGAGGACAACACAGAAGACAGAAGCGAGAGGACAGAGGACAGATTATGAATGTCTCGTTTATAAGAATACGCATAGCGTTTTAGGATGGTGTGGGCGGGACGATGTGGACATCGTCCCCTACGGATATCGTATTCGCTGCCACAGGGGGATGGGGGAGGGGGGTGTCGGGGGTGAGGGGGAAGGGGGCGGCGTTACGCCTGCCACCCCGAATAGCCGCCCCCTTCCCCCTTACCCCTGACAAAGTTCATGCAAACGTGACATTCACGACATTCATATTGACAATCATCCGACATACATCCGACATTCAAACGGACATTCACAGACATTCATACGACATCGCAGTCGGACATTCATCTGTATTCTGTATTCTGTCTTCTGTTTCACGAAATTGTCTTCTTCTGTTTCCCTTTAGTTTTAGGAGCGGCAGAATCCGTCAAGTCGAGCTTGTCGGAGAAGATACTGTTGTCGTCTGCCGTGAAATCAACGTGTTCGGGGTTTTCTTGATTGCGCGCCGCGTAAAAGGGGTCTATTACGTGTTTTTGTATTACAGGGTAACTGTTAAATACAATTATAAATCCCACAAATGACAAAAAAAGTGTCGGAACTAAAAATATCCACATCAGATTGAGCAAAATCCCAACAACCATTGCCGCCGTTAAAACTAATGTAATAACGAGCGTCAAAAGACTGCGCTTTAAGTCGATACAGACAAGGAAAAATGAATTTTTGAGGATATCCTTGAGTTTTAAGTCTGTCGCTACAATCATCAAAGAAATATAAAAATTCATCATCAACAGTGTACATCCGACACTGACGGTGATTACGGCTAAAACTGTGAATAAATTGTTGTTATACTCGTCGGCAAGTTTCGGGTAGATATCAAGCCCTAAAAATACCGATGCTGTAACAAGCAGGTTTAAAAGCCCCACAGGCAGTGACTGTTTCCAGTTTTGAGTGAAGCCTTTCCAGAATTCATGCATCATAAAGATGCTTTTTTCCATTGAGTAACTCCGCAAAACCTTTGTCATTCCCGCTATCGCCGGACCGATTGTTACAACCGGCAAGCACATCAGTGCGGTAATGAGGTTGAGTTCAAACATTTTCCAGAATTTTCTGAAGTAAACTTCAAAAAACCGAAAAAATCCGCGTTTTTTCGGTCTTGTTTTATCTACCCCCGGACCGGGGGTGCTGTAACTTTTAAACAGTCCCAAAATTTTAAGCTCCATTCTGCCGAAGTATACGGCAAAAATTTCTGTGAAAAGTTTTAATTATATGTTAAAACTCTTTATTTTGAAATGGGTAACAATATATAGACGTAAGATAACGCCGACTGAATGAGGGCGGCGATAAGTATCAGCGCGCACATAA
Organism: Ruminococcus sp.; assembly: GCA_031262495.1. Classification (GTDB taxonomy): domain Bacteria; phylum Bacillota; class Clostridia; order Oscillospirales; family Ruminococcaceae; genus JAISGY01. The sequence continues at coordinate 9,875 of JAISHV010000057.1, forward strand.
TGATGAATTTATTTATATATAGCCTGTAGTCAACAGGCAAAAACCCCTCTTTTGATGAAACCTTGAAGATTGAAGCCGACATTCTCATTGATTCCCGACAGGCGATTATGTGGATAAGCCCCGATAAAACAGCGAATGGTATTACCGTAAAGAGTGACATCAAAACGCCGCGCACGCCGCTTGAAATATACATCAAGGCGAGTGTAATTCCGAATCCCATGCCGCGATAGATGAGTACTAAAGGCATAATAGGCGCAAACACCGCCCCGAATCCTAATAAGAATAACAACAGGAGTACTGTGAACGCACTTGTGAATGAATTAACTGCTGTGTCGATGAAACTCCGCCCCAAAGTTTCGGTAAGAAAGCCGTCCGAAATGAATAAAAAGGCTTCTTCTACACTCTCGGGGTAAATAATACTAAGCATCACACCGATACTTACACCGATTGCGAACACGGCGGTGAGGAGTATCAGCGCGGTGAAAGCGGGGGGCTGCTTCTTTATAGGTTGTCCGTCAATTCTCGGCATATTTTTATTTCCCTTTTGTTTTTACTTTTGGGAAATTATATGCTGCGCGCTACTCAAATATGCTATAGGCAACCTCCGAAAACTGATTAAGGTTGACCGCCGCCCGTTTGGCGGTTGGCATATATACTCAACCACTCAAACGAGCGGCGACCGATTAGATGGTTTTCGGAGGTTGCCTATTTACCTAACTCATAAGCGCGGGCGGTGCATTTTTCACAACATTTTTTTATGATGTCTAAAAAGGCATTGTCATTCAGTTCAGTAAGCCCTGCAAGGGTAGTGCCGCCGGGGGAAGTTACCATTTTTATGAGTTCGTCAATACTTACCCCGCTCTGTGTAATCATCTTTGCAGAGCCTACAAGTGCCTGTGAAAATAGGTTTTGAGCCGCCGCGTGAGAAATCCCGACCTCATCTGCGTAATCAATAAATCCCTTGGCAAAGAGATAAATAAACGCCGGGGACGATGCATTTATACAGATAATTTCATTCATTTGACTTTCGGGGATTTCTTCGGTAATCCCGCAGCAGTCAAAGATAGATTTTACGAAAGCAAATTCTTCATCTGTGACACCGTCAAGTTTCGCCAGAGCAACCGCCCCAAGCCCCACAAGTGCGGGAGTATTCGGCATAGCACGGATTATTTTAACAGGTTTATCTATTCGTTCGCGGATAAAATCGCCTGAAATCCCCGCCGCTATGGAAATGAGTACGGTATCTTCATTTACGGCAGGTGCGATAATGCGTAAAGCACCGCCGAACTGCTGAGGTTTGAGGGCTAAAAAGAGGTATTTACTCGCGGCGGTGAGTTTAGATTCACTCCCGGCGTTGATAACGCCCATTTCTTCAAATGGTTTGAGCTTTTCCTCGTCCATATCAAAGGCTAAAAACTGCGCGCCCGGGATTTTCCCGAATGAGCTTTTGATTATTGCGCCGCCCATATTGCCGCAGCCTAAAAATCCTACGTTAATCATAATTTTTCTCCGAAAGGTTAATTTATATCAATGTTTTGTAACTCTGCTGCTTGTTTTATCTTGTCTTTTCTGTAAAAAATCACAGCAACGATAAATGCTATGAATCCGACCGCATAAAATATTACAGCACCCGTACCGAAAGCCGTTTTTTCGTCAGTTTCAAGGAATCGCAGAACCGTAAACAAAAACTGAACAGCAACAAGAGCTAAGAAAAGGATTGAAGTTCTGCTGAAAAATTCGTTCATATTTTTATTCATTAAAGCTCGGGCATCTTCAAGATTTTTGCAGTCTTTCGTCTTTTTTAAATAAATTGCGCCGCTTACAGCCCAACCTATCAAAATCAGCAGATAGGAAACAAAATCCCCGACGGCTGAAAAACTGAAACTTTCGGCATAAATAATATCATCAAGCGAAAACAGAACCATTAAAACAGCCAAAACACCGAAAAGCCAAACGACGAATTTAATCCCGCCGCGAACTTCTGACATTTCATCAGCTTTTATCTTTTCGACCATGTCCGGCGAAAAATGTGTATTGTTTTCGTCTTCTTTGCCGGTAAACTGAAAATAACCGCTCATATAAATAAAACCTCTCACAGAAATTTGTTTACAATTTAATTATAACACAATTAAATCGAAAAAGCAAATTTTTTTGAAAAAATTTATTACTTTTTTTACTGCTTTTTATCCTTTTTTCTCCTTGAGTAAATGTACAAACACAGAGGACAGAGGCGAGAAGACAACACAGAAGACAGAAGCGAGAGGACAGAGGACAGATTATGAACGCCATGTTTATCAGTAAACCGCACAGCGTTTAGATTGTGCGGGCGGATGTGGACATCCGCCCCTACAGAAGACGTATTTGCTGCCACAGGGGGGAGAGGGGTTGGGGACGTGCATAGCACTAACAAGTTAGTGCGGGGGGTAGGGGAGAGGGGCGTAGCGTTGCTACACGGCACAGCCTGCCACGTCTAAAAGCCGCCCCCCTCTCCCCTCATCCCCTGCAAGACATCGAAGACGGACATTCACGACATTCATTCTGACATCGCAGAGCGACATTCATATTGACATTCAAACGAACATTCACAAGACATTCAAACGCGACATTCATCTGTATTCTGTATTCTCGCTTCTGTCTTCTGGAATGACATTCACAATTTATAATGCCCACGTCTTCAAACAATGATTATTAAGCATTTCCTGTAGGGCTACAAGAACGCCCATACGCCCTGTGGCATATGTAAGTCCGCCTTGGATGTAAGCGGTGTAGGGTTCGCGGATGGGGGCATCGCATGAGAGTTCTATGGAAGCACCCATATTAAATGCACCCGCCGCCATAATTACTTTCGCGTCATAACCGGGCATATCCCATGGTTCACATGAAACAAAACTGTCTACGGGACTGCCTTTTTGAATACCTTTGCAAAAATGTATGAGGCTGTCTGCATCCGGCATTTCGATTGCCGTAACGATATCGCCGCGTTTAGTGTTCGGTTTCGGGAGAACATTAAAGCCCAAAAGTGTCATAATTTCCTGAACGAATGAAGCGGTACGGAGTGCTCCTGCTACGATTTCGGGGGCTAAGAATAACCCCTGTGCAATGAGTTTATTTTGCCCGAGCGAACAGCCGACTTCACGCCCCGTTCCGGGTGAGGTAAGACGATTTTCGATCATTTTGATGAAATTTTTCTTACCGGTGATATAACCGCCAGTTTCGGCGATACCGCCGCCGGGGTTTTTTATGAGAGAACCTACTGCGACATCTGCGCCTGCATCACAAGGTTCTGTAGTTTCAACAAACTCACCGTAACAGTTATCAACCAACACAATTACGTCGGGGTTGGCATTTTTAGCGGCACTGACGATTTCGCTTATCATACTTATTGTTAACGCAGGGCGATGGGAATATCCCCTTGAACGCTGAATATATGCAACTTTAGCGTCTCTGCCTTTGCGGAAGATTTCAGCTAAATCAGGTGTACCGTCGGGGAGCAAATCCACCTGTGAATACTCAATCCCGAAGTCGCGAAGCGAACCTGAGGCGTTCCCGCGAATACCGATAACCTCTTCGAGTGTATCATAAGGTTTGCCTGTGAGCGACACCAATTTGTCTCCGGTTTTTAAAAGCCCGAATAATGCTACCGTTAAAGCGTGAGTGCCCGACACAAGCGTATGGCGCACTAAAGCGTCTTCCGCGCCGAATACCTCTGCAAAAATTTTCTCGATAGTATCGCGCCCCAAATCGTCATACCCGTAACCGGTAGTACCATTAAGGCATGAGGACGAGAAGCGGTTATTCACAAAGGCATTAAGTACTTTTTCACCGTTAATGCGGGCATTTCGGTTTATTTCACCGAAAGCTAAAGAACAACCCGATTCTGCTTTTTCCGCTAAATCAAGCAGCCTCTTATCAATCTCAAATTTTTTGGTTTTAGGCGGTATTTTATCACCGATTTTCATAGAACAAAACCTCACAAATAATTATCTAAAGTTTACTTTTTAGGCGGCAATTTATCACCGATTTTCATATATAAACCCCTCACATAGTAAACTCTTATATTTCTGTGTTAATTGCATTTAACATCTCAAACGCAAGCATTTCGACTGCTGCCATATCTGCTTTATCAGCGACAGACGCACCTGTGTGTAAATATCTGCATGGGAGGCTGACGGCAATGGTTTTAATGCCGCCCGGTTTTGTGTTCAGCTGACTGCTGTCATTGCCGCCCGCTATGAGGGTTTTGGTTTGCCATTTGATATTTTTGTCAAGTGCTGCAGCGCGAGAAAGCTCAAATAATGCCTTATCGTAAACCGCCGAGCGGTCCATGAATCCTACTACTGCACCTTCACCGAGTAAACAACAGCGTTTGTCACCTGTTATACCCTCAAAATCGGCAGCTGTCGTGGTTTCGATAACTACCGCGTAGTCTGCATCGGTTTTTAGTGCTTTCGCTCCGCGGCATCCGACTTCTTCCTGTACTAAAAATGCGAAAGAGCTGTCAAAAGGTAAATCTGATTGAATCATTTTAATTAAAGCATAACAGCCGAAACGGTCATCAATCGCCTTTGATTTAATCTTCCCGCCGCCGAAATCGCTGAAATTCGGCGCGAAATAAACCCTGTCACCCGCGCGCAAGAATTTTTCGGCACTTTTTTTGTCCGAAAAACCGAAATCGGCAAAGAGGTTTTCAAATTTTAAGGGCGTTTCGCGTTCGCTTTCAGTGAGGTTATGCGTAGCCCGAGCACCGATTACACCGACGAGACCATCGGCATTAACAATCCGGCGACCAATCGCCGCCGCCGCATCAATGCCGCCTACAGGAGCTATAGAGAAACCCGAATCGCTCACGGAGGTGATTATAAAGCTGACTTCATCCATATGGGCGGTGAAGATTATTTTTTTGCCCGCGTTTTTGCCCTTTTTATGGGCGGTAATATTGCCGATATTGTCGATAGTGTAATCGCAATAGTCTTTAATTTGTTCAATTATATAACGGCGTACGCGTTCTTCATCGCCTGAACCGCCGCAAAGGTCACATAAATTTTTAAGCATTTTCTTTTCCTAAATGGTTAACTAAAACTCTAACTGTACTCTCAATGTCAGCTATTTCAACGGTTTCAACTGGCGTGTGCATATATTTTATCGGGATTGAGAGCGTAATGCAACGTGCTCCTGTGCCGCCGATAACGTCGGCGTTTGTGCCTGTTTTTTCGGGCATTACTTCGACTTGGAACGGCTCGTTTGCCGCTTCACACTCGTTTGAAATTTCATTAAATAGTCCCTTGTCAAGGGTCGATGAAATGCCGAGCATAACGCCTTTACCCATAATGCCGCATTTGTCTTTCGGCTCGCCGTCAAAATAGGCGAAAGATGTGTCTATTACATAACTTTCATCAAAATCTATCATTGAGGCAACAATTTTCGCGCCGCGTTCTGTCGATTCTTCCTGAGATGAGAAAAGAAAATAGTAATTAGCTTTTACAGACGGCGTTTCTTTTAATTTTAGTAAAACCGCGATGGCGGCGGCAACACCGGCGCGATTGTCTAAAGCCGAAGCTGTGATAATACCATTTTGCATAGTAACAGCCGTGTTTTTAAAATACACCCTGTCGCCCTGTGCAATTTCCCTTTTCGCCGTTTCGCCGCTCATGCCTGTGTCAATCACCAAATCGGAGATTTTAAGAGGTTTGTCGTCTTTGCTTGAGAGATGGGGCGGTTTTACGGCGATTACCCCGGGGATTTCGCCGCTTTTGGTGCATATTGTGACCTCGGCAGCCGAAAGAATACGACTGTCGATACCGCCGATATTGCCGACCTTTAAAAATCCGCTGTCAGTGACGGCTGTTACAACAAAACCAATCCTGTCGATATGGGCATCAATCAGAATATTTTTTCTGTCAGGGATAGTTTCACCGACTGACAAGAGTAAATCCGTATCGTTTTTTATAATATGAATATTTTCATTGCCGATTATGTCAAGAATTGTTTCTGTGACTATTGTTTCATCGCCCGATACCCCTGAAACTGCTGTTAGTTTGTTTAATATTTCTGCCGTAGTCAGACTACTCATAAAGCGTTTACAATCCTTCTAAAATGTTCGCCGCGTTCTTCAAAATTACGATAGAGATCAAAACTTGCCGAAGCGGGGCTTAAAGTAATTACATCGCCGTTTTCTGCGTATTCAAATGCTTTTTCTACCGCTTCTTCAAGGGTTTTTGTACGGATAATTTTAATGTTTTCGGGGCTGAAATCCGCGTGGGATTTTACGGCGTTCTCGATTTTTTCAGCGGTCGCTCCCAGAGTAACCAACACTTTGACGAATCTGTTTACATCTTCGCCGAGCGGCTCATATGGGATTTTTTTATCATACCCGCCGGCAATGACAATTATTTTTCGCCCGAAAGCCCGAAGCCCCGCTATAACACGTGTCGGACTTGTAGCTATACTGTCGTTATAAAATTTAACGCCCGAGATTTCGCGGATAAATTCAATACGGTGGGGGACACCGCCGAAATTTTCGGCGACATTTTTTACGGTTTCGGCACTGACTTCACCGGCAAGTGCTGAAATAGCCGCTAAGTAGTTTTCAATATTATGCGTTCCGGGGATTTTTATGTTGTCTTTGTGTACGATTTTTTCGGTGATACCATTTCGGGTTAAGCAAAGAAAGCCGTCTTCATCTAAGAAACTACCGTCAAATGCGGGTAAAGAAGCTCTGCCGAATGTCAGGAGTTCGCCTCTGACGAGGTTATTGAGGTTCATGGTTTCGGCATTTTCGCGGTTTAAGACGGCGCGTGAGAATGCGTTTTGATGAAGCAGAATATTCTTTTTACAGCCGATATACTCATCCATTGTCCCGTGGACATCAAGGTGATTCGGGGTTATATTTGTTATAACGGCAACATCGGGGGAAGTTCGCATTGACATAAGCTGAAAACTTGAGAGTTCGGCTACAACACAGTCGCTCTCTTTAATATCAAATATCTGCGGCAATAACGCCTTGCCGATATTTCCGCCGAGGATAACGTTTTTGCCCTCAGCTTTGAGCATTTCACTGATTAAAGTTGTGGTAGTGGTTTTGCCGTCACTGCCTGTCACGCAATAGGTTTTGCAGGGGCACAGCGTAAAGAATACCTCAAGTTCTGATGTTACAACAATCCCGCGTTCGCGTGCTTTAGTTAAGGCGGCGTTGCCGAAATACATTCCCGGGGTTCTGAAAACTACATCACAATTAAAAATCGCGTCAAGATAGTTTTCGCCTAAAGAGAGTTTTGCGCCTAAGGTTTGATATTCTAAAGCTTCGGGGATTTTTTCAAGTTCGCGTTTGTCACAAAACGTAATATCATACCCCTGTTTTAAAAACATAGGGATAAGTTCACGGTGACTGACACCTGTGCCTATTACGGCAATTTTTTTTGATTTGAGTTCATCAAAGAATTGGCTTTTATTGTTCATTTCTATTCACTTTCATAATACAAAACTTTGTCTCATATATTAGTATATACAAATTTTAAATAAAACTTTACTTTAAAAATATATAAAAAAAATCACAGAGGGTTTAATGAATTTTTCTTTGAATAAAATAGCCTTCGACACCGCGAGAATGTCTTTAATTTCACTCATACTTCAAGGTATGGGTTTGCTTTTAAATATCCTGCTGACAAACACCTTAGGAACAGTCGCCGTCGGCGTAATGACGCTTATTACAACCATTTTCGGATTTATCATAGTTTTAGCAAACGGCAATATCTTTGTCTCGACAAACCGCTTTGTATCGGAAGAAATCGGCGCGGGGAATTTTAATTTTAGCTGTATAATGCGGCTGTCGCTGACGTTTTCTTTAACACTTTCGTGTTTTTTCGCGGTTATGTCTTTTTTATTCGCGGACAAGTTAGCCCTGTTGTCGGGTGACCCGAATATCGGGGTTTCGGTTCGTCTGCTTGCATTGTCATTGCCGCCGGCGGGAGTGGGGAGTTGTATAAAAGGGTTTTTTCACGCAAAACGGGTTGTGCGTATACCGCTTATCGGGGATATAACTGAATTCGCGATAAAATGGCTTATTCTGATGTCGGGGATATTATTTTTTGTGAAAAACGGCGTTTCGGTTTATCTTTTAATCGCTGTTTCAATTCTGCTTTCCGAGATTGTGAGCTGTACGTTTTTCTTGATGAAATATATCGCCGAGTATAAGAAATTTTCTAAGGTTTCGGGTTGTCGGGCTCGAATAAAGGATTTTAAAAGTTATATAATGCTCAATTTCCCGATAATAGCCTCCGGCTACGTCACAATGACCATGTCGGGGCTTAATGATGCACTTGTACCTGTGGCTTTATTGGAGTATCACAAAAATTCAGATGCGGCAATGTCGGAATACGGCTTGTTTGAATCAATAATAATCCCGGCGGTGTTTTTTCCGAGTGTGGTTTTGAATAGTCTGCATATACTCATTATCCCCGAAATAGCGCGGGCGAATTCAGCCGGTGACTCCAAACGCGTGAAACATCTCATCTATAAAATTTTCAAGAAAACAATGTCATATTCGCTGATTATTGCGGGTGTTTTGCTTGCCTGCGGGGATGGTATCGGGCGGATTTTGAGTCCCGCTAATCCGCTTGTTTCCGATACTTTAACGAAAATGTTTTTTATAGTCCCGTTTATCTATATGGAGATTGTCTTAGAGGGGATTTTAAAAGGCTTAGGCAAACAGGGTTTTTCAACTGTGAATTCTTTTATCGAGTATGTTATTCGTATCGCCGCTGTCATAGTCTGCGTGAATTTCTGGGGATTCACGGGGGTTTTAGTATCTTATTATGCTTCTAATATATTCAGCAATATATTGCGTGTTATCGTTGTATGTAAGACGGCTAAAGTGCGGTTTGACTGGGCGGATTTCTTTATTGTGCCGCTGACCTGCGTGTTTTTTGCCGCTGTCTGCGGGGTAGGACTGTCGAATCTGTTCTTTGGCATTACAAATTTCAGCAATATGAAAACCATCGGTTTTATCTGCATTATGGGGATTGTATTTTTATTGCTCCATAGTTTTGATGAGAAATTTTTATCAAGTGAGGATTACTGTGTTAACGGTAATACTAAGCCGTTTGTTTCGAGAGCAAACAAACTGAGTGCGCCGCTATCCCCAGAAGCGAACCTGTAAACCCCAATCCCTCTTCGGTTGTCGCTTTTACGCTTACACAGTCTATGCCAACTTGTAAAACATTGGCGATATTTTTACGCATTGTCATAATGAACGGTGATAGTTTCGGCTTTTCGCAAATTATCGTTATATCACAGTTACCGAGAATGAAACCTTTCGCGGTTACAATAGCATAGACTTTTTCAAGGAGTTTCAGGCTATCGGCGTTTTTAAAATTTCCGTCACTGTCGGGAAAGTGTTTCCCGATATCGCCGAGGGCGAGTGCCCCGAGTAAGGCATCCATCAAAGCATGAACCGCAGCATCAGCATCGGAATGTCCGAGCAAGCCTCTTTCATATGGGATTTTTACACCGCAAAGGATTAAATCCCGCCCGCTTTCAAAGCGGTGAACATCATATCCGTGACCTATTCTGAACATTGTTTTACCTTTTTAAAATCTGATGTTTTGTAAATTTTATTTACTTAATATTAAGGCTTTTACAGTCGTCGGCGGTAGTTATCTTAAAATTCCCGTAGTCGGATTCGGTTATATGAACCTTTACGCCGACTGCTTCTGCGAGTGCGGCATCGTCTGTAAAATCCAAATTATTTTCGGCGGCGAAATTCATTCCGCGTATATAGATTTCGCGCTTGAAAATTTGGGGTGTCTGAACTGCCCATAATTTGCGGCGGTCGGGTGTATCGGTTATTAAACCGCTTTCAACGACTTTTATCGTGTCTTTTACAGGCACTCCCAAAACCGAAGCCCCGAAAATTGATGCCGATTTGAGGCTTCTTTTTATTGTCTCAGGGTTTGCAAAAGGTCGTGCGCCGTCGTGTATACAGATAAAACGTGTGTCTTTTTTTATTACAGCGAAAGCGTTAAAAACCGACTGTTGGCGGGTTTCTCCGCCCGAGACGATTTTCATCGGACGCCCCAGCGGAAATTCATTTAAAATAGCCTTGAATTCATCAATTAAATCCGCTTTAACAGAAAAAACAATCTCCGCCGTGTTTTCGATTTCCGAAAAAATCTGTGCGGATTTTATAAAAATCGGCACTCCGTCAATCCTCAGAAGCATTTTATTGACGTTTCCCATTCGCGTAGAATTCCCGCCGCAGGGGATTATTACGCTCATGTTGCGCCCCGGCGGTGTTTTTACTGTGACGTTAATTTTCATTTTTTATCTCAATTCAAAGCCTCGTCAGGCGTTTAAATTATCTCTTTAAAACTGCCTAAGAATTTAAAATATGTGTTATTTGAGCCGAGGTCGCGCAACAGGGCGTTAACTCTCGGGTCGTTATATTGCCCCTCAAAATCGAGGTAGAATATTACATTAAAGTCAGAACCCGCAATGGGTTTGTTTTCGATTTTCGTAAGATTCAAGCCGCTCACCGCGAATTTCGTCAAGAGTCTGTAGAGAGCACCTTTTGAGTGTTCAACCGAGAGCGAAACGGAGATAATATTGCTGTCGGCAATCTCCGAAAACTCTTTTGAAAAACAAATAAACCGCGTGTAATTCGGGTTTGCGTTTGAAATTTCCGAGTTCAAAATACACAAACCAAGCCTTTCGGCACAGCTTTTTGAGCATATACAGGCTATAGTTTCATCAGGAGAATTCTTCACAAATTCAGCCGCTACAGCCGTATTCGGGAATTCGGTTTGCGTAAGTTTTTCGTGTTCAATAAATTTTGAACATTGAGACAATGCCTCTGCTTTTGACAAAACGCTTTTTATCGGGACATTATTTTTCGCCGCAAGGCAATGAGACGTTTCAACGCGGATGACCGCATTGATATAGAAATTATGGAGAGCCATAAGTTCATAGGTTTCGGTAATTGAGCCGATTGTAGAATTTTGAAGCGGCAAAATCCCGCAGTCACATTCGCCGTTATTCACTGCATTCACGACATCGGAAAACAGGTCGGCGAAAATTATTTCAGAGCCGGGGAAAATCTTTCGGCAGGCGGTTTCTGAATACGCCCCGTGAGTGCCTTGACAGGAAATGCGTTTTTGCATTTTCGGTATAAATTTTGCAGGCGGCGGCAGCGGCGTATCACCGTAAAGCGATAGGTTCTGTAGGCATTTCCCGGAGTCTATCATGGTTGTAAAGAGGACTTCGGTAGCGTTTTCAAGCCCTTGAGGCGAATTTTCGCGGACGCGCTCAATGATTGATTTTTCACGGTGCGGCTGAAAAATCGGCAGATTATTCGCTTTTTTGTATTCTGCAACCTGAATACTGAGGTTCATACGCGAAGCAAAAAGCTCCAATATCTGCGTGTCAACTTGGTCAATGTCTTTTCTGATTAAATCTAAATTCATATGAATCCTATAACAAACAAACTCATAGACATCATTTAATGAAGTCTATGAGTCTATTATAACATACTATTGTGTGGTTGTCAAGCCGGCGACCGGTAGTTAATGTGAAGTTAGAGGTTAGATTTCGTAGGGGCGGATGTCCACATCCGCCCGCACACGGTAGGATTTTGTAGGGGCGGTCTTTGACCGCCCGGGCGAACAGAGTTCGCCCCTACGACCGAACGCTTGGTAAACGGGCGACCGAGGGCGGTCGCCCCTACAAAATTTGATATCTGAATTTAATTTCCCTTAGCGAGTTGTGCCACCTCTACGCGGTGAGCATCTTGAAGTTCTGAAAGACTTCCATCAGCGATAAGCAGCGTTGCTGCACAGCGGCTCAGCCGCCTTTAGCGAGTTGTGCCACTTCTTCTGCGAAGTTGTCGGCTTTTTTCTCTAAGCCTTCGCCTTTTTGGTAGCGAACATATTCTGTGATTTCGATATTGCCGCCGAGTTCTTTTGCAACTCCGGCTATATATTGCGCTACAGTGAGTTTATCGTCTTTAACATACGCTTGGTTTAATAAAACACATTCCGAGAAGAATTTCTTAAGCTTGCCCTCGGCGATTTTAGCTTTAACTGCATCGGGTTTGTTTGCGTTTTTCGGGTCTTCTGCCAATTGCGCCATAGCTATTTCTTTTTCGGAGTCGATTTTCTCCTGCGGTACATCTGTGTCGCGAAGGTATAAAGCACCGAGAGCCGCAATCTGCATAGCTACATTCTTGCCACATTCAACGAGAGCGGGGTTTGTCGGGTCAATATCGGTTTTGAAATTAACCATTACGCCGATTTCGCCGTTGTTATGAATATACGTAAAGAGTGTACCATCCATCAGTTTAAAGCGGCGGACTTTTAAATTCTCGCGGATTTTGAGGAAAAGTTCTTGAAGTGCACCCTCAACGGTGAATTCTGTACCAACCATTGAAGCTTGCATTAAAGCATCAAGGTCGGCAGGACTTGCCGCAAGCGCGGATTTAGCCGCATTCTGTACGAACGCTCTGAATTCTTCATTTTTAGCAACAAAGTCGGTTTCGGAGTTAACTTCGATTATAGCACCCTTGTTACCCTCAACCGTAACCGCCACAAGCCCTTCGGCAGCGGCACGTCCGGCTTTTTTCTCCTGATTGGCTTTGCCCTTTTCGCGCAGGATTTTCACTGCTTCGTCAAGGTCGCCGCCGGCTTCTTCAAGCGTCTTTTTACAGTCCATCATTCCGGCACCGGAAAGCGACATAAGTTCTTTTATTAATGCTGTATTTACTGCCATAATAGGCACTCCTTATTTTTCAATATTTTGTATTGCTTTGCTTAGCCCTGCGAAGATTTACTCAGCGGTAACTTCTTCCGCTTCTTCTGCGGGAGCAGTACCTGCTTCTTCAGCCGCGTCCTGCTGTCCCTGTCTGCCCTCTAAGATTGCATCGGACATAGCACCGGCGATAAGTTTAACGGCGCGGATAGCATCGTCATTGCCGGGGATAACATAATCAATCTCATCAGGGTCACAGTTAGTATCTACAATTGCGACGATGGGAATACCGAGTTTAGAGGCTTCCGCAACGGCAATGCGTTCCTTTTTGGGGTCAACGATAAACAGAGCACCCGGGAGGTGTCTCATGGTCTTGATACCGCCGAGGAATTTTTCAAGTTTTTCGATTTCAAGCTGAAGTTTTGTAACTTCTTTTTTAGGCAGTAAAGCAAATGTGCCGTCTTCTGCCATTTTATTAAGCTGTTCAAGGCGCGCAATTCTTCTCTGAATCGTCTTGAAATTTGTCATCATACCGCCGAGCCATCTTGCATTAACATAATGCGAATTCGAGCGGATAGCTTCTTCTTTGATAGAATCGCCGGCTTGTTTTTTTGTGCCGACAAATAAAACTGATTCGCCGTTTGCGGCTACGTCGCGAATAAATTTGTATGCCTCATCTAATTTGCGTACGGTTTTTTGTAAGTCAATGATGTAAATACCGTTTCTTTCAGTGAAGATATACGGTGCCATTTTCGGGTTCCATCTTCTTGTTTGGTGTCCGAAGTGAACACCTGCTTCAAGAAGTTGTTTCATAGATACAACGCCCATTTTTTTTCCTCCATCAGCTTGTGCGAAATTCGCATTGCCCGGTTTTGCGGCAATTACATTTTTTAACAAATGTGTTTACCGAACCGATTATACGCCGAGCTGTAATTATTTTCACGGTGTACAAAACACCGCTTAAATATTATATCACAGAAAAACGTAAAATGCAATATTTTTCTATTTGTGATTTTATACAAATTTTTATTAAGAAGTCCTATAAAAGCTTACATAATAAACAAACAGGGGCGTAATTACCCCTGTTGATTAGTATTTTAAAAGAAAATCAATCCCTGTTGCCGCGGCAAAAACAATCAATATATCTGTTAATTGAGGAGTCGATAACTTCGATAGCTCTTTCGCGGTTTTCGGTTTCGTTTATAACGGTTTCTTTTTTCTCAAGTTCTTTATAAACCCTGAAAAAGTGTGACATTTCAACAAAGATATGGGACGGGAGTTCGCTTATATCACGATAACTGTTATAGGTAGGGTCATTACAGGGGATAGCGATAATTTTGTCGTCGGGTTCACCCTTATCAAGCATCGTAATCATTCCGATAGGGTAACATTTTACGAGTGCCAGCGGCTGAATACTTTCAGAACAGAGTACCAACACATCCAGCGGGTCGCCGTCTTCTGCGTAAGTGCGCGGAATGAATCCATAATTCGCAGGGTAATGCGTTGACGTATACAAAACCCTGTCTAAAACCAAAAATCCTGTCTTTTTGTCCAATTCATACTTCATCTTGCTGCCTTTGGGGATTTCGATTACTGCATAGAATTCTTCTTTTGTTATGCGATTCGGTGAAATATCATGCCAAATATTCATTTATTATCCTTTGATTTTATAAAATTTATCAGACTATTCATAAGTTTTCAGCCGTTCGAAGATATAATCCTCTACTTTTTCATAGGGTATTCCGAGGACAAAGGCGAACTCGCCGTAGATAATATTTTCGGCGATATGCATACTTTTTTCGTCTGCTACGGGGAGTTTTTTTCCGCTTTCGCGTTGTTTATCGCGGAATGTATTAAGCGCACGTGTAAGCCCGATAAGGCGTTTCATATCGCCTTCCTGTAAAAGCTGGCGGTAATCATTCTTACGGGTGTTTGTATCATCATCCCATTCAGGCAGAATTTCGGGTATTGAATCAATAAGCTCATCAATGGCTTCTTTGGTCATCGGTGTTCTTACACGCCCGTCAAAGGTTGAAATCGGGATATAAAAAGCCGAGCTTTTAGCTTCAACGGGAACAAGGCGGTAGTATTCGGTTTCGTCTGTCCCTTCAAAATTTCGTGACTCCTTAGCATCAATACGGCATACCCCGTTCATTCCGTAGACAACCGCGTCGCCGATATTATATTCCACTTTTATTCTCCATTTATTAGCCCGTTATTAAAAATACTGATTAATCGTACAATACTTATATTATACCCGATTTTTGTTAAAATTTTGTGCAGAAAATGTAAATGTTTTAACAGATGTTAAAAAAACTTCAACCCGATTTTATATTTATATTTAAATTTACATTTGCGATTTAAATTCGTCATTAATAATACGGATAAAGCTGTCTGCGTTGTCAAAATCTTTATAAACCGAAGCAAAGCGAATATATGCTACTACATCACATTCTTTTAGTTGTGACAGTACCATATCGCCAATCTCTGTTGTGGTAAAAATAGGCTTTTCACGTGCGCTTTCGCGTACGGCGTAAGCATTCTCAATACTCTCGACGATTTTTTGGATGCGCTCCGCTGACACCGGGCGTTTTTTTACGGCTGATGAAATTCCGGCTATAATCTTTGTGCGGTTAAAGAGTTCCACAGAACCGTCTTTTTTCATTACAAGCAGAGTCGGAGCATCTGAAACATCATAGGTTTCGTAGGTTGTAAAACGTTTTCCGCAGTCATTACACTCGCGGCGGCGTTTTTTCCGGTCTTCGCCTGAACGCGAGTCAACAACCTTTGTGTCCGGGTTTCCGCAAAACGGACATTTCAAGTGGGTCACCTCTTAAATTTTTCATATTGGATTTATTCGATATTTAGGTAACTTTAAATCATTTATACGGATAATTATATCCTGCTACTGAAAATGATGATGTGCCGACAGGGATTACGATAAAGTCGCCGCCGTCAATGGGCTGAGTGATATTGTTCTCCGGAACGGAGATATCCTGAACGGTTCGGTAAACGATATTTCCGTCTTCAATAAGATAATCTGTTATACGTGCGGATTCTATTTCGGGGTTTTTTGTTGCGGTAGATTTGAGTGTATAGAGCTGTCCGTTTATATCGCGGTATTTTTGGGGCGAAACGGCAAACATTTTATCGGTGAGTTCTACTGAAAAATAGTTCCCGACAAAGACGCGCATTTCTGTTAAATTTGAAAAACGCGGGTCCGAGACTTTAAAATAGCGGTAAACTTCATCGTCAACTGTTGATGTAATCGTGATATAATCCGCTGTTTCGTCAATGGGCAATGTCTTATCCGCAAAATATGAGTAGATTTCGTTAGCTGTTTCATATGCCGCCCAGCCGAAATACAGCGGATTATCGACTGTTGTTTTTTCGGGTGCGAGTGTCATAGTCAGAGTGTTAGGGTCAAATGTATAACATTCGAGCGTCGTTACAGCGCGCCCGCCGTGGTAATCAATATGAGCGGGCACTAAGAATTTGAAATTCTCTGTAGGTATAAGCGTTATTTCTTCTGCATAATCCATCGGCTCAAGCCCGAATGTTGAGTATCTGTAAATCGTCAGTTCGCGAAGCTGTCCGTCAGAGACAGCATAAAATAATGCGGCTTTTTTATCGTCAGTATCAGAAAAAATAACTTCAATAATATCAGGCGAACTTCTGTCATTTGTCGGAGATTTAAGCAGTTTTATACTTGTTCGGTCTGCGGTATTAAGCGTAAACCCTTCCGGTGCCGCGAAACCTATTGTCAAGGCACTGAAATCTTTATTTTCGACAGTGAACCAAACATTCGCGCCCTCCGGACCGCGAGAGGCTGTGATAATATAATTTTCGTCCAAACTGCTGTATTCAAAGGTAAATCCGTTATCGGCAATGTTAACGTTAAATGGGCGATAACCGTTTTTGAGAGCTTCTCCCGTGTCTATTTTGAGAGCTTCTCCCTTTGCCGCCGTAACATCACCGTAAGGTACGTTAGGCATTGCAGTATCGGGCGGGTCTGATGAGCATGAAGTGAAAATAACACAGAAAACACAAACAGCCGCAAAAATTACCGCTGAAAATTTATTCTTTTTCAATTTCATCACCGCCTTTATACTATTCTCCATTTAAAAAACGCTTTGCGTTTTTTAAATGCTCGTCAGCTTTGCTGACGAGAGCCGCCCGTAGGGCGGCAGAGAAACCGTTCAATACTAATATCTGCGGCTTTAGCCGCACCGCCGCTTTGCGGCGGCAATAAAAACATTTTCAATGTTTTTATTGGATATTAGTATTATATGATAGATTAATTATACCACAAAACCGCGAAAAAAGCAATTACAAGAAAATTACAATATAATCGGTGATATGTCATTTTGTTTTAGGAAAGCGTTCATTTGATTAAAATGACCGCAGCCGAAAAATCCTCTGTTCGCGGACAGCGGGCTCGGATGTTTTGCAGTAAGCAGCAGGTGCTGTGGATTAGTAATTAATATTGACTTTTGTGCGGCGTTTGCCCCCCAAAGCATAAAGACTGTCGGCGCGGTGCGGTTATTCAATAGTGTTATTACAGCATCGGTAAATTCTTCCCAGCCTTTGCCCTTGTGAGAATTAGGCTCGCCTGCTCTGACGGTTAAAACGCTGTTCATCAAGAGAATACCTTGTTCTGCCCATGGGATTAAGTCGGGAGATGTATTTATTTCTCCTGTTTCGGCGCGGACTTCTTTGAAGATGTTTTTCAGTGACGGCGGTGTTTTTTCAGCATTATTTACGGCGAAAGACAAGCCGTTCGCCTGATTTTCACCGTGATAGGGGTCTTGACCGATGATTACAGCCTTTACTGTGTGAAGCGGTGTTAATTCAAATGCGCGGAAAATCTGTGATTTTGGGGGGTAAATTTTTTGCGTGTTATATTCATTTTGAAGAAATTCATCTAAATTTTGTAATTTACTAAAATCACCGGAAAATGCCTTTTTATAATCTTCGGGTAAATTTTCAAAAATGCCCGGAAAACTTTTCAGTTCCTCATTTTTACACGAAAAACCAATAGAAATTTCATCCGGCAAATTCCCGCAAATCTCGTAAGTCACGAATTTTCACCCGATTCGGTCTCAATATTTGAATTTATGTAAGCGAAAGCCTGATCAAGCATCGCGACAGTTTCATTCCAGCGGATATCGGAAGTAGGCGCACTTAGCATTACGGCGATAATTTCATGACCGAAACGCTCTGCCGATGCTACTATACAATATCCCGATTCATCCGTCATACCGGTTTTCATGCCCGTAGCGTACATATAATAGATATCGGTGTAGTCTTGTACTAATTTGTTGCTGTTTTCCCAAAAAACCGATTGACCCGTCAAAAAAGTTACCTGACGGTTTGACTGACCGACTGACGTCATTATTTCGGGATAATCAGAAGCGCAAAGTGCAATCTTTAACATATCGGCGGCGGTAGTATAATGCCCCTCGTCGTGAAATCCGTCAGGCACTGAAAAATGCGTGTCTTGCGCACCTATTTCGCTGAGCTTCATATTCATACGGTTCATAAAGATGTCTACTGCCGCCGACGGGGACAGGGTATCATCTTCGGCGATAAAACGCCCGGCATTCGCCGCTGCCATATAGGCTACATCATTGCCCGACGGGAGCATCAAGCCGTCTATAGTGTCGCGCATATTAAGCTCGAATCCCTCATAGATAAGTCCCAAACTGCTGCCCGGGGAGACAAGTTCAAGTTCTTTTCCCGCTGTAAACACAGTATCGGCGGGCATTGTATCAATTAAGACAGCCGCTGTCAAGAGCTTTGTTGTACTCGCGGGGAACGCCTTATTTTCGGGATTTTTTGCGAATAAAACTTCCTCAGCGGTTTTATCATAAATGATTGCATATGCAGTCTGTAGGTTTTCTTCAATGGGATAATCACCGTCAAGTTCAATGTCATACTTGAATTCGGGTATAATTTCAACGATAACGGGAACAGCTTCATCATCAATTCCGATAATTTCCGTTACTGCAATATCACCGGCGGCAACGGTGGTTATTTGAGAATATTCAGCGGCATCAATTATAAGAGCTGCCGGTTTTGAGCCTAAAAACTTGCTTGCGGCAAAAATACCGCCGCCGATAAGAAACATTGCAAAAAGGCAGCCGAAAATTCTGCCCCATTTGAGTTTATGACGCTTTCTTTTTATTTTTTTGTTTTCGGTTTTTTTCGGATTCATTATTAACTACTACTCAATACAATTAAGACTTTACATTCGCAAACTGTTGTTTTTGTGAATGTCATTTTGAATGTCGGATGAATGTCATATGAATGTCTGTGAATGTCCGTTTGAATGTCAATATGAATGTCGCTCTGCGATGTCAGAATGTATGTCGTGAATGTCCGTCTCCGATGTCTTGCAGGGGATGAGGGGAGAGGGGGCGGCTATTCGAGGTGGCAGGCTGTGCCGTGTAGCAACGCTACGCCCCTCTCCCCTACACCCCCGCACTAACTTGTTAGTGCTATGCACGTCCCCTACCCCTCTCCCCCTGTGGCGGCATGGTGGCGGTCTATAGGGTGCTTTTGAAAATTTTGCTTATCAGCTAAAATCAAGCGATTTATCAAGTTTTTAACTTAATAATTTACTTTTAACGTATTATTATGTCATTTCCCTGTAAACCGCTTCAATCGCTTGCTTATCAGCGAGCCACTCGGAGAAAGCTGTTGCAGACCCGGCGGCAACACCTCTTTTGAGTGCGTCGCCGAAATCGCCGTAACGAATGTATCCGTCAATGAATCCCCCGACAAGTGAATCCCCCGCGCCTACGGCGGATGAAAAATTCCCGTTCGGTGCTTTTTGATAACGCCGTGTGCCTGCCGAATCAATCATTATCGCACCCTCTGCTCCGATAGATACGATAATATTTTTTGCACCGCTGTTTTCGCCTTTGTGACAAATAAGCTTTTCGGCATAATGAAACAGTTTATCTCTGTCTGTCGTTATTTCGGCGTTTAAAAACTCACATAACTCAATATGATTGGGCTTTATCAAAAACGGATTGAACGGTAATACCTCTTTGAGTGCATTACCGGCAAGGTCAGCCGCAATCAATACCCCTTTATGGAGTTCAGAACAGATTTGCGCGTAAAAATTATCCGTAAGTGAAGCAGGACTGCTCCCCGATAAAACTACTATATCACCCGGTTCTATTACAGAAACTTGTTTTAAGAGTTTCGCGGCAATATTAGACGGTATAACAGGGGAGGGCGCATTTATCTCGGTATCTTTGTCTTCCCCTTTTAGTTTTACGTTAATACGCGTTTTTTCGGCGGGTATTCTTATAAAAGAGGTATTCAGCTGATATTTACGGCATTGATAACGAACCTCGTCTCCCGTAAATCCTCCGATAAATCCTAACGCCTTACAAGGTACACCCAGTCTTGTTAAAATAATGCCGACATTGATGCCTTTTCCGCCGGCGCGGATTAAGGTATTTTCAGCTCTTATGACTTGTCCGGGCGTGTTATTTTTCGTTTTGGTTTCTATGTAATAATCAACAGCCGGGTTGAGTGTTATTGTATAAATCATGATTTTTCGTATAGCATAGACATCAGTAGTAGAAATTTATCAGGTTCATCTTTAGTTAAAAATCTGATAATTATATAACCGCACTTGCGTGTCTTGTAACGTGACAGCCGATATTAACGGCGGCGGGTAATCCCGCAATATGCGTCGGGAAGGTTTCTATCGCAACAGCTAAAGCAGTGGTTTTTCCGCCGAAACCTTGGGGACCTATGTTCAGTTTATTTATACGCTCAATCAAACGCTTTTCACTGTCGGCGTACATGATGTCAGGGTTATTTACTGCAACATCGCGGCAGAGTGCTTTTTTTGCAAGGTACGCACATTTTTCAAAATTGCCGCCGATACCGACACCGACAACCATCGGCGGGCAAGGGTTGCTGCCGGCTTTTTTTACTGTTTCTGTGACGAAATCTTCGATATCCGAGAGTGTATTTGAGGGCGTAAACATCTTCATTGCCGACATATTCTCAGAGCCGAAACCTTTTGGGCAAACATCAATTGTGATTTTATCCCCCGGCACGATTTCAGTGTGAATAACAGCCGGTGTATTGTCATTTGTATTTACGCGGTTTATAGGGTCTTTTACGATACTGCAACGCAAAAAGCCCTCTGTGTAACCTTTTGCAACACCTTTATTGACGGCGGTTTCGGGTGTGTCGCCCGTAATATGAACATCCTGACCGATTTTCAGAAAAACGACAGCCATCCCGGTATCCTGACAAATGGGAATACTATCACGCTTCGCGACATCTAAATTCCGCAAGAGATCGCCTAAAACTTCACGTCCGACGGCTGAGGTTTCTTCAGCCGCCGCACATGACATACACTCACGGAGTGAGTCGGGGAGTATTAAGTTTGCTTTTATAACGAGTTCACTTACGGTTTTTTCAATTAGAGAGGAATCAATTTCGCGTATCATTATATATGGTTCTCGGCTTTACAAAGTTTGTAAATATTAGCTACATCTTCGGGTGTCAGTGATACAAAGCCGCCTGTCTGACCGCTTTGTGAAACGGGGTGAGAAGCTACAAGTTTCGGGATATCCTCTTCTTTTGCACCTAACTCTTCAAATGACGTAGGCATACCGATTGATTTGAGGAATGCTCTGAAACGTCTGATGCCCTCAAGTGCCGTGAGTTCGGGGTTACTGAAATCCATATCAACGCCGAAGATACGCGAAGCCATCTGTGCAAAACGCATTATATCGTGTTTATAAACATATTGCATCCACGACGGCATAACTACTGCAAGCCCTGCACCATGAGCTACGTCATACAATCCCGAGAGTTCGTGTTCAATACCGTGGGAATTCCAGTCCTGTGAACGTCCGACACCGCATAAATCGTTATGAGCAACCATTCCGCCCCACATGATATTAGCTCTTGCGCCGTAGTCATCGGGGTTTTTGAGGACTTTCGGAGTTTCGTTAATCATTGTTTTTACAATAGCTTCGCAGAGTCTGTCGGTAACTTCAACATCCTTTGTATTTGTGAAATAACGTTCAAAAACGTGAGCGCAGATATCGGTTACACCGCAAGCTGTCTGATAAGCCGGCAGGGTTTGTGTTAAAGCGGGATTTAATACCGAGAAGACAGGGCGAATGAGTTCACAAGTGAGACCGCGTTTAACGCCGCCCTCTTCTTTTGTAATAACAGCACTGGGTGAACCCTCTGAACCCGCCGCCGCTATGGTGAGGACTGTAGCTACGGGCAACGCCTTTTGGGGCACAGCCTGTCCGCTGTAAAAATCCCAGAAATCGCCGTCATAGAGAGCTCCTACCGCTGTCGCTTTAGACGAGTCAATAACACTGCCGCCGCCTACAGCTAAAATAAAGTCGATGTTGTGTTCTTTAACCATCTTAAGGGCTTCATAAACGAGAGTATCACGCGGGTTCGGCTGAACGCCGCCTATCATTACGTAATAAATACCCTCTTTGTCAAGAGAAGCTTTTACTCTGTCGAGCAAACCCGATTTTATAACGGAATTTTTCCCGTACTGGATAAGCACACGTGTACCGCCGAAACGCTTAACATAAGCGCCTGTCTCGTTCTCTCTGCCCTCGCCGAAAATAAAATAAGTCGGTGAATGGAAATCAAAATTGGTCATTTTTTTAGCCTTTCTTTATTTATATAATTTTAATTTAAATTGATTTGTAAATATAATCGATAACTGCTACGCGGCGAGCATTTTTATTTTATGAAAGACTTTCATCGCGAATCAGCCCCGCGGGGGCACCCGCGAATTTTATCTCTATAGAGTTTCGCCGCACTCTCCGTCTTATTATCCCCGAAATTATAGTAGATATGATTCTTTATGCCATCGGGGAGGTATTGTTGTTCTGTATAGTGATTCGGGTAGTCGTGGGGGTATTTATAGCCTGTCCCTCTGCCGAGGGTTTTAGCCCCCGGGTAGTGACTGTCGCGGAGATCTATCGGAATATCTCCGAAATTACCTGTCTGAACGTCTGCTATTGCCGCATCTACGGCGCATACCCCGCTGTTTGATTTTGGGGCTGTACATAAAAGTATAATCGCATCCGCTAAGGGTATTCGCGCTTCGGGTAAGCCCAGTTCGAGTGCTGAGTCTATACACGATTTCACAATCGGCAGACACATCGGGTAAGCCAAACCGATATCCTCTGCGGCTATAACCGCCAAACGACGGCATACACTCAGCAAATCACCGGCTTCAAAAAGCCTTGCCGCATAATGCAGAGCGGCATTTTCGTCAGAACCTCTGATTGATTTTTGAAATGCCGACAGAATATCATAATGTTCGTCGCCGTCTCTGTCATAGCGCATGGAACTCCGCTGGGCTAAGGTTTTTGCGAGAGCGAGGCTTACGTAAACGTTACCGTTTTTATGTTCGCCCGACAGTATACAGGTCTCGGCGGTGTTAACGGATTTCCTTACATCGCCGCCGCAGCCGTAGGCTATCGCTTCTAAAACGCCGTCTTCAAGTTCGGGTTTTGTATCATCAAATTCTGCCGCAATGTCAAAAGCGCGTTTTATAGACGGTATAATTTCATCAGGCGAAACGGGTTTGAATTCAAAAATCGTACAGCGGCTTAAAATTGCTCCGTATACCTTAAAATAAGGATTTTCGGTGGTTGAAGCTATCAGTGTAATTTGTCCGTTTTCGATAAATTCAAGGAGCGACTGCTGCTGCTTTTTATTAAGATACTGGATTTCATCCAAATAAAGCAGAACGCCGTTTAATCCGTCAAAACCGCCTGTTTCGGCGATAACGGATTTTATGTCTGCCGTGCCCGCCGATGTACCGTTGAGTTTTCGCATGGTAATACCGGCGTTGTCGGCTATAATACGTGCTACGGTGGTTTTCCCGATGCCGGGCGGACCGTAGAAAATCATATTGACAAGCCGCCCGCTCTCGATAATGCGGCGAAGCGGCTTGTTTTCGCCGAGGATATGAGTTTGCCCCACGATTTCATTTAAGTTTTTCGGGCGAATCTTTTCGGCTAATGGTGCTGCATACATATCTTATTCATAAATCGGAATTTTTCGTGTTTGTTAACTTTAGCACAATTCATGTCGGCTAATGGTGCTGCGTACATATCTTATTCATAAATCGGAATTTTTCGTGTTTTGTTAGCTTTAGCACAAATCAATTCGGCTAATGGAACATTATACATTTTATTGATAAAGCGGGAATTTCTTTGTAATTTCGGTAACCATCGCCCTTACCTTATCGGCGTTTGCTTCAAAATCTTTCGCCGTGAGGTAGATACATTCGGCAATTTGTTCCATTTCGGCAGTGCCTAAGCCTCTTGAAGTTACGGCGGGTGTACCAATTCTCACACCGCTTGTGAAAGCGGGTTTTTGGGGGTCATTCGGGATAGCGTTTTTATTTACCGTAATATAACATTCGTCTAAACGATTTTCCAAATCTTTGCCGGTTATACCGAACGGGCGCAGGTCAACAAGCATCAGGTGGTTGTCAGTGCCGCCCGAAACCAGTCTGAAACCCCTGTCCGTCAGTCCCTTAGCTAAAACGGCGGCGTTTTCAACAACACGTTTGCCGTATTCCGTGAATTCGGGCTTTAATGCTTCGCCGAAACAAACAGCCTTTGAAGCGATAACGTGCATAAGCGGTCCGCCCTGAATACCCGGGAAAACTGCTTTGTTTATCTTTTTAGCAAGTTCTTCATCATTTGTAAGAATAAGTCCGCCGCGAGGACCTCTCAAGGTCTTGTGAGTGGTTGAAGTTACCACATCGGCGATACCGACAGGTGTCGGGTGAACCCCTGCTGCTACAAGTCCGGCGATGTGCGCCATATCTACCATTAAATACGCGCCGACGGATTCGGAGATTTCTTTAAGGCGAGGAAAATCAATTGTACGCGGGTATGCGGATGCACCGGCTACAATCAGTTTCGGGCTGTGTTCTTTGGCAAGTCTTTCTACTTCATTGTAGTCGATTTTTTCGTCGTCGCCCAAACCGTATGAAACGAAATTATAGTAATTCCCCGAAATATTGACAGGCGAGCCGTGTGTGAGGTGTCCGCCGTGGGCTAAACTCATACCGAGCACTGTGTCGCCGGGTTTTATTAATGCGAAATAAACAGCCGTGTTAGCTTGTGCGCCTGAGTGTGTTTGGACGTTTGCAAATTCTGCGCCGAAAAGCTTTTTGGCGCGCTCAATGGCGATAGTTTCAACCACGTCAACACATTCACAGCCGCCGTAATAACGTTTACCCGGGTAACCTTCGGCGTATTTATTCGTCAAAACCGATCCCATAGCCGCCATTACGGCAGGGGAAACAAGGTTTTCACTGGCGATGAGTTCAAGGTTGCGCTGCTGGCGTTTAAGTTCCGCGTTCATGGCAGAACCTACCTCTAAGTCGGCTTTTTCAACAAATCCAATCGTGTCCATTATATCAGAATACATAAAAAATCTCCATTCGGTTTTAGTTTAGGTAAAATATACTCCTAAACATTATATACCAAATGAAGTTTTTTTTCAAGTGAATATTTTATTGATTTTGTTAATTTTTATCGCTTTTAGTGTTAATTAATTCAAGAAAAGGCATATGTAATCATTTTGCGCTTAATAACTACAGTCATTCACGGTAAATCTTACGCTTGTCGCCGAAAATCGCGCCCAATACGGCTGTGATTAATCCGGCTGAAAAGATTATTAACATAATTATAGTAAGCGGCTTTGTGAGTGGGAATTCACTACCTTTGATTTCATACACACCAAATATAAAGCACAAAACAGTTAAAAACGCAATCCCGATGTTGAATATAATTACCGCCGGTTTGTTTCTTTTGAAATAAATGGTTAATATGCCTATCAAAGGACTTACAGTAGCGTGTGAAAACCACTTATTGGGTTCTCCTTGAAAAACCACATTATAAATGAAAAATGCGAATCCTAAAAAAGCGGTTATTAAAATATATTTCATAAAGAGTTTATAATTTTTAGATGCCGTCTGAATTATTTTCATGATTTTTCCTGTTTAAGCTTTACTCTTTTTAAACACAACCTTCTTTTGAATAAAGAAGCTTATCGTAAAGAGTATGGTATCTATAACGAGTTTCGCGGGGATCAGCGGCAATCCGAGGGTTACGGCTAAGTCGGTGAGATTTGCCGATATCACTATTTGTACCACGAAAAGGCAAAGGTATTTTACGCCTGAAAATACTACATTTTCTTTGGAATTAAAGACAAGTTTTCGGTTTACGGTGAAGTTGAAAACACCCGACACTACCCTTGCGCCATATGCGGAAATCAAAACGGGGAACTTAAATGTCAAAAGCTGACATATTGTCACATCAATAAGAGCCGACAGAAGCCCTGTTAACCCGAATTTCGGCAATTGAAAGATATTGGCGTACACACGCACGCTGTCACGAACGGTTTTAAAGTGCGACGGGCGGTTTGTCGGAATATAGATAGTGGCGATTTTCACTTGCACAAAAGGGATTTTACTGTCGGCAAAATCAATAAGGACGTTCATTTCATATTCAAAGCGGTCGCCGTCGCTTTGAAGCGATTTTTCTGTAAGTGCCGCCGGTATACCGCGCAAGCCCGTTTGAGTATCGGTAAGCCTCATTCCCGTTCTCATTTTAAAGACAATTGACGTAATACGATTGCCTGTACGGCTTCTGAACGGTACATTTTCGGCTGAAAAATCACGAACACCTAAAACAATTGAGTCGGGGTTTTGTGAAAGCACCGCCATAACCTTTAATATGTCTTCCGGTGAATGTTGTCCGTCATCGTCAGCGGTAACATAACCGCAGCCCGGGAATTTTTCTGTAATATAGCGGGAGGCTGTTTTAATTGCAGCTCCTTTGCCGCGGTTTTGAGGATGCGTTATTACAGTGACATTTTCAAAATCTATGAGCCTTACAAAAATTTCATCGCTGTCAGAACCGTCATTGACAATGACAAACTGAGGTTTTTCGCCGAATTCGGTGAGTTTTGCCGCCGCTTCGTCAATGGCATTGACTAAATCAATTAAGTTGGTTGAGGGGTTACAACTGGGGATAACAATAAAGTTCATGTTCTATTCCATTATTTAATAGTAAGGGAGTGCAGAGCGGAGAGCTGTTATGGATATTATAGCATATATATTATTACCTGTCAATATTTTTTTAAAAAAATTATTTTTTATCGTTATTTTTTGATTTTTTCGTGGATTTTCGTGATAATTTAAATGATTTGTGTTGGGTTTTTATTTTAACTGTCGGCAGCGGCATATATTCTGCGGTGTCTACAGGCAAACTCTTCTTTTTTAATATGTATTCTACAAAGTCTTTAATCAAAGTATATAAAACTGCAAAGAGCGGTACACCGATAATCATTCCGCCGAATCCGAAAAGTCCTTCGCCGAGGAAAATAGCGACCATCACCCAAAAAGCGGATAACCCTGTTGAGTCGCCTAAAATCTGCGGTGTCAGGATATTTCCGTCAAACTGCTGTAATACCAAAATGAATATGCCGAACGGTATAACCTGTGACGGGTCAGACATAAGCAGCAGCAGTCCCGATGGGATTGCGCCGATAAACGGACCGAAAAACGGGATAATATTAGTTATGGCTATTACAACGCTTATCAGTACAACATAATCCATCTTCATTATTGTCATACCTATAAAACAAATAATACCGACGAGGACAGAGTCTATGATTTTTCCGTTTATAAAACCGCCCATAACTTCGTTCGTGTGAGAACATACTCTGATAAGACTTGCGGAGAAAGATTTCGGGAAAATAGCTGAGGATATTTTTTTAGCCTGTCCTATAAAAACCTCTTTTGAAAAAAGCAAATAAATCATGATGATTATGCCGATAAATGCGTCAAGTAACGTCGTAATAATGCTCCAAGCTCCTGAACCTATTTTTGTCATAAATGTTTGAATAGATGGCATTACGGTATTAAGGTAGCCTGATAAATCTGCACGAACTTTATTAAGTTGTTCAATAGCAAACGTATTTAAGTCGGGATAATCGGCAACAAGTTTCATAACCCAGTCTTGGACTGCTGTAAAATAGGATTGGAAGTTGTTAACAATTTGCTGTATGCTCAAAATCAACTGCGGTAAAATTATAGCAAAAAATGCCGCAATAAGCCCTAAAAAGACGAATAGACAGATCGTTACGGCGGTTATACGGCAGGCTTTTTTATGCGGTTTTTTCTTGCAGAAAATTTTGCCGAATATGGATTCGGATTTAACTAAAACGGGGTTCATAAGGTATGCAAACACAACACCCCACGTTATAGGCGCAAGGAGAGACGATATTTTTGCGGCCCCGCCGGCTATAACGGGGATATTCATTGCTAAAATTACGAGTGTTAAACAGGCGGCGAACGTGATAACGGCGTATATTGATATAGTGGTGTATTTTTGGTTAGGTTCAAATTTCATTTTTTTATTACCTTAAAAAGGCTTTCTATGTAAATTTATCTGAAACGGAATTTTAACTTTTCTTCTAAACCATATTTTAGCATAACTTTTTTGAAATGTCAAGAAAAATTCATAAAATTCAAAAATTTTTGTCGAAAAGTTTTCCGCGTATGCATTATTTACCAAATTTTAATTACTTGTGATTTTTATGTAACTTGCACAAACACAGTGACCATAATTTACAAAAATATTAAGAACACTTGTCGTAATTTGTAATAAAATATACTAAGTATGAAAAAATATCTCAAATTTATAGTGATGTTGCACAAATTTGAGGGTATATTTTTATTTGACAAATGAATTTACTTATTGTATAATACCAAAAGTAACGAAAAATTACGAAAACGAATGTGTTTTGTAACCCTTTTGAAACCAATTTATTTCGTATAACACAGTTATTAACGGTAGAAATCTTTCAGACCGAAGCCTTTTTAATAATTTAATCACGAATATATGAAGAAAGAGATTATGCAAATAAAACATAAATTGACGATAATAGGCACAATACTTGCTGCCGCAGCAGTTCTGTCACTGCTCATAGCGGCAGTGAAACCTGTCCCGGCAGATACTTTTATCGCTCCGATGAAAGACATACTGCTCGCACCGATTTCAGCTTCGGCACATTTACTTAAAGCGGCATCCTTTACGATACCCGAAATCTCTGTTGAGATAAAAGCCGACGGCGAGACCTACAGTATCAGCACATATGGTACGGTTGAGAATGCGCTTACAGAAGCCGGAGTAGCAATTGATGAAAACGACCTGATTAATGTTCCTTTGAATGAATCGCTTATACCGAAAATGCAGATTCATGTCAACCGTGTAGAAACCCGTCACAAAACGGTACTTACCGAACTGAATTTCGCAACACAGACTATAGAAGATGACACATTATTTATCGGCGAAACAGAAATTATTGAAGAAGGCGAACAGGGACTTGACGCTAAGACTTATGAGCATACTTATATTGACGGGGTTTTAAAGTCAACCGAACTTGTGGATTCTGATGTTGCAGAACCGCAGGATCGTGTTGTTGCCGTAGGGACGAAACCGGTTCACCGCAATGTACCCGAAGCCGAAAAAATGAAGAGCACATTACCTGTACCCGAGTGGCTCTCATTTGATGAAAACGGCGTACCGACCGAGTATAAAAAGGTTCACACCGGGAAAGGCGTTGCATATTACGCTCATCCGGAGTCACTCACTGCCTCAGGGCGAACCGTAAGACCCGGTCATGTGGCTGTAGACCCTGATTTGATTCCATACGGCACCGAACTCTTTATCACTTCAACCGACGGAAAACACATCTACGGTTATGCTATAGCAGCCGACACAGGCGGCTCAATGTTAAGCGGAGACTGTCTTGTAGACTTGTTTATGTATACCTACGATGAATGTGTTCAGTGGGGCGCGCATCAAGTGAATGTTTATGTTCTTAGATAAACACAGAAATCAGATGTCAGATGTCAGAAATCAGAATATTGAACGCCGCGTTTTTATTGAAAACGCGGCGGTTGTTTTTTTGTAGGGGCGGGCGCCCTCGCCCGCCCGCACTTCCTAAAATACTCTATTTTAGAAATAAAACAAAATTTCCATGATTTTTTGTTTATTAACTACAGGGATGTGATAACTGGTATGCGGGCGACCGAGGGCGGTCGCCCCTACTACGCTGTAAAATCTAAAACTTGACATTTGTGAATGTCGCGTTTGAATGTCGGATGAATGTCGCATGAATGTCGCTTGAATGTCATATGAATGTCTGTGAATGTCCGTTTGAATGTCTTGCAGGGGATGAGGGGCGAGGGGGCGGCTATTAGGAGTGGCAGGCGTGACGCCGCCCCCTCTCCCCTACACCCCCTGCACCCCCTACCCCTCTCCCCCTGTGGCAGCATGGTGGAGTTCTAAATAGAGATTTTGATATTTTCGTTTAACGGTTAAGAATTAAAAATTGTAAAGTTTTTGTTGGTACTTGGTAGTAGGGGCGGGCGCCCTCGCCCGCCCGCACTTTCTAAAATACTCTATTTTAGAAATAAAACAAAATCTCCATGATTTTTTGTTTATTAACTACAGGGATGTGATAACTGGTATGCGGGCGACCGAGGGCGGTCGCCCCTACAGCTATATTTGTCTGCCAAAATCTTTATTTAGGAACCCGCACATCGTTTTTATCTTTTCCATTACTTTTTCAAAATTATCGGGGCGGAGCTGTTGACCGCCGTCTGATAATGCTTTTTTCGGGTTGCAGTGAACTTCTATTTCTAAAGCATCCGCGCCCGTCACAACCGCTGCTAACGATAGCGGCTCTATAAGTGAAATTATACCTGCCGCGTGTGATGGGTCAACACAGACCGGGAGATGGGATTTTTGCTTTAACAGAGGTATTGCCGAAACGTCCATTGTATTACGTGTCATTGTTTCAAATGTGCGGATACCTCTTTCGCAGAATATGACTTCGTTGTTGCCGCCCGACATTATATACTCAGCTGACATAAGGAGTTCCTCAATTGTCGCCGAAAGCCCTCTCTTTAGGAGAATGGGCTTATTTATTGTACCTAAAACCTTGAGTAAGTCAAAGTTTTGCATATTTCGTGCGCCTACCTGAATAATATCAACGTCTTCAAACAGGTCTAAATCCGCCGCCGCCATGATTTCGGTGACTATCGGCAATCCTGTTTCTTTTTTTGCCGCCGAAAGAAGCCGCAGTCCCTCTTTTTCAAGCCCTTGAAATGCATAGGGCGATGTGCGGGGTTTGAATGCGCCTCCTCGGAGCATCGTTGCTCCGGCGGATTTTACGGCGCGTGCGGTTTCAAACAGTTGTTCTTCCGATTCAACAGAACAGGGTCCTGCAATTACATTGAGCGAACCGTCGCCGATTACACAGTTTCCCACAGTAATAAGCGTGTTTGCCGGGTGCATTTTACGGTTTGACTTTTTAAACGGCTCTTGAATTCGAGTAACACTCTCGACACATTCCTGAGCATACAGTCCGTCTAAATCAATCCGCGACGTATCGCCGATTAGTCCGATGATACTCTGCTGTGCGCCGACAATGAGATTTGTATTAAGTCCGGCGGCTTTGAGCCCGTCTTCAAGTTTGGCGATTTCGTCTTTTGTAGCTGAATTTTTTAAAATAATAATCATTTGCTGTTTCTTCCTAAGTTTTAATTAAATCAGTGCATTAATAATGCTTATTGTATGATAAATTGTGTACCTGTTAAGTGTTTTCTCATCGCTTCAACATCTTCTTCCGATACACCCGTATCAATAAGATAAATCTTGACGAGTGAATTCATTGATTCAAGTGCTGTAATGTCGCTTATGTCGTTACCCGACAGGCGGAGCCATTTTAAACCTGTTAAATATGACAGAGGATAAATATCCGTTATATCATTATTCTCGGCGTAGAGTTCCACCATTTCTTCAAGGTATTCAATCGGCGTTAAGTCGCTGATGATATTGTCTTGAATATGCAGACGCGACAGGTGCGGCATATCCGACAAAGCCGTTATATCAGAAATTTGGTTGTTGTTACAGTAGAGGAGTTCGACATTATATAGCCCCGAGAGCGGGTTTATGTCAACAATTTGATTCTCCGAAATGTCTATGCTCTTTAGATTTGTCAGTTCCGAAAGCGGCGTTAAGTCGATAATGTTATTCGCTCTAAGGTAGAGGTTTTCAAGCACCGGCAGACCGGCTAACGGCGTTAAATCCTCAATTTGATTGCGAAAGAGCGATAGGGTTTTGAGTGATGTCAAGCCTTTGAGCGGCGTTAAATCCGTTATTGAGTTTGAATAGAGATGGAGTTCTGTCAGGTTCACCATATATTTGAGAGACTCAATCTCATCATCTGTCAGATTCGCACCCGAAATAGTCAGGGTTGTAAGGTCAGTTGAATATTCTTTATCGCGGATGAAAATTGTGTCCGGCAAATCCGCTTGAATATCCGAGCGGATAGAAACGGCTTCACTGACGGCATCATTATAGACACCCGCTAAGTAACCTTCTTTATCAACATATTCGCGTTCGCGTTTGGTTTCTTCTTTAAGCGACTGGATTTCACTCTGCATAGACGCTATTGTTTTGGCATAGTCCGTGCCTTCGGCGGTTGATGTTGCCGCATCTTCGGCATTCATAATCTGCGCTTTGCCGGTGGGGACAGTTACTGTTTCGGTTAATACTTCGGTGAATGTCGCGGTTAAAAACTCGGTGACAGGGCGGCGCCGGTTATCCGTCACGGCTTTACCGGCTGCATTTGTGACAGTCTCCGAAATTACCGTACCGTTTCCGTCCGTCACTAATCCGGTCACCGCATTGCCGTTTTGGTCGGTAACAATAACGGTAACAGGTTCGCCGTCTTTGTTCGTGACAGTTACGGTATCGACAGATGTTTCGCCCTCTTCGCCTTTATCACAACCCGTTAATGTAAATATAACTGCTGCCGCGAAAATTGCCGTAATCACTTTAAGTATTTTTAGTCGTTGCATTTCACCACTCCTTTTGCGGATGTAAAATTCCTTTTTGGTATTATTCAGGTATCAAATTCATTTGCTCATATTGCCCGACCTTGCCCGCTGACGGTATATTTTTGACTTCAAATTTCAGTACTTGCGCTCGCATTGCCGGTGTTACAATTTCCGCTCGTTCAATTTCATTGCCGCTTTTAAGTGTCATAACGGCGACACCCTCGGAATTCTTCGTGGTTTTTTGAGCAACTTGTCCGCTGTTAAACATTATGAATTTCCCGGCGGTTGATTTTAAGAGGATTTCTGTATTCCCGCCTATAAAAAACATTGCCGCAACAGGGGATTTGTCGGAATACGCATTGAGGAGTTTTTTGCGGTTTGTAACGGTTTTATAACTCTCAAGCGGGATTTTTGCACACTTGCCGTTTTTAAAGACAAACAGGATATGCCCCGAATAATCACTCGTAATAACCGATCCGACAGGCATTTCACCATTATCAAAACCGAGTTTCGTCGGGAGAAAATCCCCCATCAGTGACGCTTTACCCTCCGGGAATATGGAGAGTTTCGCTTTATAACACTGCTGTCGGTCTCCGAAACAGAGGATTTCGGCGTTGTTTGTAGTTTCTGTCACCGAAATAATGCGGTCGCCCTCTTTGAGCTTTTGTTCGCCCGCATTTCGCAGTGACAGAGGCGTTACCTTCTTAATATACCCCTCTGCCGTGATAAATACATTCACGGTAAAATCAGGAGTATCGTCTTCCGGTTCGTCGTCTTCATCTTGTTCGTAGATAAAATGAGTTTTGCGCGGGACGGCGTATTTCTTTTTTACGTCTTTTAGTTCTTCAATGATAATGTTCTTGATTTTGTCGTCAGAACCGAGAACCGATTCCATTTCGGCGATATCTTTTATAAGGGTTTCTATTTCGGCAATACGGTTGAGGATATATTGACGGTTGAGGTGGCGCAGTTTAATCTCTGCCACATATTCAGCCTGAATTTCATCAATCCCGAAACCGATCATCAAATTCGGTACAACATCGTCTTCTTCGTCTGTCTCACGGACAATCTTTACCGCTTTGTCTATATCAATGAGTATCTTCTTTAGGCCTTGAAGTAAATGCAGCTGGGATTTCTTTTTTTGTAAACCGCTGTAAACACGGCGTTTTACACATTCTTTTCTGAAAGCCGTCCATTCCTCTAAAATTTCATAAACGCCCATAACCCGAGGTGAACCGGCTATCAGAATATTGAAATTACAGGGGAAATTATCTTGAAGCGGTGTAAGTTTAAAGAGCCGTTTCATCAGCTTTTCGGGGTCTGTACCGCGTTTTATATCAATAGCAATCTTCAGTCCGTTAATGTCAGTTTCATCGCGGATATATGAAATGCCTTGGATTTTACCGTCTTTGACAAGCTCGATTATTTTATCCATAATGGATTCAATATCGGTTGTCCACGGGATTTCGGTGATTTCTATGCAACCGTTTTCGCGGTCGAAGTTCCATTTGGCTCTTACGGTGAAATTACCGCGCCCTGTTTCGTAAATCTTTTTGGTGGCTTCTTCATCATACAGAAGCAGTCCGCCGCCTGCAAAATCAGGTCCGCGCAAGATGTCGATTATATCGGCATTCGGGTTTTTTATAAGTGCAACAGCCGCATCACAAACTTCCGTAAGGTTAAATGAACAGCAGTTCATCGCCATACCCACGGCGATACCTTTATTGGCATTAACAAGGATAGACGGAAATGTTACGGGCAAGAGTGTCGGCTCTGTTGTTTCATTATCATAGTTCGGGACAAAATCGACGGTGTCTTTGTCGATATCGCGGAAGAGTTCCGAGCAGATAGGGGAGAGTTTGGCTTCGGTATAACGGCTTGCGGCGTATGCCATGTTTTTTGAATATGCTTTGCCGAAATTACCTTTGCTTTCTACATACCCATAGAGCAAGGCTTCATTCCCTGTCGAGAGCCTTACCATTGTATCGTAAATAGCACTGTCGCCGTGGGGATTGAGTTTCATCGTCTGACCGACGATGTTAGCCGATTTGGTCTTATTCCCTGTCAGAAGCCCCATTTTATACATAGTATAAAGAAGCTTTCGGTGAGAGGGTTTAAATCCGTCTATTTCGGGGATTGCCCTTGATACAATAACGCTCATGGCGTATGGCATATAGTTTTTTTCAAGGGTATCTGTTATCTGTTCCCCGGAAATAATCCCGCTGCCGGCTATGTAGGCATTACTGTTTGATTGTGATTTTTTAGGTTCTTTATGTTTTGGCACTTAAATTTTTCACTTTCATTTTTTCGGATTCGAGAAGTTTTCAGGATATATCGGCAAGCTCAAGATATTTTGCGCCGTATTCATAAATATAATCTTTTCTGCCCTGTAGGTTATTCCCCAAGAGGATATCAAACATCTCGGCGGTTTTATCAAGATCAGTCGGCAAAACCTTTATCAGGCGGCGCGTATCGGGGTTCATTGTAGTGAGCGACATCATATCGGCATCGTTTTCGCCGAGACCTTTTGAACGGTCAAGTTTGTATTTTTTATCGCCTATGAGCTTGAGGATTTCACCCTTTTCCTTTTCGGAATAAGCAAAATAAGTCTTCTCTTTTGTCGTAATCTCAAACAGCGGCGATTCGGCAATATAAATATACCCTTTTTGAATAAGTGTAGGCGTAAGTCTATATAGCATCGCTAAAATAAGTGTGCGAATCTGAAATCCGTCCTCGTCGGCATCTGTACAAATGATAATTTTGTTCCACTTGAGGTTTTCAAGGTTAAAATTCGCGATATCTTTATTATTTTTCGCCGAAACTTCAACCCCGCATCCCAAAACCTTGAGCAAATCGGTGATAATTTCACTCTTGAAGATACGCGCAAAATCCGCTTTAAGGCAATTTAAAATTTTCCCGCGAACCGGTATAATCGCTTGAAATTCAGAGTTCCGCGCCGTTTTACATGAACCGAGAGCCGAGTCGCCCTCAACGATATAGATTTCACGGCGTGATAAGTCTTTTGTGCGGCAGTCAACGAATTTTTCTACCATATTTGAGAGGTCGATATTGCCGCTTAACTTTTTCTTGATATTGAGGCGGGTTTTTTCTGCGGACTCACGGCTGCGCTTGTTGAGCATAACCTGTTCGCAGATTTTTAAAGCGTAGTCGGGGTTTTCTAAAAAATATACCTCAAGCTGATGCTTTAAAAAGTCTGTCATTGCTGTAGCAATAAATTTATTCGTGATAGCTTTTTTGGTTTGGTTTTCGTATGATGTTGCCGTTGAAAATGAGCTTGAGATGAATACAAGACAGTCTTCAATATCGGCGAATGTAATCTTGCTCTCGTTTTTGAGATATTTATTATTGGTTTTAAGGTAAGCGTCTATTTGTGACGTAAATGCCGTTTTAAGGGCTTTTTCGGGGCTTCCGCCGTGCTCTAAAAAGCTTGAATTGTGGTAATACTCAATAAAAGAGAGTTTATTTGAGAAAGCAAAAACGCAGGAAAGTTTTACTTTATACTCTTCTTTGTCTTCGCGGTCGCGCCCGCGCCGTTCACATTCGATGTAATAGGGCGGGGTGAGCGACTCACCGCCTAAAACCTCTTTGATGTAGTCCTCAATACCGTTTTCGTAGATGAATTTTTGTTCGTCAAATGTACCGTCTTCGTTTTCGCTTTTGAAAATAAAGGAGACATTCGGGTTTACGGTAGCTTGTTTGCGGATAATTTCGGCGAAATAATCATCATCTATCGCTATATCGGTGAACACATCTAAGTCGGGTTTCCAGCGGGTTTTCGTACCTGTTGCGGAACCTCTGTAAGGCTTTTTTGTAAGTCCGCCGATATTCTCGCCGTGCTCAAAGTGCAAAGTGAATTCTGTTTTGTCGCGGTGAACCACAACATCCATATATTCAGCTGAATACTGTGTAGCACACGCTCCCAAGCCGTTTAAGCCCAGTGAAAAATCATAATCCCCGCCGCTGTTGTTGTTATATTTGCCGCCGGCGTAGAGTTCACAATAGACGAGCTCCCAGTTGAAGCGGTTTTCGGCGGTGTTAAAGTCCACAGGACAGCCGCGCCCGAAATCCTCTACTTCAATGGAATCATCCGAAAAATGCGTTATAATTATCGTATTCCCATAGCCGCCGCGCGCCTCGTCAATGGAGTTACTGAGCACTTCAAAGAATGCGTGTTTAGTGCCTTCAATGCCGTCTGAACCGAAGATTACGGCAGGGCGTTTTCTTACTCTGTCAGGTCCTTTGAGCATCTTTATACTGTCGTTTGAGTATTCTTTCTTTTTAGACAATGTTTTATCTCTCTTTTTAAGTATTAATAAATCTTTGTGTGAATACAAGCGCCGACCAATCGTGGTCATCTTCTTGTGACTTCAATATAAATCCCTGTTTCTCCATTGCAATTGTTACTTCATCAGCGCGTTCCGATATAATCCCCGAAAGGATAACACAGCCGCCCGTATTCAGTAATTCCGTGAAAATAGAAGACATAGCGATAAGTACATCGGCTACGATATTTGCGGCGATTATGTCGGCTTTCGGTAAACCTTTTAAAATCGCACAAAGCTTGTCCGATTTGTCAAGGATATTGCCGCAGAAAATACTGTAATTTTCTGACGATATATGATTTTTGCCGAAATTTTCAGCGGCGATGCGCGTTGAATTTTCATCTATATCAACGGCGTTAACGTATTTTGCACCGAGGAGTATTGAAGCAATCCCCAAAATCCCGCTGCCGCAGCCTAAATCAAGGACAGTTTCACCGCCTTTTATATTGCGTTCAAGCAACTCAAGACAGAGTTTTGTGGTGTAGTGTTGTCCTGTGCCGAATGATGAACCCGGGTCAATTTCTAAAATCAGTCTGTTTTCGGTATTATTATAATCTTCCCACGAGGGTTTAATAACAAGTTTTTCGCCTACTGTGAAAGGCTTGAAATACTGCTTCCAGTTATTTGCCCAGTCGGATTCTTTGATGTTTTGTAATTTTATTTCGAGTGAACCGAAAAGCTTGTCCTTATCGCTTTGTTTTAATATTTCAATGGTGTCTTTGAGGGCATTTAAGGTTTCAAAACCCTGTTCATTTTCTGCAATATAACATTTTACGGCGGGGACAGTCGCTTTGAGGTTTAAAAGGCTTTCGTCTACGTAGTCCCAGTTGCCCGTTTTATGTTCTAAAAAATCCTCAAAATCGGCGGGGTCAACTATTTCAAATGAGTTAATACCGATAAGCGAAATCCTTCCGCAGACGGGTTCTATCCCGTCTGCGGTGGTTTCAACGGTAACTTCTATCCAATTTTCCATCAGTTTTCTTCAGTTT
Source organism: Ruminococcus sp. (assembly GCA_031262495.1). Classification (GTDB taxonomy): domain Bacteria; phylum Bacillota; class Clostridia; order Oscillospirales; family Ruminococcaceae; genus JAISGY01. The sequence goes on from JAISHV010000057.1 coordinate 47,905, forward strand.
CTTTCCTTATGCCGAAAATTACACGGAGCAAGCCGGATAAAAATTTCGGGCTTCTGATAACAACTATTTTCATAAATTTTTCGCCTCATTTACCGAATTTATTTGATATTTTATATTATTCGGTAAAGTAAAATACGTGATAATTTTTATGAAAAATTTATTCGTTTGAAAAAACTACGAGTAATTTTCCGCTTTTTATGCGGAGTTTTGCTTCAGTGCCCGTAAATTCATTACTGACGCCTAACGGGTAATTTTCAGTGTGTGTATATTCGTAAAGGTCATATTTTAGTCCCTCTGTTGAAATCAAGGTTTTTTCGGTGAGCGAGAAAAGACTTATGAATTTATATTGCGGCGTGTTTGTCAGTGTGTGTGCTCCCGAACTGAGGGTAAAAATAACATCGTTCGGCGTAAAAATTTTCCCGCGCCCGCCCTGTTCATCAATAAAAGAGAGTGTCTGTACTGCCGCGAATGTGTGGTCAAAACGTCCGCCGATAACACCGTAAAGCTCAAATTCCTTGTATCCGCGAAAGAGTCCCTCTTTGACCGCCGCGATAGTATCGGTATCATTCTTTTCACCGGGCAACTTGATTTTCTCGGCATTCTCGGGCAATGCTCCCGTGTAACTGTCAAAATCCCCGATAATCAAATCAGGCGTAATACCGTTTCTTTGCAGGTTTATAATCCCCGAATCGGCGGCTATGTAAAACTTATCATTATGAAAGGGAATGGTTATTCCGTCTTGAACACCGCCGGTTATTATGCATTTATTTTTCATAAAATTTTGAGTAACATTAATTTTAAGGATGAGCTTGATAATTTTGCAGAGATTATTGCTTACTTATATGAAAGATTATTTTGGTTTATTAAAAGCTGTCTTTGTTCGCGGGGTTTCTTCAAAGATTTTTTTATAACTCTCAAAACGTGACGGTGAAATATCACCGTTTAAAACATGGCGGAAGATATTACAGCCTGTCTCTTTAGTGTGCGTACATGAGGCGAATCGGCAGGGTGTCTCAAGGTATGGGATGAATTCTTTAAAACAGTAGGGGAGCTCTTCGCGGGTAATATTGTCGTATTTCGCTGTCTCAAATGTAGAGAACCCCGGTGAATCGCCGACAAATCCCGTACCATACGGGTAGAGTTCAACACATCGCGTGGTATGTTTTCCTCTGCCGAGTTTTACACTGATTTCGTTTGTGGCGGCGGCAATTTCAGGCATAAGAGCATTCAAAAGCGTTGATTTGCCGACGCCTGAGTTACCAGTAAAGATAGTGATTTTACTGTTTAAAAAATCTTTGATGCCGTCAAGTGTTGACGGATGATTATAATCAATTTCAAAAATTTTCGAGACGACAGGTTCATAAATGCGTTTAATTTTCGGGTTAGCCGCTAAATCTGTTTTGGTTACGGCGATTGCAGTATCAATATGTTTAAACGCCGCGACAGTGATAAATTTATCAAGAATAAAGAGGTTCGGCGGCGGCGCCACGGTTGATACAACGAAAATAATGGAGTCTATATTGGCGCAAGGCGGTCTTGTCAGAGAGTTTTTTCGCGGCAGAATTTCGGCTATTACGCCGTCCTCGCCTTGGGCGTTTGACATTTTAACAAGATCCCCGGCGACAGGTGTTATACCGTATTTCCTGAAAATACCGCGTGCTTTGCAGTTAACTAACCCGTTTTGTGTCAGGACAGTAAAATTACTGCCCGGACTTTTTATTATTCTTCCGTCGGTTTGGTTACCGACTGTCTTTGTATTATTCATAAAACGTCCGTTTTTTCGTAAATTTAATTTGAAAATTTTATGCCGATAACTTTGCTTTGGGTAATTATTCGCCTCAAATATCGCTTCGCTTGTCATTTAGCGTACAATCGTAGAAACTCTGCCAATCTCAAAACTTTCACTCACCAAAGATTTCGTTCCACCAGTCATCGCCCGGGTCGATATAATCATCGTCGTTATTAATCGGCGGCAGTGTGGTTACGACAGTATCTGCGCCGAACAGTGTTAAGAATGCGTTGTTGTTAAAACTTATCTGTGTGGCTGTGCCGAGGTCGAAATTAACTTCATATTCAGCAATATCAACCTTTTGGCTTGTGGTTTTATTAACGCCTTCAATGGTTACACGCTGAATACCGCTTCCGGATACGGGGATGGTTACTGTTGTGGTATATTTGATATTATCGCGTGAAACTTCATCCTTAAAGTCGCCGTTCACATAAGAACGGAATGTCGCCTGTGCCGATTTAGTGATACCATTCGGAACGGAGAATGTGATTTCTACAGATTTTTCGGGTTCTTCTCCCGTGCTTACCTGAATGGTCACAGGGGTTTTAATATTTACGATAAGCGGTTCGCCGTTATCGTCAAGCGGAGGCAGGGACTGTGCGATTACAGTGCCTTCGGGTTCAATTGAATCGACATATTCAATAGTTACGGTGAGTTTTGAGAGCAGAGTTGAAGCTGTTTCAAGCGTCTGACCTACGACATCCGGCATGATGAATCTGCTTACCGCAGGACCGTTGCTCAAATACACCCATACCACCGACCCGGCATCAACAGACTCATTGCGCGGGGGATCGGTTTTTATGACCATGTCTTTTTCGATGGTTTCGTCATTCTGATACAAAAACTGCACTTTGAATCCGCTGGATTTTAAAATTGCTTCTGCCGATTGAGCCATATTCCCGTAAACATTATCAATAATAACCTTACGCTTCCCTCGGCTGACGACGACTTCCTGATTACATGAGCCTACATGATAATCCTTGTCGGCTTCGTATGATTGTTTTATTATTGCGCCCTCGGGATATTCGTCGGAGTATTCCTCGCCCGCGACGGTTAAGGTGAATTTATCCTGATATGTTTGTTTTACATCAAGGAAACTGAATCCGACAAGGTCCGGCATAGCTTCGGTAGTAGCTTCCGCAGGATTGAACACGTCAACAAGTTTTAACGCGATAAAGGCGATAACGATTATTACGATTGTAGCGGCAATTGCCGTTAAAATTACGACAAAGTAACTGCTGCTTGAAACAGTTGTTTCATCTTCATCGTCGTCATCGAATTTCGGAGCTTTCTTTGCCTCTTGTTTAACCTTTTCGCGCACCTTAATGCGCGGTTTTTCGGCATTTACAGTTTCCTCAAAAGCAACTTTAGCCGCTTCCTTTTCCTTGTCGCCGAATGAGAGTGTTTGAGTTGACGTATAATCATATGAAAAATTAATTGCGGGGTTGCGTTTGAATTCTTCTATGTCCTTAATCATTTCAGAGGCGGACTGATACCGCTTTGACGGATCTGCCTGCATAGCACGCATAACAATTTCTTCAAGCCCTTCCGGGATAGAATCATTGATTTTGCGCGGCGGTTTTGCACCCTTTTGCATATGCATAAGAATAACTGTCAGAGGATTATCTGCATCAAATGGTTTTACCCCTGTGAGCATCTCATACATCATAATGCCGACAGAGTAAATATCCGACCGTTCGTCTGTGACATTGCCGCTTGCCTGTTCCGGCGAAATATAATGAACCGACCCGATAGCTTTATCTGAAATGGTTTTGAGTTCCTCGCGCGCAAAACGTGCAATCCCGAAATCCATGACTTTTATCGTGCCGTCGGGGAAAAGCATAATATTCTGCGGCTTAATATCGCGGTGAACAATCCCTCGGTCATGCGCGTGCTGAAGCGCCCGTAGAATCTGTATAATAAAGTGGACGGTGTCTTTCCATTTTAAAACTCCCTGCTGTTCAATAAATTCTTTTAGGGTAATACCGTCAATGTATTCCATCACGATAAACTGCATCTTATCGGTGAAACCTACATCGAAAATTTTAACGATATTCGGGTGTGATAAAATGGCGATAGCCTTAGATTCATTCCGAAAACGCCTGATAAATTCCTCATTATCCGAGAATTCGGGTTTGAGGATTTTAACGGCTACAGTCTTATCTTCTAAGATATCGACGGCTTTGTAGACATCCGCCATACCGCCGATACCGATAAGTTCGGTAATTTCATATCGCCCGTCTAATCGTTTTCCGATATTTTTGTCCATATTTTATATAACTCCAAAAAGAAATTTTACTGATTTTTTAAAGACTTAAGGTTATGATTTTTCCGATATTTCATCGGACTCCGTAATTTCATTTTCGCTGTACATCAAAGCGACTGTGATGTTGTCTTTGCCGCCGTTGCCGAGTGCAACCTTGACGAGTTCTTCTAAGAGTTCATCGCCTTTGAAATTTTTGCACATTGAGAAAATATCACTGTCTTCACAATATGTAGATAATCCGTCGGAGCAAAGCAGAACAATGTCGTCGTCATGAAGCTCAAGCTCGAAATAATCAGGTTCGGGTGCGTAGGGAAGCCCTAATGCCTTTGTTATGAAATTGCGCTGAGGATGAGTGCGGAGTTCGTCTTTGGTAATAAGTCCGCTTTCATATTTTTGCATTACAAGCGAGTGATCGTGTGTAATTTGATGAATCCCGTCAGCGGCAATAATATAAATCCGTGAATCGCCGACACTGACAGCGTGAAGTTTAGTTCCGCGCAGCAGAGCACATACACAGGTAGTCCCCATACCCTTTTTTTCGGGGTCTGAAACGGAGGCGTCCAAAATTACCGAATTGGCGGTATTCAGAGCCGATAAAAGCAGCTGCTGAGTGGTAAAATCATCATAGTCACGGCGATAAACCTTTGTTACGCGTTCAAAAATTACATCAACAGCGGTTTCAGAAGCTTCTGAACCGGCATTTTCACCGCCCATACCGTCACATAACACGGTGAAGCCGGTGATTTCATTTAAAACCTCTGCTTTAACACGGTCTTGATTTTCCGTTCGCGACAGTCCGATGTCGGTAATAGTATAAATTTTCAAAATATACTCCTCAAATCTATGATATTTGATTTAAATAGTTTTTTAAATTTTTTAAATTTCAAAATATACTCCTCAAAGCTATGATATTTGATTTAAATAGCTTTTTTACATATCAAAATTCAAAATTAACTCATTAAATCTATGATATTATATTTAAAACTATTTGACTTTAGCAGTATCTTTTTTAGTTCGGCGCAGCTGCCCACAGGCGGCATCAATATCAGTTCCGAGAGTGCGCCTGACGGTTACATTCAACCCGCCTTTTGTGAGCAGCAGTTTGAAGGCTTCAGCGGATTTTTTCCCCGAATGAAATGTTGTTTCGCGGATACTATTTACAGGGATAAGATTTACGTGGCAATTTTTGGTCTTCAATAGTTTGATTAAAGCATCTGCATCCTCACGGCTGTTATTCTCACCGTCAATCACGGAATACTCAAATGAAACGCGCCGCCCTGTTAACTTTAAATATTCGTCGCAGGCTTTTATCAGAGCTGATATATTGTAAACGTCATTTACAGGCATAAGCTTTGAGCGTTTAATATCAGTTGCGGCGTGAAGCGAAATTGACAGCGTAATCCCTGTTTTAAGTTCGGCGAGTGAATAAATCTTCGGGACAATCCCGCAGGTAGACACCGACACATGGCGTAAACTCATATTCCGCCCTGCTTTGTCTGAAATTACATTGAGAAAGCGAACGGTATTATCAAAATTATCAAGCGGCTCACCGATGCCCATCAGTACAACTCCGGCGGCGTTTTCAGCGGAAATTCTTTCGGCGGCATAGATTTGCGCGACAATTTCACCGGGCGAAAGGTTTCTGATAAACCCCGCTATGCCCGAGGCACAGAATTTGCAGCCCATTTTACAGCCCACTTGTGTAGATACACAAACGCTTATTCCGCGTTTATAGCGCATAACAACAGTTTCGACATATTCACCGTCAGAGAGCATAAAAAGGTATTTTACAGTATTATCTCTAAAACTTTGAAATATTTCTGTCGGTTTATAAGAATGTAATATGAATTTTTCGTTAAGTTTTTTTATCAAAGCTTTCGGAATATCTGTCATTTCAGAAAATTCTGAAATCTTCTTAACGTGAAGCCACGTAAAAATCTGCTTTGCGCGGTATTTCAGCTCATCTATGAGTATAATCTGTTCTGTCAGCTCGTCAAGTGTCAATGAAAGAATATCCAACATAAATAATACAATTTTACCCGTCTTTATTTTTCGTTTTTTTCAGTTTCGCTGTAAAGAATCCGTCGCCCCCGAAGTCATGCGGGAACAGTGTAACCATAGATTTCCCGAATGGTTTGCCGAAATGTTCGTTAAAAGTCATTGTTTCAAATTCCGGGTGAGCATCTAAAAAGCGGGTTACAACTGCCTCATTTTCGGCGGGGTTCAGGGTACAGGTTGAATATATAATCTCTGTGCCGGGTTTGGCGTAATGTGCGGCATTTTCGAGGATTTCATATTGAATCTGCGGAAGCTCCGCAAAATCAGCGGGGGATTTATAGCGTATCTCGGGCTTGCGCCTTATTACACCAAGCCCCGAGCAGGGGACATCGCAGAGGATTTTATCGAAAAATCCCAATTTGTCATTGAAAATTCTGCCGTCGGCGGTGTAAGCTTTGACAGAGCTAATCCCAAGCCGCTTTGAACCGTCAATAATTTTCGCCGTTCTGTTTTCACTGATGTCACAAGCGATGATTTCGGCATTGCCGCCCGAAAGACACGCCATAGTGAAACTTTTAGAGCCGGGGGCAGCGCATATATCTAAAATTCTCTCGTTTTTCAAGGGGTTTAAGGCGTAACAGGCAAGTGCTGAACTTAAGTCCTGAATGTAGAATTTGCCTTTTTTAAAGTCTTTGCTTTTGACAATCCCGGAATTTTTATAGATAAACACATTCGGCAAAATTGTTTGGGTGAATGTGTATTTTTCTGTTAATTCGGCTATTTCTTCGGTATTGCATTTTAACGTATTTACGGCAACAAAAACGGGGACTTCTTCAAACGAATTTTCTAAAAAATCCGTTGCGATTTCATCCGGAAAACTCTCGCACAGAAGCCGCGCAATGTCGGTGTTAACTGAATATTCAACCGACAGCCGCGTGAATTTTTCATCGGGTAATTTATATGCCTTTTCGGCGCGGAGGAAACTGCGTAAAACGGCGTTTACAAATCCGCTTGTATGTGGTTGTTTAAGGGCTTTCGTGAGTTTTACGCTTTCGTCAACGGCGGCGTTATCGGGGATTGTATCAAGCCATAAAAGCTGATATAATGCGGATTTTAAAATTGCCGCGACGGTGTTGTCAAGCTTATTTGCTGGTTTTGATGAATACTGTGAAATTATTGTTTCAAGTGTTATCTTACGCGATACACAGCCGTAAAAAATCCGTGCCGCAAGCCGCCTGTCACTGCCCTCAAGGGCTGATTTTGAAAGAATTTCATCAAGGACTTTTTCGGAATAAACGGTGTCCGACTCCATTTTAATGAGTGCCAAAACGGCGGCAAGACGAGGGTTTGAAGTACCTTTATTCATCGGTAAGCACCATGCCGTCTGTGATTTTATGCCCGGGCAAAAATTGTTCTGCGGTTTGTTTTTTTCCGCCCTCAAGTTGGAGTTCACTGATACCTAAGAGTTTGCCCCCGATATTGACAAATAATTTACCGCCTTCGCTTATTAGAGTACCGACGGGCGTTTTTGAGAGTTTATCGGTTATGAAACTGCGCAAAATTTTTATGCGTTTGCCCTCAAAAAATGCGTAACCTGTTATGGCTTTAATCTTGTTGTTTTCTTTTTCTATATCGCCCGAAAAGTCAATAAGGCTCATTTCTTTTTGAATCATCGGGGCGTAGGTTGAGTCTGAATCAATTTGTTTAACGGGGTTCAGACTGCCGCTTTTTAGTGCTATGATAGTGTCTGCCATTACTTTTGCGGCAAGTTTTGAAAGTCTCTCCGTGAGTTCGGGGGCGGTCTCATCTTCGCCGATTGTGAGGGTTTCTGTAATAAGCATATCGCCTGTGTCTAAGCCTGTGCCCATCTGTTGGGAGGTAACGCCGGTTCTTTTGTCGCCGTTCAATAGGGCGTATTGAATTGGTGCGGCACCGCGCAATTTCGGGAGTATTGAGGCGTGCATATTGATACAGCCGTATTTTGGTAAAGTGAGAATACTCTCCGGTAAAATTTGCCCGTAAGCGGTGACGATTATTAAGTCCGGCGATAAGCTTTCAATTGTTTTCAGTGCAATTTCCGCATCATCGCCGCGCCGGAGCGACATCGGCTGAAATACAGGTATACTGCGGCTTTCGGCATATTCTTTTACCGGGCTTTTAGTGACTTTGTTCCCTCGCCCTTTGGGTTTGTCAGGCTGTGTAAATACGGCACAGACAGAATCGCTGTCACACAGTGCCTCAAGGCAGGGAACAGCAAATTCAGGCGTCCCCATGAAGATAATGTTCAAATTAAAAATTCACTTCCAATTGTGATTTTAGTCGATAAACAAGAAGCTCATAATCTAACTTCTAACCTCTAACGTCTAACTTCTATGTTATCTTTTTCCTCTGTTTTTTTTCTTGCGGGCTTTTTCGCGGCGTTCGAGTTCGGCGGCTTCAACCATTTCATCGGCTTTGTCGGTAAAGAGAATACCGTCAAGATGATCCATTTCGTGAAGAGCAGCACGTGCTGCGTGTCCGCGCAGTTTATGTTCTTCTGTCTGACCGCGGCGGTTGTAGGTTTGAATTTTAATTTGTTCGGGGCGTGTCACATATCCCCATAGGTCGGGGCATGAAAGACAGCCTTCAATATCGCGGGATGTTCCTTTTGCTTCTAAAAGCGTCGGGTTTATAAGCTCAACATAGGTATCTTCCCAGTGGATAACCGCGACGCGCCGCAATATGCCTATCTGAGGTGCGGCAATACCTGCTCCGTCGGCGTTTTCGTTTGTCTGAGCCAAATCATCTATGAGCTGTTCAAGCTTGTCGTCAAAAACTTCTACAGGTCTGCATTTTTTGTGCAAAATAGGGTCGTTTTTATTAACTAAATTTCTGAGTGCCATTTTTTATTCGGTACCTCTTAAAGCGTGAAATCTCCGTTCAGTGTTATTGAAACAGATACTCCGCAAAATGTTTTGTCGCTATAAGTTTCTTTATAAGCTGATGTCAGAAGTTGTCTGAAATCGTCATTGATACGGCATTTTATTAAAATTCTGAATCGAAATTTGTCGTTTAATTTCTCTTTATAAGACTTAACAGGACCTAAAATCCGCAAAGGTATCTTTAATCCCGCCGCGATTTTTTCGTTTATCATTTCAAGAAATCGCAGTGAAGCCAGTTCGGATTTTTTTGACTCGTTTGATGAAAATTCTACACCGCAGATGTCACAAAAAGGCGGATAAAGCAAAGTCTTGCGCAAGCGGATTTCTTCTTTATAAAACTCGGGGAAATCGGCATTGGCGGCAAGTCTGATTATGTAGTGATCGAGTTGATAAGTTTGAATAAGTGCTCTGCCGGGCTTTTCGGCACGTCCGGCGCGCCCTGTGAGTTGTGTTAATAGTGCGAAAGTGCGTTCATACGCCCTGAAATCACCGGCGAACAGCGAACCGTCCGCTGAAATTACAGCCGCTAAAGTGACATTGGGGAAATCCAATCCTTTTGCAATCATTTGTGTTCCGAGCATTATGTCGTATTTATGTTCCCCGAAAGCCTTGAATTTTTCGGCGTAGGTGCTGCGGTTTGTTATCGAATCGGCATCCATACGCAGTATTCGTGCATCAGGGAAATAAGTTTTCAGTTCTTCTTCAATGCGCTGTGTGCCTGTTCCCATAAAGGTGAGGGTTTCGCCGTTGCAGTCGGGGCAGTGAGTCAAATTTCGGGTGATAAATCCACATTCGTGGCATTTGAGATGTGAATCTTTCTTGTGATAGGTGAGTGCTACGCTGCAATGCGGACAGGAAAGGGCTTTTTTACAGGATTTACAGATGATTATTGTATTAAAGCCGCGCCTGTTTAGGAGCAGAACAGTTTGCTCACTTTTTGAAAGATTGTAGTTTATTTCATCAACAAGCGGCGGCGTGAAATTCACTGAATCGTTATAATATCCGCTCGACAAAATGTCGATTATTTGAACATCGGGCAGACTGACATTTTGATAACGCTCGGTCAGGGTAAAGAGATTAAGTTTTCCGTTTTGGGCGGCAAAAAAACTCTCTAAAGAAGGTGTTGCCGAAGCGAATAAAACCGCACCGCCGCTTTCTACACAACGCTTTTTTGCAACTTCTTTTGCGTTGATTTTCGGAGATTTTTCCGAAATATAAGTGTGTTCGTTTTCTTCATCGCAGATAATGAGACCTATGTTACACAGCGGTGCGAACACGGCACTCCGTGTACCTATGACAATGCGCGCCTGTCCTGATTTGATACGAAAATATTCATCGGTTCTTTTGCGCGGTGTAAGCCCGCTGTGGATTACGCTCACCGTTTCGCCGAAAAGACCGATAAATCGCTCAAGCAATTGCGGTGTAAGCGCAATCTCCGGCACAAGCATAATGCAGTTTTTGCCGAGGTTAAGTGTAAACTCAATAAGTTTTGCGAATATAAGCGTCTTACCGCTGCCGGTAATACCGTAAAGCAGTGACCCTGAGGATTTCCCCGTAGAAATCAATGCCGCGATTTTACTGTAAATGTCAGCCTGTTTGTCCGAAAGTGTAATACCTGTTTGTATAATGTTATGCACGGTTTTTGAAATTTCACGCCCAACACGCTTTTTCGGCGGAATAAAACCATTCTCATCAAAATGTTTACAAGCCGCATCATCAAGAGGGGGGAAAAAGAGTTTCGCCGCATCAAAAAAACAACATAAACAAGTCTTTTTAATAAAACGTGCAGTTTCAATATTCTCTCGTGACAACGAATATTCCCTCGGGGCAGCCCCGGCGATAAATTTCAGTTTCGCCGCTTCATCTGACGTTTGGTCAACAGAATTTACATCAAACACAACCCCCGAACGCAGGGTCTTTCCGGTGCCGAATGGTACTGCAACCCTGTCGCCGACCTCAATAACCAATCTGTCGGGAACTCTGTAATCGAACAGTTTATCAAAAGAAAAATTCGTCTTCTCAACAGCAACCGAAACGACCATTTTCTACTCTTTACATAACGCTTTAAGCGTCGGATCTTCTATCATACGGTATTTGCGTTTTGCAAATTCCTCGACTGCTGTTTTAACGGGTTTTTGCTCTAAAATTTGGTTCGCCGTATACACCTCTTCCGCAACCTCGCGGGCACGTTTTGCCACACCGATTACTACGGTGTAGGGGGTTTCATTCTGTGTTGTAATCTCCTGAATGGACGGTCTGAGCATACTGAATCCTCTTTCGTTTTATATATTTTAATTTTCTTTATATGTTTTTTTGTTTGTACGATTTAATCAATTTTGGAGTTTTATCGACAGCGCGTTTGATTAAATCATTAAATATATTTATGTTTGTTTGTATGATTTAATCAATTCTAAAATTTCATCGGCGGCGCGTTCGGCATAATCATTCAGAACAATAGTTTTAAAATTCACGGCTTCTTGTATCTCTTTGTCGGCGGTTAAAAGCCGTTTTTCTATAACTTCAGGTGAATCTGTTCCGCGATTTATAAGTCTTCGCCGCAATTCTTCTTTTGAGGGCGGCATTAAAAAAACAGTAAGTGCATCGGGGAATTTTTCTGTGATTTTTCGGGCACCCACAACCTCGATTTCAAGGATTACATCAAATCCGTTTTTGAGGTTTTCTTCAACAGGCGGTGCGGGCGTTCCGTAGTAATTCCCCACATATTCGGCGTATTCAAGCATTAAACCGCCGTCAATTTGCTTTTGAAATGCATCACGGCTCAAAAAGAAATAATCAACGCCGTCAACATCATCCTCGCGGGGAGGGCGGGTTGTCGCTGAAACAGACAGTTTCAATGCGGGATTTATTTTGAGCATTTCAGCGATTACAGTACCTTTGCCGCAGCCGCTTGGTGCTGAAATCACAGTCAGACAACCTTTTTTATTCATTATTTGCACCTTTTTCTGCATCTTCTTCGTCCATATAATTATCATTGACGTTTTTTTCGCCTAAAATACGGGCAGTATTAATATGCGAAAGAATAATGTGACCGCTGTCCATAATAAATACGGTTTTAGTGCGTTTGCCGTATGTCGCATCAATGAGACTGCCTTTGTCGCGGGCGTCGGTAATAAGCCGTTTTATTGGTGCCGATTCAGGCGAAACAGCCGCTATCAGGCGCATAGGATTTATGAGATTGCCGCCGCCTATGTGTAAAAATTCAGATTTTTCATTCGACATTCTGGATTTGTTCCCTTATCTTTTCGATTTCGGATTTTATATCAAGGACAATTTTAGTGACCTCAATATCCTGACATTTAGAGCCTATGGTATTAGCTTCGCGGTTCATCTCCTGTGTCAGGAAATCCGCTTTACGTCCGATGGGTTCACCCGCCTCTAAGAATGTACGGTATTGATTTATATGACTTTTGAGACGTACGGTTTCCTCAGCAACAGCCGTCTTTTCGGCGAAAATTGCCGCTTCTGTCAAAACCCTTGATTCGTCAATATTTTTGTCCGCTAAAATTTCACTGAGCTTTTTAAATAACTTTTCGCGGTATTTGGCAGTGGTATCGGGTGAAATTTTCTCAACGCTCAAAACATAATCTTCAATAAGATTAAGCCTCGCTGCAATATCATTTTTCAGCCGTTGACCCTCTTTTTGTCTCATTTCGGAAAGTCCCGTTAAAGCTTGTGCTACCGTTTCAAGTATATCAGCGGTAACTTCATCGGTATCAGTTTCTGACTTTTCTGTAACAATTGCATCGGGGATTCGCAGTAAATCCGATAAAGAAAGGTCGTCATTAAGCCTCTTTTCGGAGCGCAGAGCATTAATGTAAGACGTAATTATCCCGTCATTAAGCGAAATCTTTATATCGGAGGTACTCTGAGACGTAATATTAATATTGACATCAATCTTCCCGCGTGAAAGCGACGATTGAATATATGACTTAATTTTATCCTCGGCGAAAGTGTAAGAACGCGGTGTACGGACAGAAATTTCCAAGAATTTATTGTTGACGGATTTGATTTCCGCCGTAATCTCTCTGTCGTGAATTGACATTCGTGCAGAGCCGAAACCGGTCATACTGTTCATAAAAGCTCCCCATAGCAAGAATTTTCAGCTATCAAAATATTATATCACATTTAAAAACTTTTTGCAAGGGTTTGTTCACAAAAAATTAACAGTTCACAAAAAATTAACAACACAGAAGTCAGAGGTCAGAAGACAGAGGTCAGAACAGAAATCAGAAGTCAGAGGTCAGAGGACAGATAATGAACGCCTTGTTTGTTAGCCATAATCACGTGAAAATGAATTGACAGTTTTTTGTAGGGGCGGGCGCCCCCGCCCGCCCGCACCACTAAAAATGTTAAGTCTTTGCTGATAAACGAAAAATTCTTTGAATCATGTTTTATTCCCAAAATCAAGCGTGTTTGGTTATGCGGGCGGGCGAGGGCGCCCGCCCCTACAGGTAATAAAAATACGGCGATAAATTTTCAACCTGTTTTTTGTCAGCAGTCCAAAATTTACTTGACATCACAACAAAAAAATGCTATAATAAAGAAATCTAAAATGCAGTATAAACCCACGGAGGAAAAAATTTAATGCCTTATAACTCCTATGAATCCCCCTTTTGCACACGTTATGCAAGTCCTGAAATGCAGTTTATTTTCTCGGCGGACAAAAAATTCTCTACATGGCGTAAACTCTGGACGGCTTTAGCCCGCGCCGAAATGGAACTCGGTTTGCCCGTTACACAAAGTCAGGTTGATGAACTCGCGGCAAATATCTATAATATTGATTATGATATAGCATCAGAGCGTGAAAAAATTGTCCGCCATGATGTTATGGCACACGTCTACGCTTACGGCGAAGCCGCTCCGAATTCTAAGGGTATTATTCATCTCGGCGCAACTTCTTGTTATGTCGGCGACAATACGGACATAATTATTATGAAAGAGGGGCTTGAACTTTTAAGACAAAAGCTTATTGCGGTAATTTCAAATCTGAGCGCGTTCGCACTCGAATACGCCGATATGCCGTGTCTTGCTTACACTCATCTCCAACCTGCTCAGCTTACGACTGTCGGGAAACGCGCTTCGCTTTGGATAAACGAGTTTCTTTCGGACTATGAAGAAATACTGCACCGCATAGACAGTTTGGCACTTTTAGGTTCAAAAGGGACTACAGGCACACAGGCAAGCTTTATGGAACTCTTTGACGGCGACGGTAAAAAGGTAACCGAACTTGAACAGAAGATAGCGGATGAGATGGGATTTTCAAAGGTTATACCTGTTTAGGGGCAGACTTATTCGCGTAAAGTTGACTATAATGTTGTGTCTGTTTTAAGCGGAATAGCTCAGTCGGCGATGAAATTTGCCAATGATTTAAGAATACTTCAAAATTTCAAAGAGATGGAAGAGCCTTTTGAGAGCGGTCAAATCGGTTCATCGGCGATGCCGTATAAGCGAAATCCTATGCGGAGCGAGCGTATTTGCGCTTTAGCGCGGTATATTATGACAGATACGCTGAATCCGGCGTTTACGGCGGGTACGCAGTGGTTTGAGCGGACGCTTGATGACTCGGCGAATAAGCGTATAGCTGTTGCGGAAGCTTTTTTGGGCACTGACGCGGTGCTGGGTATTATGATTAATGTGACAGACGGACTGAAAGTCTATCCGAAGGTAATTCACCGCCGTGTGATGGCGGAGCTTCCCTTTATGGCTTCTGAAAATATAATGATGGATGCCGTAAAACGCGGCGGAAATCGTCAGGAACTCCACGAAAAAATCAGGACATACGCGATGGAAGCCGGAAAAAGAGTAAAAGAGGAGGGGCTTGACAACGATTTGATAGAGCGGATTGCCGCCGACCCCGAATTCAATTTAGGCAGCAGTGATATAGAAAAAATCTTAGTCCCCGAAAAGTACACAGGACGTTCAGGCGATCAAGTAAGAGATTTTATAAAAGATTTCATAACCCCGATACTCGTGAAAAACAAAGATTTTATTAATATTAAATCGGAACTGAAAGTATAATACTAATATGCATTTAAAGAATTGATTGAATTTTTTTCATAAACGGGCGACCGAGGGCGGTCGCCCCTACAGACCAAAAAAATTATATACAATTTGTAGGGGCGGGCACCCCCGCCCGCCCGCACATCATTTCATTTTTTATTGCATATTAGTATGATTTCTGTGTTGACATCTGTGTTGTTGTAAAAAAAAACTCAAACCAAAAGCGGTTTGAGTTGAAATAAATCTTAAATCGGCAACAAAATTGCCGTCATAACAATTACAACACGGCTAAACCGTTTGTGACGGTTCAGCCGAGTGATTGTTATTATAATCCCATTTCGTCAGCTTCTGATTCAGCAGCAATTTGGTCCATATGCTGTTTATAAGCATCGAGAATCTGACTTTCGATAATGGAACGTGCTTCAGGGCTGATGGGGTGAACAATATCCCTAAAGTTGCCGCTTTCATCTTTGCGGCTCGGCATAGCAACGAAAAGACGCTCCTCACCTTGAACGACTTTGATGTCGTGTACAGCGAGCATACCGTCGATTGTTATGGAAATGACAGCGCGCAGTCTCCCGTCGGGGATAATTTTCCTGATTTTGATATCGGTGATAGTCATAACTGAATGTCCTCCTTTGAGTATTGGCATAAATTGTTTAACGTGCTGTTCTATTATTTTATTGCGCACGCAGTAAAATATACGAGGTAATTTTAGAATATGTACTTCGTAATACTCACTCGACATATTATAACAAATAAATATGTCTGAAATATAAACTCAATCTAAAGTTGGTGTGTTTTTTGAATAAACATTATATGAATAATAACGAAAAAATTCAACGAAATATTAATAAAGTTGACAATTTTACCGAAAATAAGTACCATAATGCCATTAATTTTAAGCATATTCACCTAATCGGCATCGGCGGCAGCGGAATGTACCCTTTGGCACAAATTCTCAAAAGCAATAACTTTTCTATAACCGGTTCTGACAATAATGAAACCGAAACAGTAGAAGCTGTCAGAAAAATGGGAATAAAAGTATTTATGGGTCAAAAACCCGAAAATATAATCGGGGCTGATTTAGTCGTGTATTCGGCGGCGATATCAAAAGACAACCCTGAACGGGCGGCAGCTGAAAATACCCCGGGGCTTGCCATATGGGAACGCTCGGAGCTTTTAGGAGCGATTTCGCGAATGTACCCGCTCACTGTAGGCATAAGCGGCACTCACGGGAAAACGACCTGTACATCAATGCTCACGGAGATTTTTCATGACAGCGGTGCTGATATTACGGCAGTAATCGGCGGGAAACTTAAGGCTATCGGCGGCAGCGGAATAAGCGGAAATTCCGATATATTTGTGGTTGAAAGCTGTGAGTTTAACGATACATTTTTGAAATTGTCGCCGGCGGTGTCGGTTATCTTAAATATAGACGATGACCATATGGACTATTTTAAGACGATGGATAACCTCAAGGCTTCATTCAGACATTTTGCAGACAGTGCCTCAACCGCCGTATTCATCAACGGTGACGACGAAAATACGGTTGAGACTGTTTCCGGCATTGAAAAACCGTTGATTTCATTTGGCATGACACGAAATAACACATATTATCCGAAAAATATCGTAAAGGTTTCTCCCTTTACAACAACGTTTGATATTTACAAAAAACAAAATAACGAAGAAATTCTTATTACTGACATAGAAATGCACGTCCCCGGCGAACATAATATCCTTAATGTAACCGCTGCCGCTGCAATAGCCGACTTCTTGGGCGTTAAAGCCCCCGACATAAAGCAAGGGATAAAAAATTTCCGAGGGGCAGGGCGCAGATTTGAAAAATTCGGTGAGAAGCGCGGTATTGTCGTTTGTGATGACTATGCTCACCACCCGACGGAGATTTCAGCCGTTTTAAAAACAGCTACGACAATGGGCTTTAAAAATGTTTGGGCAGTTCATCAGCCGTTCACATTCTCACGGACGAAAACCCTCTTAAATGAATTTGCCGAAGCCCTGAGCATAGCCGACAAAGTTGTACTCACAGACATATTCGGCGGACGAGAAGTCAATACATTTGACATTCACACCGAAGATTTAGGAAAACTCATACCCGGCTGTATCTATTACCCTGAGAGCAATAAAGAGGACAATTTTAATACAGTTGCGGATTTCGTTGTGAAAAACGCCGCAGACGGGGATTTGATTATAACCCTCGGGTGCGGTGATGCTAATAAATTGGCACGGAAGATTGTAGAATTACTGTAAAACAGAGGACAGAACACAGAATATGTAGGGGCGACCGCCCTCGGTCGCCCGCTTATTATATAATTTGCTGTATGAATTTCAAAATGAAAAATATTGTTACTGCTTTTTAGTTTTCTCAAAACCCGAAAATATTACGCTTACAAGGCTTTTTATAAGTCAACCCGCATTTGTTGCATTTCATTCCCGCGCATGGTTTCGGCGGATTTATACACGGCTTAGGTGTAGGCTTGCACGTTACGCAAACGGGCTCGCACTTATATTTAAATTCCCAGTTCGCCGTAGGTTGTGACGGATATGAACAAGGCGGAACAGGCGGCGGACAGGGCGGACACGGTGGGAAATGCCCGCACGGAGGCACAGGCGGCGGACAGGGCGGCACCGGCGGGAACTGCCCGCAAGGAGGCACAGGCGGCGGACAGGGCGGTTTCGGCGGACACGGTGATTCGCAATGTCTGTTAAAAATAAATGACACACCGAAATTACTGCCCTGATGATGAAGCGGACGCGCCTCTTGGCAAAAACGAACATGACGTTCCTGCATTCGCGGCGATGAACAGTTGTCGCCCGTCACGCGCACTTTGAAATGCCCGTCAGGCAGCTCAAAAAACGCTGACCTGCTGACGGTGTCCTGATTATAATATTCCCGCCCCTCTAAATCAAGGATTGTTATGTTGTATGCGAAAACACCGTTTGAGTTTACGCATATTTCCACTGATAATGTGTTGATATCGTTCATAGTTTTTCTCCCATAAGTATTTAAAACATTGTATTTGTCTAATTCTTCCTCTACACTGCTATAATATTTAGTTTTTTGAAAAATGTTACTTTTAAATTTACATTGGTGTAAAATTTAGGATACGTAGTTTACAAGATGAAAACAATTCATAGTCAATTTTGAGATAAATATTGACAATTAATCAGAAGTGTGATAATCTTAATAAAGGATTCTGTAAGTGTTTTTAAATCTGAATTTACAGTAATATTAACTGAAAAATTTTAACTTTTACCTAAAAAAATAATGGGAGAACCGTCACATGGATATCGGGAGGTTTAACCTCTGTCCGGGATGTATGAACCCCAAAACGGGCGATGATGAATGTCCTTTTTGCGGTTATGTGTATTCAGCACCTTACTTGCCGTCATATTTAGCACCCGGAACGGTTTTAAACGACCGTTATATCATAGGGAAGCTGAAATCATATAACGGTGAGAGTGCCGATTATATCGCTTTTGATACCATCACCGAAGGAAAAGTCAATATAAAAGAATATATGCCCGACGCTATATGTACGCGTACTAAGGGCAATTCTGTAATTATAGTTGATTCTAATTTTGTGCCCCAGTATAAGACTCTCTTATCGGAGTTTGTTTCACTGCACAAAACATTGTCAAAAATGCGCAGTATAAATCATGTTACCGCTGTAATAGATATGTTCGGCGACAATAACACAGGCTATGCTGTTTTTGACTGTACAGGCGACCGCACACTCGGCGACTATCTCAAAGAAAATGCAGGGGAACTCTCTTTTGAAGAGACAAAACGCATGATTCCCCCGATACTTACAACCATTTCGCTTATCCATAACGCAGGGATTATCCATCGCGGAATTTGCCCTGATAATATCCTTGTGGACAAAAACAATGAACTTGTCCTCAGGGGTTTTGCCATTTCCGAAGTGCGTACTGCCAATACTGTTTTAGCCTGTGATATAGCGGCGGGTTTTGCCGCCCCCGAACAATACAGCTCATCAAACTGGCAGGATACATGGACCGATGTTTACGGTATTTCGGCGGTTATTTACCGTATGCTTACGGGGATTACGCCGGTTGATGCTATGACACGCGCTACCACCGATACACTGATTGCCCCGGGGCTTATAAATCCGGGTGTACCTAAGCATTTTTCTGCCGCAATTATGAAAGGGCTTGCCCTGCCTCATGAAATGCGTATTCAGACTATCACGGAACTTGTAACGCTTCTCTTTGACGAACCCGAATGGGGGAGTGAGCGGCTGTCTTCTTCAAGCACACTGTCAATCACTATTCCCGAAGAAATTAAAAACGCCGCCAAATCAAATAAGCTCAATCCGCCTCAACCGAAAAAACCTCCCGAAGTTCGCCGCAAACCGCCTAAAAAACGCGTAAGCCGCAGAAAGATTTTTCTTGCAACTGTGGGTGTGACGTTTGTTTTAGGCTTACTTGTGCTTATGGTAATCTGGCTTATCGGGCTTGAAGATACCAGTAAAACCGAACACGACACTGCCGCTGTGTTAACAGGCGAACAAACAGGATTTTCAACATTCCGAACAATCCCTCCCGTAACAACAACCACATCCGCTCCCGTCACAACAGCCGCAGCAGAGACGACAAACGCCGCCCCGTCAATCATTATGGATAACATAACAGGTAAATATTATGAGATAATCAGTACATCCGAAGCATATTCAAGGCTTGTATTTAACCCTGTTTATGTCTACAGTGAAACAGTCGGCAAAGGTTTTATTATCTCACAGTCAATCCCTGCCGATACGGTTTATAAAGCGGGCGATACGATAGATATTGAAGTCTCACTCGGCAGTAAGTTTGTTGTAATCCCCGATTTTATCGGGCTTACGGCGGCGGATTATTTCACATTGCTCAATGAACGCGGCATCAAGTATGAGGAGCAGAAAATAACAAATTCAGGCATTATGGAAGGCTATGTAGCCGATATAGACCCCGATCCGGGTATGCAGCTTGATATCGAAGAGGGGCAAACGCTCATAGTCTTTGTCGCGGAAGGTGCTGTTACAACCCCGGCGACAACCACCGAACCGCTGTTCCCCGGTTTCGGCGAAGAAGAAGATTATATTCCGGATTTCACAGATGACCTTGTAACTTATTTTGAAAATGAAAACCTCGTTTTTCCGGGTTACTTAAACGACTGACCCGACTTCACAGACGACCTTGTTACCTATTTTGAAAATGAAAATTTGAAATTTCCAAATTATTTGAATGACTGACCCCCAGATGTAAAAATTTTAAAAGAGGACTAAATGCTTGCAAAAAGAATAGTTCCATGTCTTGACGTGAGGCACGGCAAAGTTGTCAAAGGCGTAAACTTTGAGGGTGTAAAAGATGTAGGCGACCCTGTTGAACTTGCCGCAGAGTATAATCGCCAAGGTGCAGATGAATTAGTGTTTTATGATATAGTGGCTTCTCACGAAGGGCGCGGTGCTATGCTTGACATAATAAGACGCACCGCCGAAAAGGTATTCATACCGTTTTGCGTAGGCGGCGGGATTTCTGCTGTAGATGATTTCCGAGAGGTTTTACGCGCCGGAGCTGATAAAGTTTCGGTTAATTCGGCAGCGGTAAAAAATCCGAGGATTTTATCCGATGCGGCGGATATATTCGGCTGTCAGTGCGTAGTGTTGGGTGTAGATACCAAACGTAACGGTAAAGGCGGTTACACTGTTTTCGCTAACGGCGGGCGTATTGACATGGAGATTGACCTCTTAGAGTGGGTTTATAAAGCCGAGAAATTAGGTGCGGGCGAAATTTGCCTTAATTCAATGGACACAGACGGCGTAAGAAACGGTTTTGACACCGAAATGCTTAAAGCAGTCTGCGGGGCTGTATCAATCCCTGTTATAGCCTCCGGGGGAGCGGGGAAACTCTCTGATTTTGCGGATGTGTTTTTAAATACGGGGTGCAGTGCCGCACTTGCCGCAAGCCTGTTTCATTTTAAAGAATTGACTGTAAATGAAGTTAAGTCTGACTGCAAAAAGAAAGGCATACTTATCAGATGAATGAAAATGAAACAATAGAATTACTGTTTAAAAAAGGTGAATTAATCCCCGCTATTGTTCAAGACGTAAACACTAAATCCGTACTTATGCTTGCCTATATGAACCGCGAAAGCCTTAATAAAAGCCTTCAAAGCGGCTATACATGGTTTTACAGCCGCAGCAGACAGGAACTGTGGAACAAAGGCGCTACATCGGGGAATATGCAAAAAATCGTTGATATTTTTTATGACTGCGATGAAGATACATTACTTATTACCGTAATCCCCGAGGGGGACGGCGTAGCCTGTCATACAGGCGAATATTCATGTTTTTACAGGAAGTTAAATTGAGGGTATAAAAATTGAGTGAATTAAGCAAACTTTTTGAAGTAGTAAGCAGCCGAAAAGAGCATTTCGAGGAAGGCTCATATACCTGTTATCTGTTTTCAAAGGGCGAAGATAAGATTTGTAAGAAGTGCGGCGAGGAATGTGCCGAGATGATTATCGCGGCTAAGAATAACGATAAAGAGGAACTTAAAAACGAAGTCGCGGATTTGCTTTACCATATTACGGTTTTGTGTGCCGAAAAGGGTTTGGATTTTAAAGAAGTCGAAGCCGAGCTTGAAGCAAGGAGTGCTAAAATCGGTAATTTAAAGCAAATGAAGGTTACAGACCGGAATACTTAAATTTAATGTTAAATATAAATTCTGCCATAATAAATCGGCAGAATTTTTTTATTTTTTTGTATAAAAATTTGGTTAGCGTATAGAATATTTAAGAAATGTTAATCCCAAAAGGAGTCTTGTGAACATATGAAAAAAGCCGCTCTGCCGATTTGTATAGCCGCCGTTTTGACTGCTATAATCCTTGCTGTACCGCATTTTGTCACAAAGAGTATACCGACAGCAACGCCTGTCACAGTCGCGAAAATAATTTTTACAGACAGCGTAGAATGTGACGGTGTACTCATAAAAAATGAAGAAACAGGCGTATTTGCCATTCAGACGTATATTTCCGAAAAGGATATCAGTAAGGTTTCTACAGGGCTTAAATCGGAGGTTCGCGGTGATGCGTTCCCGGAGAAAGTTTACAGTGCTACGGTGACGGATATCGCGGGTGCGGCAACACAAATTTCCGCGGGGAATTCAACGAAAACAGTAGTTGAAGTATGGCTTGAGGTGAATGATGCCGATGAAGCTCTCAAAAGCGGTTATACGGCTAAAGTGAAAATTATAGTGGGAGCACTGCAGCAGAAGCGGTTATTGCCCTATAATTCTGTAATGCAAGATGACGGCGGGGAATATGTTTATGTTTTAAAGAACTCGACAGCAGTAAAGCGTTATATTATAACAGGCGATGAACTCCCCGACGGGATTGAGGTAGTTTCGGGGCTTGATATGATTGAAGAGGTTGTCAAAGTTGATGTCCCTATAGAGGATGAAGCGGTTGTAACGGTGCAAGAATGAGATTTCTGCAATAGAAAATCAAGGTAATATGAAAAAATGATTAAACAAACTATACTGTCAGTGTTTCGCAATAAGCTCCGCGCCGCTTTGACTATTTCGGGGATTGCCGTAGGTGTAACAGCGGTTGTACTTGTATCGGCGGTAGGCGAAATCGGCAAAAACGAGATCAGTGCTACGATGGCGGGTATGGGTATGGACAATTTAGTTGTAACCGCACAGGAAAACGGATATTCCGTCTTAACAGAAGAAAATCTCAGCGAAATCAAGGTACAAAACGGCGTAACAAACGCTATGCCGCTGATGAACCTGATTACAGAGGGCGAAATCCTGAAAACCACTTCACAGGTAATGATCTGGGGGATAAATGAGGACGCCAAAAGTGTTATAGATTTAAATGTACTTCACGGGCGTTTAATTAATAAAGGCGATGTAAAAACCGGAAATAAAGTCTGTATGATTGACGAAAAACTCGCCATAGAATCCTATCAGCGCAGTAATATTATCGGCAAAGAGATTGAACTGAATTTCGGTATAAAAAACGAGACATTCACAATAGTAGGTATCGTAAAAAGCGGTGTGAGTGCATTGCAGAATATGTTAGGCGGGTTTGTGCCTGATTTTGTGTATGTGCCGTTTACTGTTATGCAAGAAACCCTCGGCAGTGAGAATTTCGACCAAATAACAGTTAAAGTAGCCGACTCCGATACGGGAGATAAAGTCGCCGGGGTAATAAAACAGGAGCTTTCATCTGACTATGCGCAAGCCGGAGTCGCGGTAGAAAACCTTTTAAAACAAAAAGACAACATGAACAGCATCTTAACCACGGCGACAATCGCCCTCTCGGCAGTAGCCGGAATAAGTCTTATCGTATCTGGAACATCCATAATGACTGTTATGCTCGTGTCGGTGAGTGAGCGAACCCGCGAAATCGGTATAAAAAAATCCATAGGTGCTTCAAATAAAACCATAATGTCTGAATTCTTGCTTGAAGCGGTGATAATAACGCTCACAGGTTCTGTAATAGGCGTTTTAGCGGGGATTTTGCTGTCTCTTGCGGCAAGTCTGATTATCGGTGTCACTTTCGCGGTGAATATCCCTATGTGTATAGCGGCGATAGTGTTTTCGGTGATAATAGGCGGGGTTTTCGGGGTATATCCGGCGATGAAAGCGTCTAAACTAAAGCCTGTGGAGGCTTTGAGGCATGAGTAGTATTAAAATTAAAAAAATCACCTCGTTTTGGGGTGATTTTTTTGATTTTTCAGTTGACATTTGCGATAAAATCGAGTATAATATGATTGGGCGGTGTTAATGTGATAATTGAAAAACAGCGATACGGCAGAAATAAAAGCACACAGATAAATAAAACATATATTGGCAGTGCAGAATATCGCCGTAAATTCATAAATTTAACTGATAGAGAATATATTAACAATAAGATTTACATCGAAGCGAAAAAGATGTTGATACACAGGTCAGGAACTGAATATGAAGATTTAGTATTTATAAATGCAGAAAACGGAAAAGTTTTACGTAACAACAATTATGCTGAATCAGCTATATCATTTGGAATAAACGCTGATGAAGTTATTCAAAAAGTTATGCCGACTGAGTCAATGAAAAATATGTTGCTAAATGCGGAACCGAATATAATTATAGCATTACATAATCATCCGAACAATTCGTTGCCGAGCCTCGCCGATTTGCGTTCTGCATATAAGCATAAATATAAATTTTCATTAGTTTTAACTCACAATGGGAAATTATTTAAATTCGCGGTAACAGACAAATTTATAGAGAATTTAGCAGACTTCACTTTAGGACGATTAGAAAAAAATATGTTATATGGTGATTCCGAAAAGATAACCGGTTATATTAATGAATTATCTGAATATGGTGTGATTTTGGAGGTGTTATAAATGATTACTTATGAAAATATATGCAGAAAACTTGGATTTGCTTTTGATAACGAAAAGAATTACAGACCGGACATACCAAGTTTTGAAGATGATAGTGTAATTAATCCGTATTCTGTTTTAAACGAAGAAGAGTTGGATTTTATAGGTGATTATCTTCGTAATAAACCAAAACTAAGAACTGCTTAAATAAAAGGGTGCTGATGAGCACCCTTTTTTATTATGTTTTAGCTATACGAACCGTCACGCGGTTGGAGGCTGCCTGTGATAATTCTTATTAGGTCTATTAACCAAAGGATACCGAGACCGCCGCCCGTTAATAATTTCAATACACCCATTCCCGTATAACCGAGATAAAAACGATCAATACCGATTACTCCTAAAAAGAGCGACAAAAGAATTGCTACCATTTTGCTTTTCATGTGAATTTTCCCCTTTTTACTTTTTAAATATAATTACAGCCATAAAGGTTGTGCTTGCTATTTGTGTACTTGTTTCGACATATGTATAGCCCTGTTTTACCATGTTGTTTATTGCGTCACTAATTTGCTGTGCGAATGTTTCCATGGTCTTTTTCATATTGATAGAACCCATGGTTGCATTTGCAGATACGAGAACCGTTTGGTACATTTTGAACCTCTTTTCCGTAAAGCGATATACTTTACAAAATTTATTTATCCGCTAATGCGGGTAAATTTCACTATACTTTTTCGTATCTGTCACCATCAATGATTAATACGTCTTCATCATCTTCTTCAAAACAACTGTAAGCAAGCTCTAACCCGGAAGCTTCATCAATTAAGCTGAGTTTATTATTTCTATAACTATATGTAACAACAACTATTCCTAAATATGTCATCTCATTCCTGTTAAACTCAATTTCATTTCCAAGTACGCCCAAATATTTATCACCGGTATAAATATATTTTCCGTCAAGCCCGCCTCCGCACGCTGTAAACAATGTACAAACCGTGATAAGTATAATGACCATTTTGCATATTCTTTTTTTCATAGTTTCACCCCTTTCAATATTATTTTAATGAATTAAATATTTCTTGAATATTTTGTTCGTTGTCTATCGCTGTCTTTTCCGGGTAACAACCCACAAACCTTGTCTTTAAATCCTCTGCCCAGTACACGTTGAGCGGAAAACCCGTTTCATCAAATGTTACAAGGCAATATCCGCCGGAATTTTCGGTATCACCGCCTTGATAAATAGCAAGCAATTTCCCTAAAACGTCAGCACTCTCATCTTTTGAATATTGGTTATCATAACTTATGCCGACTCCGGATTCTGATTTTTTACCTATTTTACAAAGAATAGCTCCTGATGTATCTATACTACCGCCTCCGATTAAAAACTTTGTAAAAATAGTATTTAGATTATTACTTGTTGTTGAAGCGCCGATGTTTACGTTATACATTTTACCGACATCTGAACTCTCCGATACATATTCTACTCCGTCAATGATGAGCGTATCTTCTTGTTTTCTGAATGAGACGCTCTTTTGCTTGTCTGAATCAGGATCAAAAATAATCAGTTCATCACCTTTGATTTTATACTTTATAGAATCTCCGTTAGCATTTAACTTATTACCGTCAAATGTTATGTATCTGCCGAGAAATATTGCATCTCTCGGATTGTCGCCGATGAATACATAATCGCCCTTTACTCCGCTGCACCCCGTCATTACCCCGCAAAAAACCATTAAAACTACAATTAAAGCCGGTATTCGTTTTCGCATAAAAATCTCCTTATTTGATTTTTTTTAAGTTTTTTTGAATTTTTCCTTGCATTTCACAATAAAATGCTATATAATGTAATTATATTAACCAAAATCACCCTTTCAAAATAAAACAAAAAAGCCGATGTAACACAATTCATAAAGTGTTACATCGGTTATTTATTAGCGGTGATAGTGTGCCTTGATTTATCTATTTTCTGCAATATTTTAAAATTAATTCCGCTGTAATTTAAAAAACCAAGCCGTCGGCTTGGTGATTGAATTTACTAATTTGTAGCTATGTAACACTTTATGAAAATTGTTACATATATACAATGCCTTAATGCGCGATATACCATTTAATCGCGTAACACTTTATGAAAACTGTTACATTCATATTCAAAAAAGGGGTAAAACTATGACTACGCAACCTATCCGGGAGAAAAAAGAAATCAAACGTATCTGCGAATATTTCGAGGGGCGGTCTGAGACGCGGAATTTGGTGCTTTTTATGTTCGGTATTCACACTGCTCTGCGCATAAGCGACATTTTGAAATTGCGGTGGGGTGATATTTTTGACTTTAAAACTGCTCAATTCAAGAATGAATTTGAATTAACGGAAAAGAAAACCAAAAAATTCAAAGTTGTAGCTCTAAACAGCAAGCTTCGCGACGTTATACGCCGCCTGTTTCGTCAGAATAAACCGTCAGCCGACACCTTTTTATTCGCTCACCCGACAAAAAATCATGCCATCAGCAGGATTCAGGCTTATCGTATCATCAAAGCCGCTTCTGCCGCTGTGGGCTTAAAGCCCTTGTCCTGTCATTCGCTCCGAAAGACTTTCGGTTATCATTTATGGAAAAAAGGCACGTCTCTTGCCATAATTATGGATATTTACAATCATTCGTCGTTCGGAATTACACAGCGTTACCTCGGCATCACACAAGACGAACGCAACAATGCCTACCGATGTTTGAATTTTGGGTTATAGGATAACTATACACAAATTTCTACAAAAAGTCAATACTAATGCTATTAATTTGTAAAATCCCACAAAAAAGTATATCTTTTTTTGTGATTTTTAACCTTGTTCAAATTTTTATAAATACGTTTTCCTCTTTCGACATTCTTTTGAAAGCTTTGGTAATATAATATCATTTAAGTTACTTTTATAATTCTGATTACTTTTGACTATAATAATTTCAGCACTGCGGAAAATGTTTTTTTAAACGAGCAGAGAAGAACTGTTAAATAGGTAATATCCGACGCGGTGTGAAAGGGTTCTGCGGCACAAATGGAACGTATTGTTAAAATTATCTTGACATTAATAAATACGGCAGTTCTTGCGGCGGCAGGGCTTATCGTATATTTCAATGTGACTTTGCCTGATACATTTTATGTATCAAGCGGGGATATAACATCACTCCCCGGACCTGTGAGCGTAACAGACGGCGGCGGTTTTATTACCGTTATGTCACGTTCGTCACGCGGTACTGAAACCGTAATCCCCTCAAGGATGCATTTGCGCCTTTTCGGTATTATTCCGATAAAAGATGTTACCGTTGAAGCTGTTGGAACGCCGGAACTTATACCGCTGGGTAACCCGTTCGGAATAAAAATGCTGACAGACGGGGTTATGGTGGTTGACACAAACAGTTTTGAAACGCCCGTGGGATTTTCTTCACCGGCACAAAATGCCGGTATACGACCGGGTGACGTTATAAAAACCATTGACGGCGAAGCGGTTTTCACAAATTCTGATGTTGCGTCAATTATCGGTAACAGCGGCGATATAATTGAAGTTAAAATCTTGCGCGGGGGGAATGAATATTCCGTTCTTTTATCCCCCGAACTCAGTATAAGCGACGGTATGTATAAAGCCGGAATGTGGGTAAAAGACAGCTCCGCCGGAATAGGGACAATGACATTTTATGATAAAACCACAGGCATAGCCGCCGGTCTCGGGCATCCCGTCACAGACTCGCAGACAGGGGAACTCATGCCGCTTTATTCGGGTGAAGCCGTCAGAGTGTCAATTGACCGTATTTTAAGAGGCAAAACAGGTTTCCCCGGTGAACTCACAGGCACATTTATGACATCAGACGAGATAGGCACACTTGTCGGCAACACCGAATCGGGGGTTTATACCCGGCTTCAAACAGCTCAAGATGATGAGAAAGCTTTACCCTTAGGTTTTAAACAGGATATAAAAACAGGCGAAGCGACAATACTCTCAACGATAAACGGAGAAACACCTAAATCGTACAAAATTTTAATAGAGAGTATAAATCTGCGCGGCGATGAAACCAACAGCCGCGATATGGTAATAAAAGTTGTTGATGAAGAACTGCTGCGCCAGACAGGCGGTATAGTTCAGGGAATGAGCGGCAGTCCGATTATTCAAGACGGAAAACTTATCGGTGCCGTAACTCATGTATTCGTGAATAACCCGACAAAAGGATATGCAATATTTGCCGATACAATGTATGCCGAACAAAAAGCATACCAAAATAATTTTAGTATAGGAGAAGCCGCATAATGAAACTTTCAAGAGCTATAAAAAGACAAATTAAACGTACTGCGAAGACTTTAATCAGAAAATATCTTTAAAAACAGCCGGTAACTCCGATTTGTAAATCGGAGTTACTTTTATTTTTTTAAAAATACTTGTATTTAATGCGAAAATGTGATATTATTATATTGTATACAAATTTAAGCGAAGTTTTAAGTACAAAGAATTTCATAGTTTTTTGTGCTGATCTTTAGATGGAATGGTGCTTTTATGATAAAAATGTTAACCGCTCATACATACGAGTTAGACGATATAGATTTGGCAATAGAAGAAATTAAATCTCAGATTGACTCTTCAAAATTTTTGAAAAATTCTGTGGGAATGGTTTCCTGTCACGCGGATTTTATTACCGAAGGTATAACCGATGCGTTGTGCGAAGCTTTTGATTTCCCGATTTTCGGGCAGACTTGTAAAGCCGCCGCTGATAAAAATGTTATCAGTTCTGAGGTGTTGATTCTTACTGTATTGACGTCAGACGATGCCGAGTTTAATATTGCGGTTACAGAACCGGCAAATTCTGACATGGCGGAGAATTTACAGGTTTTATATAAAGATACGGGGGCTAAAACGGAATTACCGATTAAGCTTGTATATATAGGATTGCCGCTTTTGGTTAACGTGGGCGGGGACTTCTTTGTCAATACTTTGAACGCTGTTTTAGACGGCGCGCCGCTCTTTGGAGGTGTTGCCGTTGACCATACGGCTGATTATCGCAGTTCACAGCTTTTTTACGGGAAATCACATTTTTCCGACCGTGCTATTATTATGGTAATAAGCGGTAATTTAAACCCGAAATTCTTTACAGCGGATTTAGGCGGGCGGGAAGTTTATCGTGATAAAGCGGTTGTAACCGAAGCCCGCGGCAACAAGATAATAACGGTTAACGGCATGAAAGCAACAGATTTCCTCGAAATGATAGGCATTAAGCGCAACGAAGACGGCGGGTTTATCGGGCTTAATATGTGTAATTTAATGGTAGACTACGGCGACGGTTCAAAACCTGTTGTCCGCGCTGTTTTCGCCGAAACGCCCGACGGCGAAATTATAACCGGCGGAGAGATACCCCAAGGCGCAATGATTACTATTTCGTATATCGAAACAGACGACATAGAAAAGGCTGACAGAAAAATGGCAGAACAAATAAAAGCTTCGGGTGATTTTGACTTAATGCTTTGTTGTTCATGTATCGGCAGATATTTTAACTTAGCATATGATGCAGAACAGGAAATGAAGTTTATAACTGATGAATTCGGCGATGAAAAAGACTTCGTATTCAGTTATGTCGGCGGCGAAATTTGTCCTGTAGAAACACTTGACGGCAAACTCGTGAACCGCTGTCATAACCAGACATTTATAACCTGTTTGATTTAAATTATCCATTTATTTTAAAAAAATACTCGTCCGAAAAAACTAAAATACTATTATGAAAAAT
The DNA here is from genome assembly GCA_031262495.1 of Ruminococcus sp. GTDB lineage: Bacteria > Bacillota > Clostridia > Oscillospirales > Ruminococcaceae > JAISGY01. Next base: position 78,047 of record JAISHV010000057.1, read on the forward strand.
CTCTGATTATGGATATGAATAACGAAATTACATCTGATGAGTTGCAAGAATCACAGGCAGGAGAAATCAAACGCCTCACGCTTGAACTTAAAAAAACAAAACGAAAGCTCTTATCCCTTGAAGAAACTTTAGCGCGGAACAAGGATACTTTCAGTGCGCGCCAAACGCTTTTAAAAGCCGCCGAGGGCGAAAAACAACGGCTTGAGTCGGCGATGCGGTCTATTTTGACGAATTGCCCCGATATTATCCTGATTTTTGATAAATCGGGACTGATGGCTTTTTGTACGGATACATTTGTGAATGTCTGTGGGATTTCCGCATCCGGTCTTATTCGTAAAACCCCTTATAACGAACTCTTAACAGGGCGCGTTTCGGGTGAAATTACAGATGTTCTGTATCAAATTTTCAGCGGCACATCGACGCTTAAACAAACTGTCGAATACAATGAAAAAGTGGATTTTTCGGGGTTTACTCCGCGCAGCTACAGTATTCAGATTACACCGCTCTTTGACAGCAATAACAAGCCCGACGGTGCTATGATGTTCTTTTATGACAGCACCGACCTCAACAATGCCAAACAAACAGCAGAACGCGCAAACGAATCAAAATCAAGTTTCTTAGCGACAGTATCACACGAAATAAGAACCCCGATGAATGCCGTAATAGGTCAGCTTGCCATTCTGCGCGCAACAGGGCTTGACGACAATCAAATGAAACTTGTTAAAGGCATTGAAAAATCCTCTAATAATCTGCTTTCGCTTATCAATGATATCTTGGATTTTTCAAAGATTGATGCCGGGAAACTGGATATCGTAAATGACTGGTTCGATTTAAGACAGACTGTTGAGCAACTGCGTTCTATGCTTACGCCGATGTTTACGGAAAAAGGACTTGAGTTTGACATAGTGCTGCCCGAAGTTTTTCCGCCCTGTATATCGGGCGATGAAAAACGCCTCAGTCAAATTTTAACGAACATTTTATCCAATGCCCTAAAATACACCGAAAAAGGCAGGGTAGTATTTGAAATCACCGAATCAAGCCGAAACGGCGATTGTATAGAATATGAGTTCAAAATTACCGACAGCGGTATAGGCATTAAAGAAAGCGACTTGCCGCGCCTGTTTATGAGTTTTGAGCAGCTTGATTTAGTTAAGAATAAAAAAGTGACAGGCACGGGTCTCGGTCTTGTTATTACTAAAAATTTATGTAAACTTATGGGCGGCGACATCGCGGTTGAGAGTGTATACGGCGAAGGGTCTGTCTTTACGATAAGTTTACCGTTTAAAGCGGGTACAATTGAAAATATCGGAACAGAAACAGAAAAAGCCCCCGCTTTTAAAGCGCCCGATGCTGTTTGTCTGATTGTAGATGATATTTCAGTGAACCTTGAAATAGCAGAATTTATGATAGGTTCGACATTCGATATTAAGTGTGACACTGCCTCAGGCGGGCATAAGGCTTTGGATATGGCGGAACTCAAAAAATATGACATTATTTTTATGGATCATATGATGCCCGAGATTGACGGTATAGAAACAGTACGAAAACTCCGAAAAGGCAATTCCGTTAATAAAAACACACCTGTTGTTGCCCTGACGGCAAACGCTATCAGCGGCGTTAAAGAAATGTTTTACGAAAACGGCTTCAATGGATTTTTATCAAAACCTATGGAAATAAGTAAACTGGCTAAAGTAATTTTGGCACTTTTACCGAAAGAGAAAATTTTGCAGTAATTTTTCGTATCAGATCAGTTGTCAGCAATAGAAATCTCTCAGACAAGCCCCTTATTTGGTAATATATTCATGATTTTAGCTTTTACACTGACTTTAATTGCCGGGTTATCCACAGGGCTTGGCGGGATAATCTCTGTTTTATCCAAAAAACAGAATACTAAATTTTTAGCTGTCGCCTTAGGTTTTTCGGCGGGCGTAATGATTTACGTGTCGATGGTGGAACTTTTCGCACAAGCGAATGAGTCTTTATCACTCCTTTACGGCATAAAACGCGGCGGGATATATACGGCTGTAGCGTTTTTCGCGGGCATTTTAATTATCGCCGTTATTGATAAATTAATCCCCGAAAAAGAAAATCCCCATGAAATTAAACACAAAGGCGATGAACCGATGTTCCCAGCCGTACAACCCGGACAAACAAACACGGCTCAGCTTTTTCGCACAGGGGCAATGACCGCTTTAGCACTCACAATCCACAACTTCCCCGAAGGCTTAGCTACATTTGTTACCGCTCTCAAAGACCCCGAAATAGCTATTCCTGTTGCGGCGGCTATTGCTCTTCACAATATCCCGGAGGGTATCGCTGTTGCAATGCCCCTGTATTTCGCCTCAGGCAGCCGCAAAAAGGCACTCGGCTTTTCGTTCGCCTCGGGATTGGCTGAACCGGTGGGTGCGGTTATAGGGTATCTTCTGCTTCGGAATTTCATCAGTGACGCACTGTTCGGTGTGGTATTCGCGGCAGTAGCGGGGATTATGGTATTTATCTCGATAGATGAACTCCTGCCCTCGGCTCACGAATATGGCGAACATCATTTGTCTATCTACGGCTTTATCGCCGGAATGGCGGTTATGGCGGTGAGTTTGATTATATTATAATACTAATTTGCATTAAAAAAATGAAATGATGTGCGGGCGGGCGAGGGCGCCCGCCCCTACAAATTGTATTCAAAATAATTCTGGTCTGTAGGGGCGACCGCCCTCGGTCGCCCGCTTAATAAAAAAGCCGCGTTTTCGGTGAGAACGCGGCTTTCGTATTCTGTATTCTGTATTCTGTCCTCTCTCATACGCAGTAAAAAATTCTGACAAACTGAATTTTCCTTAATTTTTAAAACTCTAAAAAAAGCTGTTCTGTTTATGTCCAAGCCTGCATATTAATAGGACAAAGAGTAATGCAAGCCCACAAAGCGAATTAAGGAGATTTTTTATATGTTGAGCAGAAAAAAAACAAAAGTATGGCTTTTGCTGTTTATTATTTTATTGGTTCTTATAGCCGCAGCCGTTTTCTTTATCGTGAGAGCTAAAAATGAAAATATCTTAGACGAAACGTTATCAATGGCATCAAATTCAGAGCGTATCGCATTCCTCAATAAACAAGGCTGGATAGTTAAACCCGACCCCTCATCGGAACTCGAAGTCATTTTGCCGACTGAATTCAATGAAACCTATAAAGACTACCTTGATTTACAAAAATATCAAGGGTTTGACCTGCCGCGTTTCGCCGGTCAAACGGTTGAAATTTTCAGTTATGATGTGCTTAATTACCCCGACTTCCCCGAGAATATCACCGCCAATATGATTATAAAAGACGATAAACTCATAGGCGGCGAAATCTGTTATAACGCCGAAGAAAATGGTTGGACTGAGCCTCTGATTACACTGCCGATAGCCGAAATCACCGAAAATCCGGCTGTAACAACAGTTTCGGCGGTACAGCCCACAATAACCGTAAAAACCACAGTTTCGGCGGTTCAACCGACTATCACCGTTACATCAGTATCAGCCGCACCGAATTTTTACATAGAGGATATCAGGTTTACACAAGAATAAACAAAAAGAATGTTTTGCAGTGTCAATAGAGATTACAAAACGCCCGCCCAATTGTGTAAGATTCCTCTTTTGAACAAGAAAAAACCTGTGATTATTTACCACAGGTTTTTTTCGTTATTAAAAAAATCGGAGTGACGGGACTTGAACCCACGGCCTCTACCACCCCAAGGTAGCGCGCTACCAATCTGCGCCACACCCCGATTAGTTGATTAAGCTTATATATTATATCATAATTTTGTGTTTTTGTCAACTAAGTAATATGTAAAAATAAATCCATTATTTTATGTATATTTTTTTAATTAAATCGCGGATACTAATTACATCAAGAATAACACGGAGGAATTCAAAATGGAAGATACCCATAACCGCATAGCTAAAGTTATATCCGCCTTAAAGCCGTCTGACAGTGACCCTACAGGTTCTTATACCGGAAAACCGATTGATGAAAATGAAAAACCTGATCAGGATGCTGACGACCTTTAAATTTCCAAATAAATAACTAATGGGCGAAATAACTCGCCCATTTTTTTAAAATTATAAATAGTTATTCAATATAATAGTAGCAACAGTAAAATAAATAAGCAGTGAACAGGTATCCAAAATAGTTGAAATCATAGGCGTAGCCATAATCGCCGGGTCAAGTTTGATACGCTTTGCAAGCATAGGGAGCATTGAACCGACAACTTTCGCTAAAATTACAACCCCTATAATCGAGAAAGACACAGCGAGAGTAATCAAAAGTCCGTCTTTTTCAAAGAAATATATCCTCAGTCCGTTAACTACAGCAAGGCAGACAGAACAAAGTACCGCGACTCGGATCTCTTTCCATAAAACCTTGAGGAAATCTTTCAGGTGAATTTCATCTACCGCCATACCGCGGATAATGAGGGTTGAAGACTGTGAGCCGCTGTTCCCCGCAGTACCCATTATCATAGGCATCAGCGAAATAAGTACAGGAACGCTTGCCGTTAAGACTTCAAATTTATTTGTTACAAACCCCGTGAGGGTTGCCGACAGCATCAAAAACAACAGCCACGGCAGACGGCTTGCGGCGTGACGCCATACAGAGGTTTTAAAATAACTGTCCTCAATGGGGCTAATCGCCGCCATCTTCGCGAAGTCTTCGGTGTTTTCTTCTTCTAAGACGTCCAAAGCGTCGTCGAATGTTACGATACCGACAATGCGTTTTTCATTATCGCAAACGGGGATAGCGTGTAAGTCGTATTTCGAGAGGGTTTTCGCTACCGATTCTTTGTCGTCTGATGTATTTACGGAGATGAAATTCGTATCGGCGATATCTTCTACAAGTGTTTCGGGGTCTGCCATCAGGAGCTCTAAAACGGTTACGACACCGACAAGGCGGCGGCAGTCCGTCACATAACAGGTATAAACTGTCTCTTTCATAATGCCGACAGAACGTATGCGCTCAAAACATTCGCGGACTTCCGAGCCGACTTTAAAGTATACGAATTCCGTAGTCATAATAGACCCGGCACTGTCTTTGGGGTATTGCAATAAGTCGTTTATCTGACTGCGGGTTGAGCGGTCAACGTGAGAGAGGATTTTTGACACCACATTCGCGGGCATCTCTTCAATCATATCAACCGTATCATCTATATACAGTTCGTCTAAAACATCCTGTAACTCTTTATCCGTAAATGCATTAATCAAAACCTCCTGAATCTCCGAGTCCATATACGTAAAAGACTCGGCGGCGGTTTCTTTGGGCAAAATCCTGTAAAGGATAATAAGCGAGTTGTGCGGAGCTAAGTTATTATCTATTATATCCGAAAATAAAGCCGCTATGTCGGCAGGCTGCATTTCTGTAAACCTGACTTTGAGCGTAAGCAGTTTTTTCTCATCAAGAAGCTGTAATACTTCACGGGTTGACATTTCAGTCACCCCCTTAAATTTTTATAAAATTATGTTAAATAAAAGTTTCCTCAACTTCGGGTTTTGCAGGGCGTTCCATCAATGCATAAACGGCATCTAAGGGCTTCTGCCCTTCAAATAAAATATTATAACACTGTTCGACTATAGGCATAGAAACACCGGTTTGCTTTGATAATGCGTATGCCGCTTTGGTACAATTAAAACCCTCGACAGTGCCGATTTGTTTAACGGCATCAGTAGGGGAGACCCCGCTGCCGATTAAGATACCGGCGCGGTGGTTGCGCGAATGCATACTCGTACACGTAACTATAAGGTCGCCGATTCCCGTGAGCCCGGCGAATGTTGCCTGTTTAGCACCCAGTGCCATTCCAAGGCGGGCAATTTCAGTTATGCCGCGTGTCATCAGAGCGGCTTTTGTGTTGTCGCCGCATTTTAATCCGTCGCATATTCCGGCGGCAACGGCTATGATATTCTTGAGCGCACCGCCCAGTTCACAACCTACTACATCATCGTTATAATATATCCTGAAAAGCTCGTTTGAAAGTTCTTTCTGAACCTTGACTGCCGCTTCTTTACAGGTACTTGCGGCGACGACTGCTGTCGGAATAAATCGCGCAACCTCTTCAGCGTGAGACGGTCCCGAAAGGACTACTGATTTGTTTTCGGGGATAATCTCGTTCATTATTTCGGACATTCGGACGTACGTTTGACTGTCCAGTCCTTTTGATGTGTTTACGAGAATGGTTTGCGGATTAATGTACGGCTTAACGTCAATTAAACTTTCGCGCAGACAAAAAGTCGGTACGCTGAAAATGATAATATTCGCGTTGTCACAAACTTTAATATCATTAGTAACAACAATCTCCGGCGGTATATCAACTCCCGGGAGTTTGAGTTCATTCTTTCGGGTTTTATTTATCTCGTCAACTACAAAATCAAACTTTTCATAAACGCAAACACTGTGCTTGTATTTATTAAAATTTATAGCCAGTGCAAGCCCGAAACCGCCCGCGCCGATAATTGTTATTTTAGCCATAATAAACTCCATTTTAATTTAGGTGATAAACGATAATATCATAATCGCTAATAGACCGCCACCATGCTGCCACAGGGGGAGAGGGGTAGGGGGTGCAGGGGGTGTAGGGGAGAGGGGGCGGCGTCACGCCTGCCACTCCCCATAGCCGCCCCCTCTCCCCTCATCCCCTGCAAGACATC
>JAISHV010000062.1 GCA_031262495.1 Ruminococcus sp.
CTATTTATCGTGGCAGGCGTAACGCCGCCCCCTCTCTCCCTATCCCCCGACACCCCCAACCCTCTCACCCCCTGTGGGGTTGCCAAGTTGCGCAATTTAGTCATTCTCATCCATTTAATATATTCACTTTAAGCGGCTTCTTTGCTCGTCCACGCTTCGTAGTTCCTTGATTTCCGCTAAAATCTTTAAATTCATAATCTGTCTTCTGTCTTCTCGCCTCTGTCCTCTGTGTGGGCGGGCGAACGAAGTTCGCCCCTACAAATTCGTATTCTCTTCTACGCGGTGAGCATCTAAAAATTCTGGAAGATTTCCATCGCGATCCAGCCCTGTAGCGGCAGCTACCCTTCGTCTTTTACTGTGAAATATACTTCAATGATTGTGCCGGAGGGGACTGTTGTGCCGGGTTCGTAGTTTTGTGATGAGGCTGTCGAATTCGGGTTTTGGGAGGCCCCGTCGCCCATCATTAAGTTTAAATCGGCGTTTGTGAGTGTTTCGTTAACCGCCGCAGGGGCGAGTCCTCTTACGTCGGGTACTTTCGTGAATTCTTCTGCTATGTCGTCTTCCGTATAGAGTATAATTTTACCGCCGCGCGGGAGAGAACTGCCGCTTGCCGGTACTTGCATCATTACTGTAGAGCCTTTGCCGATTATTTCTGTTTTAAGACCCAGTGACTCGGCTGTTGATGAAGCTGTCACCGCTATTTGCCCCTCAAGTGAGGGAACTGTTATATCCATTGACGCTAATTCTTCTTCGGTATATTCGGGATAATACCCTAAATACGGCAGAGCCTCTTTGAATATCCCCGCTACCCCCGGTGCGGCTATAAGACTGCCGTAATATATCTGTGCGCCGTATTGGTCTGTCGCCATCGGTTCGTCAACCATTACTATACAGATAATTTCGGGGTCGTCAGCGGGCGCAAACCCACAGTAAGACGAAACATATAAGTCGTCGCGCCCCTCGGCTAAATTTTCTTCGAGTTTTTCTGACGTGCCCGATTTTCCGCCTATGGCATAGCCCTTTATATAAGCATTTGAACCGCTGTTTACATTAACTACGTTCTCCAAAACTTCGCGCATTATCGCTGATGTTTCTTCAGAAATTACCTGACGTTTAACAGTGGTCCCGAATGACTTCACTATATTCCCGTCTGAATCAACAATCTGCGATGCTATATGCGGAGTAACCAAATACCCGCCGTTTATTACAGCCGCATATGCTGTAATCATCTGAATCGGTGTTATTTTATTCGTTTGCCCGAAAGACGATGCCGCAAGCTCAACAGGTCCGCCTGTAGTTACATCAAACGTAATTCCGTCGCTCTCGCCCGGTAAATCAATCCCCGTCTTCTCTGTAAAACCGTACGCCGTCAGGTATTTATTGAATTTCTCCGCCCCGAGTCTTAAACCTATCTGCATAAACACCGGGTTACAGGAATTGCGCATCGCCGTCTGAAAATCCTGTGTGCCGTGAGCGCGGCTGCTCCAGCAGTTCATTTCGAGCCCGCCGACAATTAACTCGCCTGTACAATTAAACGTCGAATGAAGGTCAATTACCTTTTCTTCAAGTGCCGCAGACCCCGTAACAACCTTGAAAACCGAACCCGGATTATAGATCTCTGTGATAGCTTTGTTCTTCCACTGCTTTTCACGGAGTACAGCGTAGGTTTCGTCGTATTCTTCTTCGTCAGAAATCGCCGCTAAAATCTCTAAATCAGCGGGCGAAAAAATTGCATTTCTATCATTTAAATCAAAACCCGGGGTCGTCGCCATCGCTAAGATTTCGCCCGTGTTACAATTCATCATTACAGCACTGCCGCGATTGCGCGCTTTGTTGGTCATTACCTGTTCTTCGAGATATTTTTCACAGTAATACTGTAAATTCATATCAATCGTCAGGTAAATCGAATTTCCGTCCTGTGCATCATAAATTTTGTCATTCTTATAGGGCATTACATTGCCGTTGGCGTCCTGTGCAGAAACAATCTTTCCGTTTACGCCCTTGAGATAAGAATTATAATACTTCTCAATTCCGTAAATCCCGTCGCCGTCATAATTCGTAAAACCTATTACTGCCGCCGCCGCCTCGCCCTGCGGATAATAACGCTTAGTATCAAGCTCCGTATACACAATACCGCTCTTTACTTCAAGCTCCTGTAAGCGCGACAGAATCTTATCAACCGTAGGTTTTTCAATCTTCTTAGCTACAGATGCCCAGTGGTATTTTGCATACTTTTCAAAAAGTGCCGTAATATCCTCCGGCTGTACATCTGCAAGCTCCTCCGAAAGCACCATAGCGGTGTTCTGTAAAGCCTTTTCCCTTACCGCTTCATCATCTATATCATAAAGCAGTTTCGGGTCAAGCACAATATTATAAACAGTTGCCGACTGAGCTAAAATCTTGCCGTTCACATCTAAAATTGCACCGCGGTTAGCATTCACAATCGTTGAGCCGAACTGCGTATCATTAGCCATTGCCTGATATTCAGACGCTTTCGTCACGGCAATATTATACATCGTCCCGACAATAAAAACGGGTAATACGAGCATCACTGCCGCGATACCCGTAATCTTTTTTTTCATATCTGCTGTTGGTTGAAAGGACATTCCAGAAGACAGAGGCGAGAAGACAGAAGACAGATTATCACCACTTCGCGGTGCTTGACTTTGCCTTTTCTCCCTTTTCCCTTTACTTATTATTTGGTCGCTTGTACATTAAATGATTATTAGTTTACCCCTTTAAATATTCCACGAAGTCGGCAATGCTGTTTTTGATTTTGGTGAAAAAGCCGGCTTCCTTTTCCGGGATATAGATTTGATTGCCGTTTTGAACGTCAATATATTCTACCTGACTTTTGTCAAGTTTTCTCATACCGAGAACATTCTCCGCGTAGTCTTCTACGTATTTAATAGCACTCCGGCTCTCGATTTCGGTTTCCATTCTTACATTTTCACTTGATAAAACGTCAACCTGTGCTTTCGCCGCCGTTATCTCGGTTTGAAGCACCGCTATATCCGACTGCGCCTTTACAGCAACAACCATAATAACTAAAGCGCACGCACCCAAAACAACCATCATAAAGATGTTTCCGATTTTTTCGGGCTTTATGGTGTTTACTTTGATTTTTGGTTTTTTTATTTCTTCCGGTCTTTCGGCATGGTCGAACTTATCAAAATCATACGCTAAATTGTCTTTGTTTGAGAGTGCCATTTTTTAGTCCCTTCAATTAAATCAGCGGAGCTTTTCGATTACACGAAGTTTCGCGCTCCGTGAGCGGTTGTTTTCCTTTATTTCGGCAGGGGATGCCGTAATAGGTTTTCTTGTAATCAGTTTTGCGGCGGCGGTCTTTCCGCACACACACCGGGGGAAATCCGGCGGACAGGTACAACCTTTTGAGAAACTCACAAAACGTTGTTTCACCAAACGGTCTTCAAGTGAATGGAATGTAATTACTGCCATTCGCCCGCCCGGTTTTAAGAGTGAAAAACCATCGTCAATCCCTCTCCCTATTTCTTCAAATTCGCCGTTGACTTCAATCCTTATCGCCTGAAATGTCTTTTTGCATGGATTTTTCTCGCGTCTGAATTTCGCGGGGTAGGCTTCCTTTATTATATCGGCAAGTTCAGCAGTAGTATTAATCGGACTTACCCGACGGCGTTCGCTTATTAAACTCACTATACGCGGCGCGAAACGTTCCTCGCCGTATTCATATAAAATCCGCCTGAGTTCATCTTCGGGGTAATCATTCACCACATCAAAAGCCGATAATCCCTCTTTTGACATTCGCATATCGAGCGGCGCATCTGCGTGATAAGAAAATCCGCGCTCCGCATTGTCAAGCTGAAATGAAGATACGCCGAGGTCAAATAAAATCCCGTCAACCGCCGTAATATCATAGAGGGCGGCTATTTCTTTTAAGTCGGAAAAATTCCCGCGCCGCACAACAGCCGGGTAGGTTTCGAGCCGAACACTCGCCGTCTTTACGGCATCAGGGTCACGGTCAATGCCGATTAAAAGCCCGTCTGCATTGAGCTTTTTTGCTATAAGGACAGAATGACCCGCTCCGCCGCAAGTTCCGTCAATATATACCCCCGACGGGGTTATATTAAGCCCGTCAATAACTTCGCCGGGCATTATGGGTAAATGATTAAATTCCAACATAGAGGTTAGATGTGAGATGTGAGATGTAAGATTATGAACGACACGTTTTTAAGCCATAATCACGCGAATACGAACGGATGGTTATGCAGGGGCGAACTGTGTTCGCCCGTTTACACGCGGAAATTGAATATATCGGGCGTTTTGCGGAGAACGGGCGAACGAAGTTCGCCCCTACAGAAGAAAAATATCATCTTCTACGCGGTGAGCATCTTCGCGTTCTGAAAGATTTCCATCGCGAATTAGTCCTGCCGGGTCACCGGCTTAGAAGGCAAAATCCGATAACAGTTCATCTATATCATCTTGAGTTACAGAATTACAGAATTCGCGGTATTTGTCGGAGTCCCAAATTTCGGCGTGATTAATTACACCTACTACAGTGACATTTTTAGTGAGCCCTGCATACGCTTGAAGCTCTTTATTAATACCTATTCTGCCCTGCGGGTCACAATCAGCATCTGCCGCAAGGTTTACTATCCGTTTCGCGGCGCGGGCTTTTCCGTCTTTGAGACCGCGCATACTGTCTGTAAATTTATCCCATTCGTCTGTTGAATACGCCAAAAGACAGCCTTGTCCTATAGTTATGATGAAGCTTGAACCGATTTTTTCGCGCAATTTCTGCGGAAAAGCCATACGCCCCTTGGTGTCAAGGATGTGTTCATATGTGCCTTTTAGCGTTCCGTTCAAACTATCACCCCGCTTTTTTTAACATTTGCTGTCGAAAAGTTTTCCACCGTTGTGGAAAACCATGTGGAAACATCACCATTTACTACTTTGTATCACCGCTTGTCACCACGTTTTAATCATTATACAACTAATTTGTTAAAATTGCAATAGGTATTAAAAATTTTCTTTTTATGAACCTATACGAAATTTTGAATACGAATTTGTACACTTTCAACATAAATAGTAAAAACGCCCCGCATATCTCCTAAAATTTAGGGTTATGCGGGGGTAATTAATTATTTAATTCATTCTGTGATTTACGCGCTTTTTACTGTTTTGGTACTCCGGGCGTTGTATAAGTCGTAGTAGTCACCGTGCTTTGCTATAAGTTCGTCATGGGTGCCGCATTCTGTTATACCGCGGTTGGAGACATACATAATCTTATCACAGTTGCGGATAGTCGAGAGGCGGTGCGCTATAATAAAACTCGTTCGCCCTTTTAGGACATGGGCTAATGCGGTTTGGAGGTCGCGCTCGGTTTTCGCGTCTATTGACGAGGTTGCCTCGTCTAAAATTAAGATTTTCGGGTCGCTGACAAGGGTGCGGGCGAACGTAATAAGTTGCCGCTGACCTTGAGATAATGCCGTTCCGCGTTCTGTAATCATTGTCTCATAGCCGTCGGGGAACTTTCTAATAAATTCATCTGCACATACGATTTTCGCCGCTTTATAAATCTCCTCGTCTGTGGCATTCAGTTTCCCATAGCGGATATTCTCACGGACAGTACCGGTGAATACAAAGCTGTCTTGAAGCATTATGCCCATTTGAGAACGGAGGGAATGGAGCGTAACATCGGCTATATCCGTATTGTCAATAAGAACGCGCCCGCTGTTTACGTTATAAAAACGCGAAATAAGGTTTACGATTGTCGATTTTCCGGCACCTGTGGGACCTACTAAAGCAACACTTTCGCCTTGTTTTATATTAAATGACAAATTCTCCAAAATTACAGCAGACTCATCATATGAGAAAGTCACGTTGTCAAACGACAAATCGCCTTTTATTGCGCCAAGTTCCACAGCTCCATCTTTATCTTTAACTGCAACAGGCTCATCAAGGAGCTCAAAAATACGCTCTAAATATGCTACGGTATTGATAAAGTTATTATATAGGTTCGCGATATTCATTATAGGCTGCCAGAAGCGCGAGGCATAGCCGCCCATACCGACTATTGTACCGAACGAAACGCCCGGGAATATAAGCAGACCTGCTATGTAAATCAATGCGCTTATACTAATCGCAATTGTATCTGTCGCCGGCCACAGGATATTATTCCATATTACGGCATATAGCCACGTTTTGCGCGATTTGTCGGAGAGCTTTTCAAAGATTTCGTTATTGACTTCTTCACGCGCAAACATCTGTGTAACTTTTACGCCCTCAAGCCCCTCATGCAGATATGCATTGAGGTTTGAGTTTTTGTTTGAAACCTGCTGCCATGATTTGCGCTGTTTGTTCTTTATTGACAGTACAATTACAGCCAAAACAGGTACGCCTGTCATTATTACGAGTGCCATCTGCCAATCCATAACGAACATAAATACTAATATGAATATAAGGCTGAATAGCTCCAATATGAAATTTATGATACCGTTTGAAAGAAAATCCGATACCGAGTTCACGTAGTTAATTACGCGAACCAAGATTTTCCCGTGGGGGCGGCTGTCATAATATTCAAACGGGAGCTCCTGCAAATGCTTATAAAGGTCTGTTCTTATATCAAAAATAACATCCTGACTGACTTCTGTCATCAGTACGGCACGTTTTTTTGTAAAAACTATCGAAACTATTATAGTCGCGAGCAATGCCGCCGCCAAAAGCACCAACATTCCGTAGTCCTTCGCCGGAATTACCGTGTCGATAGCATATTTTGTGATAAACGGTCCGAGAAGACCTACCACAATAGCTAAAGCCGATAACAGCAAAGAAATTATCATCTTGCGCTTATAACGCTTTAAATAAACACCGACACGTTTTAAATGCCGTATGTCAAATGGGGTATCAAGATTTTCATCTACATCAAATTTGTTACGCATAAAAATAGAGGTTAGAGGTGAGAGGTGAGATGTTAGAGCAACTTACCGACTTCCTCTTAAATATTATGGATTATTGTTTTAACCTTAACGGGAAACACCGATTTATAAGCGGCTTGATTTTAGGCGATTTCGTGATTATCATAATCTAACTTCTCACATCTAACATCTAACCTCTATCATGCAACCTGACCTATCTGGAGGTCATGGATTTCTTTGTAGTAGCCGTTTTCGATTTTTAGGAGTTCTTCGTGGGTGCCGCTTTCGCTTATTTCGCCGTCTTTTATTATAATTATGCGGTCGGCTACGCGGGCTGTTGATACGCGCTGGGCTATTATTAATCTGGTGGGTTTATAGCCTAATTTGTTGTTAAGATTATCTTGGATAACCTGTTCTGTTTCAAGGTCTACCGCTGATGTTGTGTCATCTAAAATGAGTATCGCGGGTTTTACGGCAAGTGCCCGTGCTAAGGAAATACGTTGTTTTTGACCGCCTGAAAGACCTACGCCGCGTTCGCCGATTATTGTTTCATAGCCTTCGGGTGTTTTTTCTATGAATCCGTCTGCATCGGCGAGCAGAGCAAAGCGTTTTACCTCTTCTTCCGGTAAATCCGTATCGCCGAATGCGATATTTCCGTCAATGGTATCAGACCACAGGATTACATCCTGCATGGCGATACCGATATTTTTTCTAAGGTTTTGAAGCTTATGGAAGCGCACATTCACATCATCAACAAGAATTTCGCCCGCCTCGGGGTCATAAAAACGCGGAATCATATTTATGAGCGTGGTTTTTCCGGCACCTGTTTCGCCCATTATTGCCACAGTTTCGCCGGGGCTGACTGTGAAACTGATATTTTTAAGTGCGGCAGTATTTGAACGGCGATAATGAAACGTAACATCGCGGAATTCAATTTTGCCCTCGAGTTTCCCCTCTGTCTTCTCGGCATCAACACGGTCAACAATCATCGGACGCGAATAATAAACCTCAATAATCTTTGCGGCAGATGCCATAAACCGCTGAAAGTCATTAACTAAGTTCCCGATAAAGCGCATGGGGTTTGAGAGTGTCCAGATAAGTCCCGAAAAGGCTATGTATTCACCGAAAGTGAGCCGCCCTATCATTACGAAAATGCCGCCTACAAGTAAGTGGATTACCGCTAAACCTTGTGCTGTTGTCTCTATGAAGGGGAAGAATTTCCACCATGTCAAGGCGGTTTTTTTGCTTGCGTCAGCGTATTCAGTACTTTTTTCCTGAAATTTCTCGACTTCAAAATCTTCGCGTGCAAAAGCTTTTACAACGCGGTTTCCGGCGATGTTCTCCTGAGCGCGGATATTGAGCTGAGACAGAGTTTCGCGCAATGAAGTATACATAGGTCCGACGCGTTTGCGGAAAATATTTGACGTTACAAAAATTATCGGTGTCAAAAGAAGCATTGACAAGGCAAGGAACGGATCTAAATAGAAGAAATAAACAGAAGTTGAAATAAAGAGTACCATACTCTCGACAAAGGTTTTCCCGACCCACGCTACGGTATGGCGCACATGGTCAAGGTCCCCCGAAAGGCGCGTCATGAGGTCGCCTGTGCGGTTTGAATCATAATACGACATATCCTGCCGCTGAACATTGGCGAAAAGATAAGTTCTGATACGATACATCATAGCCTGTGAACTGCGCTCATAGAGCATACTTGCCGAAAACTGAATTATAGCACGAATAAGCGTAAAACCCACCATCCCGGCACACAGCCAGAAAAAGAGTTCACGCTGCTCCACAATAGCCGTTTTGGCATCGGGCGACTCGATAAACGTATCGACAATCTGCTGCCCGAATATGGGGCTCGTTAAATATAATACGTGCCCGATAACAGAGAGCACAGCTGCGAATATATACAACCCGCGATAGCCTTTAAGATTGGACCAAATCCATTTTAATTGAAACATTGTAACAGAATACAGAATACAGAGTACAGAGTACAGAGCAACTGTTTACCTTAATTTGGCGAAATAGATTATTTTCGTTAATACTTTTAATAACGTTAAAGGCGGTTCTTACTAACGATTATCAGAAATCGGATTCCAGAGCCAAGCAAACGCAAAGTGCCGCGAAGCGGCAAACATCTGTATTCTGTACTCTGTAATCTGTATTCTGTTATGTAATCGTATTCACAAGAATTCACAAAAACTCACAAAAGACCTTATTAATTATATCAATTCGTAAAAATAAATAAAGGGGGATTTTAATAATTTTTTTAAGTTTTTTTGTGAACAAAACTTAATCGTTTAGATTTATTAGGCGGTATTGACTTTTTTGTTGGAATTGTATATAATATTGAGTAAAGGAGCGTGATTATATGTCAGCACGAGAAAAGTTAATGCAGGAGATAGATTTCATACCCGATAGATTTATTGAGGTTATGTACGCGATGTGGGAAGTTGGACGTCCCGGCAATTACGAAACCCCGAATGAGGAGACGTTAGAGGATTTAGACAACCCGGAGTATGTCAGATTCAATTCATCTGAGGAAATGTATAAGGCATTATTGGGTGACGATTATGCAGAAAAATATTGATACGTCAAAACTGTACAGAAAAAATTTCAAAAAAACTTTAAACCGCGATAAATCTTACTTCTGTTTGAATGAATTTGATAGTGTTCTTAGCTTACTCAAAAGCGGTGCGGCAATACCCGAAAAATATCGCGACCACAAATTAGAAGGCGATATGCGAGGATTCAGAAGTCTTCATATAAAGCCTGATTGGCTTCTTGTTTATAAAACAGATAACGAACTTGTATATCTGCACAACATCGGCACACATTCAGATATTTACGGTTGAATCTAACAAGTAAATATTATAGAAATCCGCCCGGCTTTATGAAAACCGGGCGGTCATTCTCTGTTCTCTGACCTCTGTGTTCTGTCCTCTGTGTTCTGTCCTCTGACTTCTGTGTTTATATGTCGTTTAGTGTATCAAAAACAAGCATCGAGGTATCTATAGCATCTTCATCGTAGTTTGGTTTTGGTTTTGGGGTTTCTTCTTTGTCTAAAACGCCTAAATCGAGTTCTTGGTTTACCGCTTCGGGTTTCGGGGCGGGGGCAGTGCCTTTTTCGCCGGGCATTACAGCCGGTTTTTTATCGGCGAAAAATTCGTTGTAGTCGGGCTGTTTTATAACCGTTGTCTTAATAAGAGCTTCGGCGGCTTCTTTTTCATCTAAATCACGTTTGAGCTTTCTGTTATGCCCTATAGCCGCAAATACGGGTATTAGGAATAGTATTCCCACTATCATAGCGCAACTGCCCCACAACAGGTATGTCATTGTCATTTCGGGGTCGGTTTGTCTTACTGAAAAATCCGCGTAAATATCAGAGGCATCATCAACCGTCACATATCCGCCCGCTGTTAGGGCATTCTTTAATCCGTTTGATGTACCGGAAGATATTCTCTCGGCTCTGCCGTCTATCGTCATACTCTGATTTGAGCCGTTTAAAATGGCGCGTGCTTTTTCGATATCCTCTTTAGCTGATAATATAAGTGTGAAATATTTCATTTCGCCGTTCATATTCCTGCACTGTGCCGCAAAATATATGTCTTCTTTTCCGTTAAATCTCACAGCCTGATATTCAGCAAACAGTTTATCTACTTTCGCTGTAACCGGTCCTTTCAGCTCAAAACTCTTAAGTACAGACGTATCCTGCTTATACCCTTTAAGCTCTAACAGTGTCAGACCGGAACTTGCGGCATAAAATCCGCCCCCTGCCAGAAATATAATCGCTATTATAAGCAAAGGCAGAAATTTTTTCTTTTTGTTTTTTTTGCTTTTTTTGTTTTGTTGGCTTGCCATATATCTTCCCTCACCAGTTTTAGGCATTTTTGTATGTGTTTTGTTTTAAGCTGTAATTATTTCAGACAAAAAATTCTTGATTAATCAGTCACTGCTTGTGTAGCCGCCGCAGCACAGGTCTTTAATCATCCGAGTTTCAGCATTTTATCTATGCATTTATATGCTTTCGACAGAAGCTCCGGCGGTGTCTCAAGGGTCAGCCCTCCTGCACCCGTTAAAGCATTATAAATATCCGGTAAAGTGGTTATCTTCATATTCGGGCAGATGAGTTTTTTGCTCAAGATGTGGAATTTCTTATCGGGGCAAGCATATTGAAGATGTTCGGCTATCGAGATTTCCGTGCCTATGATGAATTCTTTGTCGTTTGAAGCTTTACAATAATTAATTATGCCCGATGTTGAACCGACGTAATCAGCTAAATCGCAAATTTCCGGCTGACATTCAGGATGAACCGCAAGTTTTGCACCCGGGAACATTTCTTTTGACGTAAGTGTATCCTGTACCGAAACACAGGCGTGAATAGGGCAACCGCCCTGTAGCATAATCAAATGCTTTTCGGGTAAGCTTTTTGCGACGAACGCGCCTAAATTACAGTCGGGAATGAAGATAATCTCTTTTTCCGGGAGTTTTTTACAGACTGATACCGCCGAAGATGACGTAACACATACATCGCACACTGCTTTAATTTCAATAGTAGTATTGATATAGCACACTGTAACAGCGTTCGGATGCTGTGATTTAAGGTATTCTATCTCGTCGGCTTCAAATTGTTCCGCCATCGGGCAGCCCGCTTGCGGATGAGCCAAAATCACCGTTTTTTCGGGCGACAAAATCTTACAAGTCTCCGCCATAAACTTAACGCCCGCCATTATGACTGTCTTCTGCGGGAGTTTAGCCGCTTCCTGCGACAACTTAAACGAATCCCCGACAACATCGGCGATTTCCTGAATCTCCTCCGCCTGATAACTATGCGCAAGGATAGCAATGTCTTTTTCGGATTTTAGGTTTAGTATTTTTTGTTGGAGTTCCCAAACGTTTTGCATAAATATCCTTTAGGCAATGTATGCTTCAATTGGTTATTATTTCTACGCGGTGAGCATCTTTAGATAGCTGAAATATTTTCATCGCGAATCGCCTCCCGCCTCAGGCGGGTGAATTAATTTATATAGAATACTATCCGTCAGAGCAATTACCGAGGCGTTGATTATGTCGGGTGAACCGCCGACAGTTGTCCAGAAATTTACGCCGTCTGTGGATTCTATTAAAACTCTCGTTATTGCTGCTGTAGCATCTGAACTGTCTATAATTCTAACCTTATAGTCAGATAATGCCATTTCATTCAAAACAGGGTAGAACACCGCTAAGGCGTTTCTTAAGGCTTTGTCTATGGCGTTTACGGGACCGTTGCCCTCTGATACGGCAAGTTCAGTCGTTCCGCCTACGTTTATTTTTACAACGGCGGTTGAGGGGTTATTCCCGTCTTGTTCGCCTATGATTTTGAAATATTCTATCGAGAAGAATTCCGGTAAAAGCCCGAATTCGCGTTTCACCAAGAGTTCAAACGAAGCTTCTGCCGCTTCATATTGAAGCCCTTTTTTTTCGTTCTCTTTTATTTTTTCTAAAATGACGGCGATATGCGGATTGTCTTTATCAATGCCGCTTATATTGAGCTCGGGCAAGAGTTCTTCGAGTCTTGCCATAACAGCTCCGCGCCCTGCAACCTCTGATAACAGTATATTGCGTTTATTGCCGACTGATTCGGGATTTATATGCTCAAATGATTTGGAATTTTTACGCACACCGTCTGCGTGCATACCGCCTTTATGGGCGAACGCGGATTTCCCGACATACGGCATATCATTGCGCAGTTTTATATTACTGATTTCGGCGATTTTTCGGGCGGTTTCGGTAATATTCAAAAGGCTCTTTTCAGGCACTATATCGTACCCCATTTTCAATTGGAGTGAGGGGATAAGCACCGATAAGTTAGTATTCCCGCAGCGTTCGCCTATGCCGATAAATGTGCCCTGAATCTGTGTTGCGCCGGCTTCAATCGCCGCTATAGTACACGCGGTTGCACATCCTATGTCGTTATGGCAATGAATTCCAAGCGGTGTTTCAATTAAGCCCTTGACAGATTTTACTATATCATAAACTTCACTCGGGAATGTCCCGCCGTTTGTATCACAAAGAACAATCCGACAAGCTCCCGCTGTTTGAGCGGTCAAAAGAACCTTCTCAGCATAATCGGGGTTATTTTTATATCCGTCAAAAAAATGCTCTGCATCAAAGAAAACCTTTTTGCCGTTTTTTATGCAAAATCTGATTGTATCGTCAATCATCCTGAGGTTCTCATCCGGCGCGGTGTTAATGATTTCTGTGACGTGAAAGTATGATGCCTTTCCGAAAACAGAAACATACTCTGTTCCCGCATTAATTAAGCTCAAAAGGTGAGGGTCGTCTTCGCACCTGATGTTTTTTTTGCGTGTTGCTCCGAATGATATTAGTTTAGCATATTTCGCGGAAAATGTCAAGGATTTTGAAAAAAATTCGGTCTCTTTAGGGTTTGAAGACGGATTTCCGCCCTCAATAAACCCGATTCCGAATTTATCGAGCGTTTTGAAAATTTTGACTTTATCTTCTAAAGAGTAATTAATGCCCTCGCCCTGTGCACCGTCACGCAAGGTCGAGTCAAGGATTTCGAGTTTCATTTATTTAATATACCAAATTATAACTGCCAAGTTAAGGTTTAAGGCAAATGCTTCTAATATTGATTTTCGGTGAATATGAATGAAACAGCCGCAAAAATCACTTTTGCGGCTGAATCGCAGTCAGAAAACTTTATGTACTTTAGCCTTTGATTTCGGCGATACATTCGGGGCAAACATATTTGCCTTTGAATTCTACGCAGTCTTCATCATTGCCGCAGAGTACGCAGCAGCTTTTATATTTTCTAAGGATTATGTTGTCGCCTTCAATAAAGATCTCAAGGGGATCTTTTTCTTGGATGTTCATATTTTTGCGAAGTTCCATCGGGAGAACTATTCTTCCGAGTTCGTCGATGCGACGAGTGATGCCTGTTGCTTTCATATTATTTCCTCCTGAATTACAAATATCCTTTAATATGATATTTGTATAAATAATATCCGTTATATTAACGGTAAACTTATTGATAAATTTTTAACACTAAATCTATCATAATTAAATTATACACTTTATGGCATATATTGTCGAATACTTTTTGTAGACAATATGTAAACTTTTTGTGAATTTGACAGGCTTAACGGGGTAGTTTTGTAATGAAGTGGATTTTCGGGTTAATGCTGGTAATATCTTTCATTGCGGCGATTTTCACCGGCAACATGAATGAGCTGTCTGCGGCGGCGATGAATTCTTGTGTTGAGGCAGTAGAACTCTTTTTATACCTCATCGGCGGAATGTGTATGTGGGGCGGCGTTATGCGGATTGCCGAAAAAGCCGGTATAACACGTGTCATTTCAAAGGCATTTCGCCCCTTAGCGCGGCTTTTATTCCCCGGGCTTGACCTTGAGGGGAAAGCGTTCGGGCTTATCTGTATGAACGTCGCCGCAAACATAATGGGGCTTGGCAACGCCGCTACGCCTATAGGTATTCAGGCAATCACCGAAATCGAAAAAGAAGAAGAAGCAGATGCCAAAATAAAAAAACTTCACCGAGACCCGACAGTTGCTTCACGCAATATGATTGTCTTTATTGTACTGAATACGGCTTCAATAACGCTTATTCCGCAGACGGCGGCGGCTTTGCGGCTCAAACACGGGGCTTTAATGCCGTTTGATATTTTTCCGTGTGTGGTTATTACGTCGGTTTGTGCTTTGGTTTTCGGGGTAACGGCGGCGTTCTTATTAAACGGGCAAACCACGCTATCCAAAAAAATTAATACGAAAAGAATACCTCAAAATGAACTTCACTGATTTTTTAGTCCCGGGTGTTATTTTTATAATAATTATAATAGGTTTTATAAAAAAAGTCAATGTTTTTGATGAATTTATCGCGGGGGCGGCTGAAAACCTGAAAGCGGGGGTATCAATACTTCCGGCTTTAATCGCACTCATGACGGCAATCGGAATGTTCAAAGCGGGAGGGGCACTCAACCTGTTGACGGATTTGCTGTCGCCTATAGCAGAAGTGATAGGATTCCCGAAAGAGGCTTTGCCGCTTGCACTCATTCGCCCTGTCTCGGGGAGCGGAGCGACTGCTGTTTTTGAGGGTATTCTGACGGATGTTTCGCCCGACAGTTACGCCGGTCGTGTAGCTTCGGTAATAATGGGCGCGTCGGAGACAACGTTTTATACAATAGCAGTATATTTCGGCGCGACAAAGGTAAAGAAAACACGCCACGCGATAGCTTCATCATTGACGGCGGATTTTACAGCGTTTGTGTTCGCGGCACTGACGGTTACAATACTGATGTCAGAGGTCAGATGACAGAAGTCAGAATACAGATTTACGAAAATCCCGTTTATGCCCTAAAATCAAGAAGTTTAGAATATGCGAGCGGGCGTTGTAGCATTGCTACGTGGCGCATCCGCCCCTACACAGAGGACAGAGGTGAGAAGACAAAGGACAGAATTATAACGCCCGATTTTCAATGAAAACCGGGCGTTCATATTCTGACATCTTACCTCTGACCTCTGACCTCTGACTTCTGTTATACAAGCTCTATTATTGCCATTTCGGCTGCGTCTCCGCGTCTGGGACCGAGTTTGTAGATACGTGTATAACCGCCGCTGCGATCTGAGTATTTGGGGGCAATTTCATCAAAGAGTTTTTTTGTTACGTCTTCTTTTGTGACATATGCTAATACCTGACGTTTTGAATGTAACGTGTTTGTTTTAGCCTTAGTAATCATAATTTCAGCCATTGAACGGACTTCTTTTGCTCTCGAAACCGTAGTTTCAATTTTTCCGTTTTCCAGTAAATATGTTACCATAGCGCGCAGCATTGCCTTACGGACATCTGTTGCGCGTCCGAGTTTTCTTCTTCCCGGCATATTATCATCTCCAATCGCCCGCCTGAGGCGGGTTGCATTTCGCGATGGAAGTCTTACTGATTCGTAAGATGCTCACCGCGTTAGAGTTTTCAAGTAAATTTTAGAATTAAAATGAAAACTTGAAACTTGCCTGTCAGAACAAAGGGGATCCGCCGCCGAAGGCGGCTTCTAACCTCTCACTTCTAACATCTTACTTCTATATTTCCTCGTCGCTTGCTAAATCGAATCCTAAGGTTTGGAGTTTTTCTTTAACCTCGTCGAAAGATTTTTTTCCGAGGTTGCGGACTTTCATCATTTCCTGTTCGGTTTTAGCAAGGAGGTCGTCAACGTTATTGATTCCGGCACGTTTTAAGCAGTTAAAGCTTCTTACCGAAAGGTCAAGCTCTTCAATGGTCATCTCAAGGATTTTTTCTTTGCCCTTTTCGTCTTTTTCAGCCATAAGCTCGGGCATAACCGACTCGTCGGAGAGTTCTGTAAAGAGTTTGAGGTGTTCATTGAGGAGGTTGGCGGCTGTACTTACTGCGTCTTTAGCGACTACCACACCGTTTGTCCAGACTTCAAGCGTTAACATATCAAAGTCTGTGGTCTGTCCGAGGCGGGTGTCTTCTACGGTGTAATGAACTTTCAGCACAGGTGTATATATACTGTCAACGGCAATAACGTCAATGCCGTAATTAAAAAGCGTCTTATTCTTTTCGGCGGGAACATATCCGCGCCCTCTGTCAATCGTAATGTCCATATTGAGTTTTCCGCCATGGTCGAGGGTTGCAATGTGCATATCCGGAACGAGTATATCAACATCGGAATCAGGCTTTATTGACCCTGCGGTAACTTCGCCCTGTTCTTCTGCTTCTATGTGCAAGGTTTTCGGACCATCGCCGTAGAGTTTACAGATAAGTCCCTTTAAATTAAGGATAATCTCCGTAACATCCTCTTTAACGCCCTGCACTGTAGACATCTCATGATGAACGCCGTCAATTTTAACAGACGTTACAGCCACACCCGGCAGACTTGACAGCAAAACTCTGCGCAAAGAGTTTCCGAGCGTATGCCCGTAACCGCGTTCGAGAGGTGCTACAATGAATTTGCCGTAAGTACCGTTCGGCTTTAGCTCAACACATTCTATTTCCGGTTTTTCAATTTTCTCAAGCATTTAATACCCTCCGTAACAGTCATTTTTACTCACCGCAGATGACAACTCCGGCATAATAAAAATAACACAATGAAAAGACTTTTGCCGCAAGTTTTATTTTGAATAAAGTTCGACGATAAGGTGAGCTTCAACCTCATAATCAAGGTCAGAAACAGCCGGCGCACGAGTCACAGTAGCTTTAATATCCTGAGCGTTCATATCAAGATACATCGGTACAACTCTGCCCTTGGTCTGTTCAATAATTTCCTTGAACTTAGGAGACTTTTTGCTGCCGTCGCGAAGTGCTACTACATCGCCTACTTTTACGCGGAATGACGGTATATCTACTTTGTGTCCGTTTACGGAAAAATGTCCGTGCGAAACAAGCTGACGTGCTTCACGGCGTGTTAATGCCATGCCCATTCTGAATGCCACATTGTCAAGACGTGACTCAAGCAGGGTGATAAGATTATCGCCGGCTTTGCCTTCCATCTTTGAAGCAATCTCAAAATAATGGAAGAAAGGTCTCTCCATCATACCGTATATGAATTTGAGCTTTTGTTTTTCGTTTAATTGCATTCCGTATTCGGAAACTTTTTTATGCGATTTTTCTTTTGCAAATCGTTTCGATTCTCT
>JAISHV010000007.1 GCA_031262495.1 Ruminococcus sp.
ATTTTTATGATTACTCTCAAAAACTATCACCTCAATTTGCTGATTATCCAAGTATTATTTTAACGCATTTTTTCAATTTTGTAAACAGAAAATTTACAATTTTGTAGATTTGCACAAAAGATTTATATGTGGAGTGACATATTAAACAAAGATTTTTGATTAATTTTTTTCATAAATTCATTGACAATATGTATAAATTGCGGTATAATAGCCGCCTGAGGCGCGCAGCGTTGCTGCATTGCGTCTTCGCGATGGAAGTCTTTAAGTTATTTCTCGATGCTCACCGCGTAGAAGAAAATATAAAATTCAAATTTTATATTTATAGTTTGTATTGACAAAACATAAATAAATATGGTATAATATTATTATAAAAAATATCCAAGTTGAAATTATGAATGGTGATGAAATGACCGCTAAAATAGAATTTAATGTAGATGCCGACCGTAAAGCAGCATTTAAGGCAAGCTGCCGAAAGCTTAATATGACGATGTCACAGGTACTGGATATGTGTGTCGGCAACATCATACAGGATATTGCGGTTTTATCTGATGAACATAACCCCGAATATAAAGACTTATTTGATACTTCGGAGTGGGTTCTCGATGCCATGAACAGCCAAAATCCCGATGACTGGATACCGATGTCGGATGAATATGCAGAGCAATTAAATTATTTTAAACGCGCATAAGCAGGTAACAGATGAAATTTACGAAAAAGGATGTACTGTTTAGCAAACAAGCGCAGAAGCAATTGGATTACTGCTCTCAGCGTAATAAGCGTATGCATAATAAAATAAGGATGATAATTGATGATATTCTTGAATTTGGTTACGGAGGACATTTTCGCCCGGAAATGTTAAGCGGCAATTTTTCAGGAGCGTGCAGTAAAGAAGTGGATAAGAAAAATCGCGTAGTTTTTCAAGTAAAAGACAACAAAATATACATAACTCAAGTAATGGGGCACTATAACGATCACTAAACACTAAACGGCGGGATTCCGCCGTTTTTTTATTATTCTGTACTCTACCTATTGAACTTCCAAAATCGTCTGCCCCCGGCGGTTAATCTCCGTATCGCGCTGATTGGGCCATGAGCCGACGACTTTATCTGTATCGGAGGTTGACCACCACGCTTCGGCGGGCGTACCGTTCGTATAAAAGCTAACTTTATACCAGCCGCGTGTCGTGTCTGAAGAAACCCCGCCGTAATACGCTATCGCCGCGCTGAATTCCTCTTGACTTATGTCGCCTATTTCGGCGATACTCGGCATAGAATCTGTTTTATTGCCTATCTCGCCGCTATATATTTTGTCGGAGAGCTGCAATGCGGAAGATTCGACGTCTTCTGTTTCGATTTCTTCGTCGGCTTCTATAGTGTGTCCGCCTGTTTGAACTTTTGTCATAAAATTCAAGGCGATATTGTAAATCTCTTTGGCATTGGCGTTGGCTTTCGATACCCGCGCTTCATATACGTATGTGGTTAGAGAAGGTATAATAATTACTGCTAATATGGCGAGAATGGCTATTACAACTACCATTTCGATAAGTGTAAAACCTTTAAGTTTGTTTTTCATTATAATCTCCATTCTGAAAGATTCGAGAGCAACATAAAAAACTATGAAATTCAATGTGCTTTCATGTTAAAGTTTACCCCGATAGTAAATTAATGCTTATTCTTTTTCCTTGTATGTGTAATCATTGTACATCATTATATGCCTCTTGTCAATAGTTTTGTGATAATTTTTTCACTAAAATTTATAGGTTTACAATTTGTACTTATTTGTAACACAATTACTTAAAAATAAGAGCAAATTCACTAAGAAAAGTGCTGTAATAATATAAATTGCGAAATCCCCCGTATTGGCTGTATTTGTCAAAAATCCCCCGATATGTATATTAAATGCTGTCGGCATGAATTTACCGATAACAGGGAGCCCCCCTAACACCGAAAACGACAGATACGAAAAAATCGAAAAACCTATTGCCGCGATAACTTTTTTGAAGATACAGGAATAAAGCAAGGTTAAAGCCGAAATAAACGCGGCATAAACTATTATAATTAGAAACGCCGGCAAAAATGCCGAAAAATCCGCCTGTTCAAACAATACCAAGATATAAAGCATACCTACAGCGGCAGCTAAGACAACGGAAACAATAATCATCACAAGCCGTGAGACGAATTTCGCCGACACAAGGCGGATTTTTTTTGTATTCAGATACAGCGGAAATGTGCCGTTAATGAATTCAGAATTCATAGCGGACGCCGTCATAAGGATAATTACCCACGATAAAATGTCGCCGATATTCGCGAACAAATCGGATGCCGCCATGATAAAAGTCGGCTGAATATTCAGGAGTCCCGAGAGTTCCGGCGGAAGTTCCGTCCCCTGCAAATTAAAGGCGAACAGAATTATCTCAGGCGTAAACCGCGTTAAGAGTACCGACGACATAGCCATTGCCGCTAAGACAATCACCGAAATGAGGATTTTTTTTGACCGCCACAGTTCTGCGAATTCTTTTTTCAGTATTACGTTCAAAGTTTTTCCACCTCACTTGTAAAGATATCCTCAAGACGCGCCTCTGACATATTAAAACGCTCTGCTGTCAGCCCTGTTTTACAGATAAAATCTGTCAATGCCGCTAAAACCGCATTGTCAAATTCTGAAACAAAGACGGAAATACTGCGCCCGACTGTTTTTACATGGGTAATTTTCGGGCTTAAAGTTTGAATTTCGGCGGTTTGAGCTTCATTTAAGGTTTCAGATAGCGTAATATTAAACACAGTGCCGCCGAATCTCTTCGTGAGCTCTGAAATTTCGCCCTCGACTATGATTTTACCCTTGTCGATAATAACGGCTCTGTCGCAAATTTTGCCCAGTTCATGCAAGTCATGGGAAGCTATTATAATAGTACAGCGCGATTTGAGCATATTCAAAACGCCGATAAATTTCTCGCGCCCCGCAAGGTCAACCCCGGCTATAGGTTCATCAAAGAGAATGAGTTCAGGTTCGGTGACAAGCGTCCCGGCTATAGCAAGGCGTTGTTTCATGCCGCGTGAGTAGTTTTTTATGTATTTTTTATTGTCGCGGAGTCCGACGGTTTCTATAGCTTCCTTTATTTTTTCAAGGGAAACGGTTTTCCCCGAAAGGTCGGCGGTATATTTTAAGAATTCCCGTGCGGTAAAGAGTTCGACAAGTCCCGGGAAATCGGAAATATAGGCACATTCGGGTAAGGTTCTCCCGCCGAAATAAGTTATATCGCCGTCAGTCGGTGACATGAGCGTTGAAATAATGCGCAAGAGGGTGCTTTTGCCGGAGCCGTTAACGCCGATAACGCCGTAGACACTGTTTTTTTCAATTTCAAGTGAAATGCCGTCAAGGATAAGATTATTCTTGATTTTTTTGGTTAAATTATCAATTTTAATTACATTTTCATTATTCATTATAGTCGTCGTCTCCCCCGTCGTTTTTATGACTTATACCCGAATAAGCAAAATAGGCAAGCGGACCTATAGTACCGACACAAAGCACAACAACAGCCCAAAGAATCTTTCGCTTTTGAGTGAGGTTGTCTTTTAAAACAGAAATCAAAGCGACAATCATCAGTACCGTATTAAGAATCATCAACGGTATAAACAGCAAAAGATATTTGGGGTCAAATGGTAAATTCAAATCGACAGTAAAAAATTCCATAATAAGACCTTATTGCGTTTTGTAGGGGCGGGCACCCTCGCCCGCCCGCACTACCCAAAATACTATGCCACAGGCTTATACACACACAGATTATGAAAATTATGTTTCTATTCTAAAATCAAGCGTTTTAGAATGTGCGGGCGGGCGGGGGCGCCCGCCCCTACGATATTTGACCCCGTAGGGGGCGATGTCCACATCGCCCCGTTCCCTTACAAACACGTCTGTGCAGTAATTCATGAATTATTGGGAGACGGGCGAACGCAGTTCGCCCCTACGCTTCCGGCGCGGGATGAACCCCATGACACAGTGCCATTCCGGTCCCTTGACCTTGTTTATAATATCCAACATCCCCTGTCGGACAAGTCGCGGAGGCGCGCAGACCTGTTCTTGCGCAATAATATACTTCTTCTACCGTCGAACAAGGCGGGAATTCTTTGTGTTCGCCCGCTTCTGCAATTTCACCGAAAACATTCGCCCAGACTTGCGCCGACGAATAATACGTGCCTGTTTTAACTTCTGACGGCACATCATAACCATACCATACACCGCTGACATAATCGGGCGTGCACGCGACAAATGTTAAATCGTGCCAGTCTTGTGAAGTACCTGTCTTAGCCGCAACAGGGGTTGTCGGGAGTTTTGCGGCGCGCCCTGTGCCGTTCGGTCCTTCTGTTACTGTCCGCATTAACTTATTCAT
Source organism: Ruminococcus sp. (assembly GCA_031262495.1). Taxonomy (GTDB): domain Bacteria; phylum Bacillota; class Clostridia; order Oscillospirales; family Ruminococcaceae; genus JAISGY01. Next base: position 4,388 of record JAISHV010000007.1, read on the forward strand.
TATAAAAGCGGAGTCTTTTTGAAGTGCCTGAAACTGAATATATTTATGCTCTAAGATAATCCGCCCCTCTGAATCGAGTACTTTTGTATAGGTCGTCGGTTCATAATAAAATCCTTGATTGCCGAAAGGCTGATAGGCGGCGACAAGTTCTTCAAGGGTAATGCCGTTTGTCAAAGAACCGACAGACATCGGTGCTAAATCCGCATCAAAGGGCGACAAAGACGTAATATGAAAACGCCCTTGTAAAAAGTCAAATACAGATGCGGGGGTTTCCATGTCTACAAGTGCCGCCGCCACCGTATTAAGCGAACGCTGGAGAGCCTGAAACGTGAAATATCCCGCTTCGTCATAATAAATCGTATTATAGTTTCGGGGCCAGTCAACCATTTCGCCTTGTTCGTTCATCAGCTGTTTGAGCGGCTTATTCACAAAGACGGTAGACCACGTAATTAGGTTGTTTTCAATGCCGTAGCCGTATGAGGTTATGGGCTTTATGCACGAACCCGGCGAACGCAAAGCGCGGGTTGCGCGGTTAAAGATATTGTCGCCTGATTTTTGTCCGATACCGCCTACGACAGCTTTGATGTTGCCGCTGTAGTCCATACAGATGAATGAAGCCTGAGGCGGGTCGTTTAAAACATTCTCTGAGAAATTTGTATAGTCCGCAAATTCCGCTTCAAGTTGTTTTTGCATTTCAAGATCAACGGTTGTTTGAATTTCATAACCGCCGTTATAAAGCATATCAGACGCTTCATCAAACGAAACACCGTACAATGCCGCTAAATCAAGTGTAACATCACGTATAGCTTCATCGACAAACCACGACTGAACACCTGTTGTGCCGTCGGCTGATTGTTTATATTGGGGCGCGAACACCATTTTTTTCGCTACTGCCGCGTCGTAGTCTTCTTCTGAAATGGCGTTGTTGCGAAGCATTGCATCAAGCACCAAAATCTGCCTTTCGCGGTTGTTTTCAAGACCGACATTAATGGGATTGCCGTCGTCGTCGTATTTTAAGTTGCCGTCGCTGTCATAACTTAAAGCGTAAGGGTTATTGACATTCGGGTTTTTGGGGATAGCGGCGAGTGCCGCCGCCTCGGCTATATCGAGTTCCCACACATCTTTATCGAAATATTTAAGCGAAGCCGCCTGAATACCCGCTGTAGCACCGCCGAACCCGATAAAATTGAGATACGCTTCTAAGATATCGGGTTTGAGGTAATATTCCTCAAGCTTTGAGGCGCGGAAAATTTCACGAACCTTTCTGTCCCACTGTGTATCATCATCGCCGGTGACATTTTTTACAAGCTGCTGGGTGATGGTTGAACCGCCCTGACGGCTGCCCCAGATAGAGAGAAACTCATTCATGAACGCACCGAAAGTACGTTTCCAGTCAACGCCGTCATGCTCATAAAAACGCTCGTCCTCGATATAGACAAAGGCATCCTGAACGTGCTGAGGGATTTGTTCGATTTCTATCGGTATACGGTCGGCATTACGGCTTATGGTCTTGATTTCTTCAAAAGTTCCGTCGTCTTTGGGTGCATAGATGAATGTGGTATAATCCATCTCGACGTTTGTTATGTCAATAAGGTCGGCATCGGAGGCAAACTGCATAATATATACAGTCAAAGCCGCGGCAATAATCGACCCTGTGATTATCACAAGCAAAAACAGAGAAACTATCAGCGTTCCGATTAGGGCAAGCGTTTTTTTAACAGGGTGAAATTTTTTACGTTTTTTCTTCATTTATTTAATTTCTTCGGTTTCAGAATATTATTAAACACATTATAGCATATTTGAATTGAAAAAACAAGAAAAAATTTATTTTGTAATAATTCCAGAGGACAGAATACAGATTTCGTAGGGGCGGGCGCCCTCGCCCGCCCGCACATTCTAAACACTATGCGGTTTACTGACAAACGCTGCATTTATAATCGGTCTTCTGATATCTGACATCTGTCCTCTGTGTTGCGGGCGACCGAGGGCGGTCGCCCCTACAGAACAGTTAAATCGAAATATCCAAATCACGTGTATTACAAAATAATCTAAATTTTTTATGAACGAAAAGAGTACTTTTATAAAATCACTTGACAAAATGCCAGAATTATATTATTATTAAATAGGTATAATAGTCTTTTGCAGAAATTTATACATTTAATTACAAAGAAGTAATATTAAATATCTATCGGAGAAACAAATGAAAGTAAAACTCAAACCCGTGATTACTGCTGCCGCTGTGGTACTCGTACTCGGTTCGGCGGGAGCAACGGCAGGTGTAAGCTTAGCTACATCATATGAACAGACTCTAACCAGTGCAGAACGCGAACTCACTATGCAAATAGACAGCTATTCAATGCAAATCAACGAAATCCTCGACAGTTTCCGAAACCAAATGCAGCTTGCGGCTCAAAATACTTCCGCATATGACGAAAACCTCCCCATGGATGAACGCAAGGCGATTATGGCTGAAATGGCAACGCAGTCCGATTTGCTTGACTTTTCCATTTCCAATGTAAACGGGATTACATATTCTGACACGGATATACACGAACGCGAATATTTTATCGAAGCGATGAAGGGCGTTACATATATTTCAAGCCCTGTTATCAGAAAGACGAATAATTCCACCGTAATAATGGCTGCCGCACGTCTGCCGGACGCGTCGGGTGCTATTTATTCGGGGATTTCGTATGATACGTTTGTCGAAAAGATAGCTGAGACAGATTTTGAGAACAGTTTCAGCTTTATTATTGATGCTAAAGGTCAGGTTGTATCATACCCCGACGCGGCTGTTGTATCAAAGATAATGACTTTGCCGGATCTTGCAAAAGAAAACGCGGATGAATTTGAGGGTATAGCCTCACTCAGTTCAAAAATGACAGCGGGCGAATCGGGCGAAACAACTGTCCTTTATAAAGGTGAGGAATACAACACCGTATTTAAGCCTTTAGGGAATACAGAGGGCTGGTCAATAGCATTCGGTGTTTCAAAAGCCGAACAGATGGGTACATTCAATTCGCTCTTAACCACAATTTTAATTATTTTAGGTATACTCTCACTTGTCGGTTTGGCAGGAGGACTCGGGCTTGCAAAAATTTTAGGCACTCCGGCGAAACTTGTTTCAGATAGATTGTCTCTCCTTGTTAAGGGCGACCTTAAAACAGAATTCCCGAAATATCATTCGCTCACTATAGAATACCATACGCTCTTTATAACGACTTATGAAATGATAAAGATGCTTCAGGCTTATATCGCCGACATAGAGAATGTATTGTCATCTTTGTCAAATAAAGACTTAACCGTTCATACCCATGTAGAATATAAAGGCGATTTTGATGCTATACATATGGCACTTCGCAGTATCAAGAATAACCTTATTAATGTAGTAGGCACAATCGGTGATGTTGCCGACAACCTCACGAGCGGTTCTATGCAATTGGCGAACGCCTCGCAGAATTTGGCTGAAACGTCGTCGGAACAATCTGCTAATATCGACAGCTTAACACAAGGTGTTACAAATGTTACCGACAGCGTAAAACACACTACAGAGGTTACAGCAGAAGCAGTTTCGCTTGTGGATTCATCTGTAAAGAGTGCTAATGACGGCAAAAACAAGATGACTATGATGCTCAACTCAATGGATGAAATCAGAACAGCCTCCGAAGAAATCAATAAGATAATCAAAACGATAGACGATATCGCATTCCAGACGAATATCTTAGCACTGAATGCGGCTGTAGAAGCGGCACGTGCAGGCGAAGCCGGAAAAGGGTTCAGCGTGGTAGCGGAAGAAGTCCGCAATTTAGCTTCAAAATCAGCAGAAGCGGCAAAAGAGACGACAGCACTCATAGCAAATTCCATCACAGCAGTAGCCGGCGGGGCAAAGATAGCCAACGATACGGCGCAGTCGCTTGATTTGATTGTAAATCACATTGAAGACGTAAATCGTCTGATAGGCACAATCGCGCAGGCGACAAAGGTACAGTCAAGCGAATTAAGTGTAATCTCCTCGAATGTAGAAAGCATCGGAAACGCTATGCACACCAACTCGGCAACAGCCGAAGAAGCCGCCGCAACCACCAAACAATTTGAAAACACCGCAGAGGAACTGACGAGTATGATACATGAGTTTTCAACAGAAAAATGAGGCGGACGGGGAGCCCCCGCGGGCATTTCGCGATGGAAGTCTTTCAGATAATAAAGATGCTCACCGCGTAGAAACGACTTATAGTCTGTAGTTGCGTAGCAACTACGATGCTCACCGCGTAAAAATTGCTTTTGGTCTGTAGATGTGTTAACTTAAAATGAATAGTCTTATAAATGAAAAACGTGAAGATGAATACAGTCATAAAGGCATTGACAGAGCGGCACTGATTGACAAATCCGTTATCGAAAGCAGTGACTATAAACGAAAATTTGATAACGCGACAGAAAATCCCCAAGTCAACAAGACGTTATATACCTCTGCCAAAGAAATGTTATATGACAGATCGGGAACGCACTATGAAAGTATGCGCTGGATTGACGGAGAGACAGGGGAGATAATAGCGAAATTTGACAATATGGGGCGTATTGATGCACTAAGCGGAAAAGACCATGAACTAAAGGTTGAATACGGTGCTAACACATTACATAAACTAAAAGGACATAATAATATTATCGTCATTCATAATCACCCAAATAGTTCCGCCCCGAGTGCCGGTGATTTTAACTCGGCGTTTGTTCGTGGTTATGCGTTGGGATTTGTCGCAACTCATGACGGCAGATTGTTTAAGTATTCGTCCGCTGAGCTGATAAGTGAAATTCTGTATACTAAATATTGGCAAAGGAATATTGCCCGTCATTATGATGAAGTTGACGCTCAAATTATAGCAATTAAAGAGTTATCGCGCAATTTAAAAATTACTTTCAAGGAGGTAATACACAATGACATGGTTTGAAGATGATTCAAAAGGTATCCCCGACTATATTAAAAATATGTCAAAAGAACAGCTCGAAGCAGAGATAAGGGCATTTGAAGAAGAAGCGCAGCGCAAAAAAGCCGCTTCTTTGCAGCAAAAATCGGCGTAAATTAATTTTAAAAATGCAATAAATCCGAATTGCAGAGGTAATTCAATGACATGGTTTGAAGACGATTCCCATCAAATCCCGGATTACATTAAAAATATGCCTCGTGATGAGCTGAAAAAACGGATAGCCGAATATGATGAACAAATGCGGCGCGGCAACTGCGCTGTTGTTCGCGATGGAAGTCTTTCAGAAAATAAAGATGCTCACCGTGTTGAAGTTTCTGATTGTTTGTAGTTGCTTTAAAAAGCAAATGAATGTTATAAAATATCCCTGTTAAAAACTTACAGGGATATTTTTATTAAGTTTTCTTTTAAAAAATAACTTGACAAATAAAAGTTAAAGTGGTATAATACCCTTAGGTTAGTTTTATACTTAAATAACAACCCTTAAAAAGTCGATAAAATTTTGAGTGGAGCAGAATCCGGTTCTGCCCAATGCGGAAAAATTATGGAACAAACGCTTAACTACGGTTCGTATTCAGCCTATAAGGCGACAATTGAAGAGATAGCGGAATCATTAGACAAACTCCGTGAGTTTTCGGAGACCTTGTCGCTTGATAAAACAACGGAATCAATTAAAGAAACGCTTACAAAAACCGCCGAGGACCATTTTGAAGTTGCCATTGTAGGCGAATTCAAGCGCGGGAAGAGTACGCTTATAAACGCTATGCTCGGCGAGGATGTTTTGCCGTCTGATGTTTTGCCGGCGACTGCCGCGCTTAACCGTGTTACATATTCGCCTGAACCGTATGTTATTGTTGAATTCAAAGACGGCGCGGAAGTTAAAGTCCCCGTTGAACGTCTGTCGGATTATGTCACAAAACTTACGTTTGAGTCGGAACGCACCGCTGAAAATGTAAAACAGGCTACTGTTTTTTATGATACAGAATTCTGCCGCAATAATGTTGATATAATAGACACGCCGGGGCTTAATGATGATGAGCAGATGACCAATGTCACGCTCTCGATTTTGCCTGAGATTGATGCGGCTGTTTTTGTCATTTCCGCGAATTCGCCTTTTTCACAGTTTGAAAAAGAATTCTTAGAAAAAAAGATGCTGACTTCCGATTTAGGGCGTATAATTTTCGCCGTAAACTGTTTCGGGACATTCTCTAAAGAAGACGAAGACCGCATAGTCGAGACGGTTCGCCGCCGTATCGAAAGCTATGTGATGGAAAAAGCTAAACAAGTTATGGGCGAAACTTCAAAAGAATTCGCCGTTTATAAACGCAAAATCGGGAAACCCCGTGTTATCGGCATTTACGCTAAGAAAGCGTTAGATGCTAAAGAACAAAATAACCCCGAAATGCTCGAAGAGAGTAATTTCCCCGTGTTTGAGCGTGAGCTTGAGAAAATGCTTACCGTTGAGCGCGGATCTATTACCCTACAGATTTTAGCGAATAAAATTATTTCAAGCGGTTCTGAAATCCTGAATATCATACTCCTGCGTGAAAACGCTTTAATGATGGAAACCGATGAGTTCATGGATAAATACCGCGACGCTACGGCAGAGATTGAAGAGATTCGTACCAAAAAGCGTATGGAATTCGTCAAAATCAACGAAGCGGCTAATAAAGTCTACGAAAATCTTCACCCGATTTTAGAGAGTTATTGGCAGCAGATCGAAGACACCGCTATGGACGTTATCGACAGATATTCTATGTCGGCTGAGGACCTCAAAAAGGAGCGGCTTCAAGCTGTAAACAAAAAAATTACCGAAAAAATCAAAGAGAATATCGAAAATAAAGCACAGCTCATTTGCGAACAGATTCAAAATGAGATAAATATTGCCCTGTCGGGCGAGGCTGAACGTCTTCAGGACTTTGAAAACGAGTTCTTTGCGTCTGTTTCGCGTATTCAGGATATGTTTTCTATGCGCAATACCCGCGGCGGAAACCCGGGCGGCACTGCTGATTCTGTCGTAAGCGTGCTTCTAGGGACTGTGGGTCAGGGCGGGCTGTTTATCGGTATGCGCGAGGCGGGGATTAAAGGTGCTCTGCTGGGCGGCGCAACAGGGCTTCTGTCATACGGTGCTGTTGGGTTTACTGCATATATCTTAGCCGGCGTAATAGGGATTACGGGCGGACCTGTTATCCTCACTATAATGGCTTTAGCAGGGCTGACAGGGGCATTTGCGGGGAAATTCTCCGTTGAGAAATTCCTTGTTGATGAGCGTATTGAGAAATTCAAGAACAACTTAAAACAAGGCGTACACAAGAGTTTTCGTGAAATGAAGATAAATTCCGACTTCTCCGAAACAGTTCGTCAGCAGGTTTTCTCCTCATTTGAAGGTCTGAAGAATAAGATAGAATCAGAGACAGAAGTTATTTTAGCCGACACCCAAACAACACTTGACAGACTTAATCAGCTTAAAGAAGAACGCCGCGAACTCAGCGAGACAGAGAAAGAAAAACTGTCCTCAATGGCAGAGTTTATCGGTAATATGCTTGCAGACAGCTATAATCTTCATAAAGCATTATCCGCAGATCAGGAGGTATAAGCAGATGCCGTTTATTTCCACTTCAACTGCTGTAAATCCGCTGCTTGAGATTGATACCGATTTTTCACACTACGTCGGCGCACGTCGGCAGAGTGTAAGGTCTGAATTCTTGGTTGACGGGAAGCTTGACTATGTATTTGATGCGGATTCGCAGACACGGAACAAACTAAGCGGGCTGTCGGGTGTCGGGAAATTTCTGAAACCCGTGAACCCCTATATCGGCGAAAAATACCGCAAAGTCTTATCATCAAGCACAAAAGCAGGGTCGCTTAAATACCCCGAAAGCTATGCTGCTGTGTTAAAATGCGCCACAAGACTTTCAATCGGCGTTCCCACGCTGTTTGTTACAATAAATTCATCCGAATATAAAGCGTTTTCCCTCGAAGGCGACGGTATACCCGAACCTTGTATTGTAATAACCTCGGCGGCGGCTGAAAATTTCTCCGAAGAGGAACTGCTCTTTATTTTGGGCAGAGAATGCGGCAGAATTCAAAATGAACAGACTTTGCTCCGCTGTACTGCTGAATTCTACGGCTTAGCCGGTATTGAGTCAGATAGACGGAGTACGCTCACAGATTCTGCTATTAAAAATGTTTTAAAACGCTGGTATCGCTATTCCGATATTACGTGTGACAGGGCAGGGATAATTTGCCTTAATAACCCGGTGAATTTCTTAGATGTCTTAAAAAGTACGCGTGAAAAAGGCATAACGGGCATATATGAAAACGAAATCATAGACAGCGCGAAAATACGCCCGGAATATGACACGCTTCATTTCACCCCGGCGCGCAGTATTACACTGGGCGACAGCGTTTCAACCCTAAAGCGGAGAATGTTCTGTGCCTTAGAATTCGCAAGCTGTGAAATCCTATACTCCCGCCGATCAGACCTCCAAAGAGCCGGGCTTCACCTCATCAATAAACAGGCACTTGAGGTTCGTTGCGAAATCATCGGGGCGTAAACACAGAGGACAGAGGCGAGAGGACAGAATACAGATTATGAACGCCGCGTTTGTTAGCTGAAATTTTAATTCCCAATCGCGGTCGAGCTAAGAAGTAGCCGTAAGTGAATATATTAAAAGCAAGAGTAAGACCGGACAGTACACGTATTCGCTCCCACAGGGGGATGGGGGAGGGGGGTGTCGGGGGTGAGGGGGAAGGGGGCGGCGGGGTAATACCGCCGCTATAGCCGCCCCCTTCCCCCTTACCCCTGACAAGTTCATGCAAACGTGACATTCACGACATTCATACGACATCGCAGCATGACATTCATCCGACATTCAAACGGACATTCACAGACATTCATATAACATTCATACGACATCGAAGCCGTGACTGTCGCAAAAACAAAATAAATAGTTATACTACATTTATATATATACGGTCTTTTATGGAAAATACTACTTCTACCCGTGCCGAGTACAGCACGGCGGTAATGCCTGAAATTGAATTTATAAGCGGCGAAATATCAAAGCTTATCGCAAACCCTGCTGTTTGTTCAGCACTCGGTTCTGAATTTACCGAACGCATGAAACAGTGGGAAATTGCCGTTGAAAAACGCCGCACAGAGCCTTTTTCACTGGTTGTTTTAGGCGACTTTAAACGCGGAAAATCTACCGTAATAAACGCGATTTTAGGTAAAAACGTAACCCCCGCGAACGTCGCTCCCGAAACATTTACCATAAATTCGATTTCTTACGGCGAAACTCCGGGTGCGGAAGCTGTCTTAAAAAACGGTCAGCGTATACGCCTTGCTCACGAAGACCTTGTACGCGAACGGCTTGAACATTTAGCGAAGGCGTTTCCCGATGAGATGGATTATATTGACATTCGTGACAATGCGGATATCCTTAAAGAGATAAGAATTGTAGATACACCGGGGCTTTCAGACCTTGACAGGCTTGATAAACAGGTTCAGGATTACCTTGTGAACGCCGATGCTATCGTTTATATAGCGACTGCTTTGTCGCCTATGTCGGAGACGGAGCAGACTTTCCTTGCGAATTTCGTTCGTCCGCTTTCTTTCGGCAAATTCTTTGTCCTTGTGAATATGATTGACGCGATGAACAGCATGGAAGACATTGACAAAATTTTAGGACGAATCACCGAACGTGTCGGATTGATAATCCCGAATGCGCAGATTTTCGGCATTTCGGGTATTGATGAATACCGCCGCAAAATCGGGCTTACACGCCCCGATATAAAGGGTTTTCAGGACTACTATGAAAATGAGTTCTTAAAATTTGAACTCTCTCTCAAACAGGAAGTTATCATCCAAAAAGACACGCTCAAACTCGGACGTGTGGTTTCGATGCTCAAACTCATGGTAACCGATTCATTGGCGCGGATAAATATGATTCAGAGTATGTCCGATATGAGCCGCATTAAGCTTGAAGAATTGGCGCAAATCCTTGAGCGCGAGTGTGCAGATTTATTCCATGCGCTTGAAGTCCAAAAACCGAAACTCCAGCTTGAAATTACCGAAATGCTTCAAGAGGCGGAACAATGGATTTACGCGTTTTTCGCGAAATTCAGAGCTGATATTGTTGAATCCCGCAACAGCAGTACGCCTGACGATATTGACAAATATTTCTATCCGTTTTTGGTTGATAAAGTCGGCGAAGCTTACCGCAAATGTATCGAAGCGCATAAAATCCGCGTTGAACAGACCAATGAGCGTATTTCACACGAACTTTCACGCCGTCTCGGTATCTCAAACATCAATATGAGTGCCGAAAGCGACCGCATAAGCAAAGAAATCTCAAAAGAGATGGGAAGCCTTGTTACGTCAACGGTAATGTCAGCCGCCGGTCAAAACGAACAGGCAGGTTTCCCCACAGGAACGGTTTCTTCATTCCGCACCCTCTTAAAACGCCGCGGGAAAACAGATACAATAGATACCGTCTTAGAAAACTACGACGATATCCGAAATAATATCGCCAAAGACTTAAAACGCGCATACGAAAAAATGGAACTTAATGCCTTACAGTCACTCGATGCGATTTACCGCACCCAGTCAGAGGCAGGACGTGATGCATTAGCGCAAGCCAAACGCGCAATGACAGACGAAAACCCGACACAAAAACGACACCTCCAAAACGCGACACACATCTTGGAGTCGGCGGATATTATATTGCAAAAGTATGCATAAACACAGAAATCAGAGGTCAGATGTCAGAAATCAGATAATGAACGCCGCGTTTTTAATTAAACGCGGCGGCACGGCAACCGCGCTGTGCAGCAACGCTGCGATTCGCGATGGCAGTCTTTCTGAACATCACAATGCTCACCGCGTAGACGATTAAACGAAAATAGAACGAACGCCCGGTTTTCAATGAAAATCGGGCGTTTGTTTTTATTTATTCTGACCTCTAACCTCTGACATCTTACTTCTGTATTGCTGTTTTCAAAATCATATAAACCCCTGTCCGGCTTGTACCCATAGTGATTATTTCCCCGTCTGATTTCGCCGGGGATTGATACCATTTGTCGGCTTTGCTGTCGTATACTGCTAAGTAAATTTCATCACCTTTTGCCGCTTCTAAGCCGATTTTGTTTTGAGTTACATTTAATGTTGCTTTTGCGCCCCAGCCGCCTTTTTGTACCGGCTCGAATGAAGCAGCTACTTCAATCCCCGGGAATGCGGCTTTTGTTTTCGCCACATTTTCGGCTATACGTTCTGTAAATATGTGAACGCCTGTGAGGATTTGTTTGTTCTCTTTAAGCGGCAATGTTACAGTACCGATAACCTCTCCGCTCTTTACATCATAAAGGTAAAGTGTTGCGCTTGTTTTAAGGTCGCCCGCCGCATTAACAATCTTGCTTGCCGTTTTCGCCGACAGCCCTATTGCGCCTGCGGGGACAATTATATTTACTGTAGTCGCGCCCTTTTGGCGTAAACGCTTCGCCGCTGATTTTACCGCTTTCGCCGTCTTATCGCCGTTTACTGTGCCCGATTTATTCACTATCGCTATAACCGTATCGTCTGTTTCGGAAATTCCGCCGTTTTGATATGTAGGATAGGTAGCGTAGTCGCTCAAATCGTCTTTCGGAGCGGGGAGTGTTTCTTCTTCGGGATCATCATTTACAGGTCTTTGCACCCAATGTGCTGTGAGTGTAACTTCCCCGTCTAAGTCGTCAATCGCAGTAACTTCCGTATCGAAGTCATCAAACCAGCCGAGGAAATCATAGCCCTCTCTTGTAGGTGAGGGGAGGCTGTCTGAATCATCAAAGAAACGATATAACGTCGATTCTTCACCCTCATTATTGAGTGTAACTATCGCGTAGTCAGTGGTTATTTCAGTATATTTGTCGGTTTCCGTGGTCATTAAGTAGTCATCATCCGTGATGTATGTCCACGGGTCGGCAATATTTTCTTTTATCCTTATAAGTGCCGGATTGTTTATAGTAATATCCCCTGTGACAACCTGATTTGCGCTTGAAAGCTTAGCTGTACCGTCTTCGAGTGTAAGCAGAGCCGTGAATACAGCGGCTGCATAAGTCCCCTCTCCTGCTGTAGCGTTTAAGCAGCCGCCGTCAACCGAAACTTGACTACTGTTGGTGTTCGCGGCAATCGCATTAGAATAATCAGGTCCTGTGCCCGACGATACATTAAGTACGCCTGACTCACCGATTATCAAAGAAGAATCAATTAAATAAATACCGTTGGTTGTATCAAACATAGCAGCACCATCGCCGCTTCTGACATTTAATGTGCAATTCTCTACAGTCAAGAAATCATCTATTACCGATTCGTGCCGTCCGTCCATGAGAATACCATGTGAAGCGTAAACACTCGAATCGCCGCTTTGAACGGTTAATGTACTTGTGCCGTCGCCCGTGAAATTCAAATCGCCGTTTCGTTTTCTGAGTATTCCGTATGATTCATCAACACCGTCATAAGTGCTTGTGAAACTGTTATCGCCGACAAGAACTATATTTAAATCCTGTGAATAATCAATCAGAAAAGCTGTCGCGCCTGCTGTGGTGAAATTCACATCTTCAAGCGTGAGTGTTTTCGTCGTTTTATCCATTATGATTGTCCCGCCCGCGAATGGTGAGCCGCTTTCTATCTCATCTCCGATGGAAAATTCCCCGTCTTCCGATAAGATTATATTCCCGTCTTCGGTTAACATCAGCATGGCGATGAAATCCCACTTAGCGTAAAGCGTTGTGGTTTCATCAATATCAGAAAGTTCCGTGACTTCTTCTTCAAATGTATCATCGTCCGTGAACCAGCCCGCGAATTCATATCCCGCTCTTATCGGTTCGGGTAAATCGTCCTCCGAATAATCGCCGTCAAGAATAAATATCGGATCGACCTCATCGCCGCCGTTTGATTCAAATGAGATTTTTTCATAATCAGAATATATTTCAGCATATCTGGCGGCAGAAGTTGAAATTAATACATCTTCCTCATCTAAGAGTTCCACGTATGACCAATCCGTTAATCCCGAGTATCTATGAGTGATAAGCACAGGCGAATCCTCTTCGCCGATAGTGAAATTATCGTATGAAGCTGATGAATTGCCGGAAAGTGAGGCTTCACCGTCGGTGACACGAATCTTTGCGCCGTACAAGCCATAAGAATAACCCGAGCAGTTTGTGGCATAAGCCGTAAACGAACCGCCGTTAACGATTATGCCTGTGCCGGTCAGATTAGTTTTGTTAATCGCAAAATTATTGTTCTCTCCGGTAGAATAAACAACCAAATTGCCCGAATCGGTTATCCGAATGTCACCGCCTGTATAAGATATACCGAATGAACTGCCGCTATAAGAATTACCGCCCACGATATTTACAGTACATTCCGAAACAGTTACAACATCACCGCTGCTGACGAAGCTGCTTAATCCGTACGCATAACCCCCAGCGGTTGAGTCACCGCTATGTACGTACAGTGAACCAGTCCCCGTAAAATTAAGAGGACAGGATGTCAGTAAACCGGTTGTTGTAGCATCTCCCGTGAATATAGAACCCAAACTGTTGTTGCCGCTAAGCTCAATTGTTAAAGCTTCTGAATACTCAATCGACCATGCAACAGGGTCTGTTGTAGTGAAAACTACATTTTCAAGCGTAAGGGTTTTTGTGCCGCGATTCAATGTCATAGTTCCGCTGCCAATACTTACGGTATCCTCGTATACAATTTCGTTGTACATAATGCCGAAATCGCTGTTGATATTTATTGTATTTGAACCGGAACCCGGAATACTATCATATACAATAGGTACAGCCCCCGCCGATACACTCATGAGCAAAGCGGCAATACAAACAAACACCGCCGATAATAAAATTTTTAAACTACGTTTCATAATTTTTTCCTTTTCTTGTAAACAAAATATTCGTTATCTGACTTCTGACCTTTGATTTCTGATTTCTGTTAAGCGAAAGTTAAAATGTCGGAAAATCCTGTCATATCAAAAACTTCTTTCACTTCGGGTACAACACCTGTCACAGTCATTGTCAAGCCTTTGCTCTTAGAGGTTTTCTGCCCTGATAAAAATGCGCGAAGACCGGCTGATGAAACATAATTCACTTTTGTGAGATTGATTATCACACTGCCGTCTTCAAGTGCTTTTGTTATTGCCGCCTGAAATTCGGGGGCTGTGGTGGTGTCGATTCTGCCCTCAACAATGATTTCTGTTTTGTCGCCGGTTTTTATTGTAGAAATGAGCATGGGGTTTCTCCTATAATTAATATATAAATGGATTTATTAATTTAATCTCCGTAGGGGCGGGCGCCCCCGCCCGCCCGCATACCCCAAAAGCTGTGCCTTTGGCTAACAAACATAAATAATGAAAATCGAAATTTTATCCTAAAATCGAACATTTTAGGATGTGCGGGCGGGCGAGGGCGCCCGCCCCTACAAAATCTAACTTCTAATCTTTATTAAATTCTTTCGTCACCGTCATTACGACAGACCCGCTTTTTACGGACATTTTACAGTCGTCTGCTAAATTCATAATGATACTGCGTTCTAAGCCGTCGTCGTGTAAATTTTCGGATTTATCATCTTTTGACATTGAGTCAAGGTATGTTTTCATCGACCATTCTTCATAGCCGTTTACAATGCCCATGCCCATTCCGAGTTCGGGGGATGTCATCATCGGGACTGACGGGTTGTCGTTTTGCTCTATTGCCCAGTTTATGAAAGTTTCTCCGATTTTCCCGAGCAAACCCTTTCCCGCCGCCGCATTTTCACCGCCGCTTACTTTTAAAAGCTTGTCGCGCTCCCCCGATTTTATGAGTGCATTAAGGCTCATTATAATTTCAAAGCAGTTTTTTTCGTTTTGGGACTGAATTTCAGCCGAAAATTCAGGTATAATCGAACGCGCCATACCAATCATTTCTTCTGTCAAAAGCGACAAAATACGCGAATTCGCCTGAGACAGCCCTGCAAAAACCCCGAATTCTTCCATCTTTAAAGGGATTGCACCCGCATCCGCGCTTTTTTCGTTAAATTTATATTTATCGGATACCATTTTTTACCTCGCAATTGTTTAAGATATACTATACCACATACTATTTTACTGCATATTAAATCAAATGTCAAGATTTTTGAAAAAAATTTAAAATATTATTGAAAAATCCTTGCAAATTGCGGTAAAATATAATATAATGAAAGGGAGATAATTTTATGCTCAAGTTTTTACCGTTAATTTTTACCGTAATTTTTACATTTTCAAGCTGCCAAGCGGCGGCAGAAGACACGCCGCAACCCGGCTGCGGTGAAATTACAACCGCCGTAATGAACGAAATCGAGTTTCGCGGTGCAACCGAAATCGCCGTGAACGACATAAGACTATATTATAGTATAGACATAGAGAAAATTGACGAAATGTCATTTTTCACAAGTGTAAATAGTTTCCCGATTTACCCTGATGAAATCGCCGTGTTCAAATTCTTTAAGGTGAGCGAAGCAGAGGGCAGTTTCGGAGCATTACAGGAACGTCTTGAATACCTTAAAGAGACATTTAAGGGAAATGAAGCAAATTTAAAACAACTCGAAGCCCCCATATGCCAACAGTTCGGTCTCTATCTTGTGTTCTGTAACTGTATGGATAATGAAAAGGCTGATGAAATAATAACAAAAATGTTCACTAACACAAATGTTAGCGTTTAAATAATGAAATCTGACTTCTGACTTTCTGATTTCTGTATTCTGGAGGATTTTTTATGGCAAGCGAATTCATTAACGCTTTAAGCGTATACGGTGCGGATGTAAAAGGTGCACTGGGGCGTATGCTCAATAAGGAGGAGATGTACTCAAAATTTCTGCGGAAATTCCGCGAGGATAAGAGTATGGACGAACTCCGCCGCATTTTTACAAAATCCGAGGCAGACCGTTCGCCCGAAGACTTTCAGCAGATTTTCCACTTAGCCCACACCGTAAAAGGCGTTGCGGCGAATTTAGGCTTGACTTCAATCGCGAACGAAAGCTCCGAAATCTGTGAAAAAACCCGCAGCGGCAATACCGACCCCGATGCCTTAAAAGGCTTAGGCGAGATGTTCTACCGCTTAGATGAGGATTATAGGGAGCTTATCGGCATTTTAAACAGGGTGCTTCAATAAGGCGGCGCGGCGTTTCATGTCAAAAGTAAAATCTGAATTTATTTTTGACGGGGATTTCTGCATGGTAAATTGGGTGTTTTGATGGCTGATATTAAACAAGAGTTTATAGAAATATATAACAAAAACATAAAACGCGCTAAAGCGGACGATTTTTTAAAATTTCTGTGTGATGAAAAGCTAAGCGACTTCTTTACAGCACCCGCGTCAACCCGTTTTCACGGTTCATATGCGGGAGGGCTTTGCCAACATAGTTTGAATGTATATTATTGCCTGTGTGACTACTTATCGCGTGAGCGAACGAAAAAATTATATCGTATGAACTTTACGGACGAAACAGTCGCTATAGCGGCTTTGCTTCATGATGTCTGCAAGGTGAATTTTTATAAGGTTGACTACCGCAACGCCAAAAACGACAGCGGCGTATGGGAAAAAGTCCCCTATTATACTATTGATGATAAATTACCCTATGGGCACGGCGAAAAATCCGTATACATGATAAGCGGATTCATGACTCTCACACGTGAAGAGGCATTCGCCATTCGCTATCATATGGGTTTTTCAAACACGGACGACAAAAATTCTGTAAGCGCGGCGTTCGAGAAATTCCCACTTTCTTTGGCACTTTCTACTGCTGATATGGAGGCAAGTTACTTTATAGATTAGAAATTTAAATGATTATGTACAATTATCCAAAACGCAAACCAAATAGATTAAAAAATTTTGACTATTCCCAGAATGGTACATACTTCATAACAATTTGTGCAAAAAACCAAGCTTTAATTTTTTCCGATTTTAATGATAAAGGCTTTCTTGAGTTATCTGATATCGGGAAATGTATTGAGTCAACGATTATAAATCAAAATAAACCGAATATAAATATACCACTTTACGTAATAATGCCTAACCACATTCATCTGATTATTCATATAAAAGAACAGACGGTCAGCAGTGAAAAATATTCTGTACATCAGATTGTCAGTAATATCAAATCTTATGTGACAAAACAAATTGAATTTTCACCATGGCAGAAATCTTTTTATGATCATATTATCCGTAGTAAAACAGTATATTGTAAAATAGTTGAATATATTAAAAATAATCCGAAAAATTGGCAAGACGATTGTTTTTATATGCCCAAATAATTGTAGGGGCGGGCGCCCTCGCCCGCCCGCTTATTCAAAATGGCTGAAATTTTCATGAACAATTTATTTAATTTTATACTAATCCTAAACCTCGGAATTTTAGGTTGTGCGGGCGGGCGAGGGCGCCCGCCCCTACAAATCATTAACCCAATATCATATAAAAATTATGTCTATGATCTCCCACTCCCCCCCCGAAACCGAAAAGTTCGCCGCTGATTTCGCCTCAACCCTCAAAGCGGGCGATACCGTCGCACTGCTCGGCGGTTTAGGCGCGGGGAAAACCTGTTTTGTGCGCGGAATGTGCGCGTCCCTGTCGATTGACCCCGATTCGGTAACTTCCCCGACGTTCGCTATTATGAATGTCTATGACGGCGAAATTCCGCTTTACCATTTTGATATGTATCGTATACATTCCGCCGCTGACCTTGAAACCACGGGTTTTTACGATTTCACAGACGGTATTCGCGTTATTGAATGGTCTGAAAATATTTCTGAATTTTTACCCGAAAATACGAAATTTGTTAAAATTTCAGTAATTAACGAAACCGATAGGATAATAAAACTTGAAAATTCTCGGCATTGAAACCTCCGGCACACTTGCCTCTGTAGCACTTTTAAACACCGAAACAAACCAAATTTCGGAAATAAACATCACCGCCGCGAAAACCCATTCCACAACTTTGATTCCGATGATTCACGCGCTCCTTGATTTATCGGGCGTACCCCTTGATGATATTGACGTAATCGCCGTTGACACCGGTCCGGGGTCGTATACGGGGATTCGTATCGGCATTGCCTGTGTGAAAGGGCTTGTGCTTTCACGGAAAAATATTCGCGTTTCGGGTGTATCAAATTTAACCGCCGCCGCGTTTACGCATGGCGATAAAAGTTTCGTAAAAAAGGAAGCCCGAACGGGGACAGTGTATTGCGGGGTTTATGATGAATTTCAAAACCCTGTAGTGCCCGATTGTGTACTTTCTGAAATTGAATTTGAGAATTTGCGTGAAAAATATAAGGATTTTCAATTAATTGAAGCGAATGAGCCGTATGCGAAAGATTTATGTAAATTTGCATTTGCACAAGGCTGTCCACGGACAGAGCCGCTTAATGCCGCGTATTTAGAACCGACGAAAGCGGAAAAAGAAACACAGATGTCAGAAATCAGATGTCAGAAATCAGATTAAAAATTGCGCCCGGATTAATTAAAATCCGGGCGTTCATTATCTGACCTCTGACTTCTGATTTCTGACTTCTGTTTAGCTGCAACCGCAACTCGAACAACCGGAACAACTGCTGCACCCGCTGTTACAACCGGAACAACCGCCGCATCCGCTGTTACAACCGCATCCTCCGCATCCTCCGCATCCGCCGGAACCTGTTGCCGAATTTCGGCAAATGTTTAAAACTGTACCGATAATGAGGTTCAGAGCCGCTACGCCGGGGTTTTTTTGTAAGATACACTCAACTGTAGTGCCGTAGTTTTCGGCAATGCGGTAGAGCGTTTCACCGCAGGTAACTATGTGGGTTGTAGGATAAAGACAACCATTACAATAATCCATGTGAATTTCACCGCCTTTCATATGACATATTATGACTCGTATAGACAAAATGTTCAGGAAATTATTACCTTTAAATGTTCACAAAAAAGTCAAAATAAATTTACTTAAATATAATGATTTTATTTGTTTTAAATACTATAATGGAATTGTAAAGGTATCCGGGGGAAACATACCCTGAATACAGGTATAACACACCTAAATGTTGTACAAAAACGAATTTTGGAATACAACTTTAGGCGAGTGCCGGACAATTTCCGGCAAATTTAGCAGAGTGCGAGCAGTAAGCGGAACGAAGAAATCCGGTTGCGAAGCAACCGAAATTCTGATCTCTGACTTCTGACATCTGACCTCTGTTTTAGGAAAGGATTTTACTATGAAAGAACAACGAACTCGAAAAAGGCTGCTCCCGTCTATAGTCGCTGCACTCGGTGCGGTTGTATTAAGTACGGGGCTTATCATGTCCGCAGGTGCGGCAGGCACTGACCTTACGTCAAAGGCTGAATGGCTTGCTGAAACCGCAAAAATAGCAAGCGTAGCTGACAAATCAACATGGTGGGTAGAATTCGGCACCGGTAACGGCGCACAGGATTACCTCTATTTTGACGATAGTTATGCATTAAGAGAATTTTCATTTAACGGTTCAACATGGTTAAAACCTACTTTTATTGATTTATCTACCTATAAAGCTGACGGCGTAACAGTTGATGTAGCTGATTTTGCCTACAGAGCCGACATTACAAAACAAATCAAAAACGATAAAGGGACTAACGAAACTCCCCTCGTGATTTACGTTCGCCGTGCTTCAACCGATCCGATCGGCGCAACGAAAGACGGTTTCCTCCCTGTAGCTAATGTCGGCAAACAAGCTGTAGACGGTGTTGCCGTTCAGCCGAATACCGACAATGCCGGGACTGTCAATATACCTGTCAGCCGCGATGCAGCCCCCAAGATTGCCGCTTCGTTTAAAGTTGAGAAGCTCACAGGCGAAGCAAAAACAAACTTGACCGACTCTATTGACGGTATAAGTGCAGTTAAAAGAGCTGATATTGCAGGTCAAAAAGACGTTACATTTAACGCTCAGGATAACTCCGCTTATATTAAAGCAGGAGACAAGGACAGAATATATTATTTCTGGACTCCCGATGCTGTAGAACCGATTACGGCTACTGTAGCTTCGACTGCTACCGATTACGTGGTTGCCGAACTCGGCGATCTTATAACGAGTGACACAGCGGTTAAAATCTCCGTAGCATATCAGGAAAAAGAACTGAGCACTGTTTTTGCGACAGGCACAGATGCTTACGGTCCTATGTCTAAAGTAGCGACCTTATCGGTAGGCGCGAAAGCTGCCGCTCCGAAAATCACTATCGACTGGGTAAACGGCGCATTTAAAGGCACAAAACTCGGCATGGAATATATGACATTTACCCCCGCCGGCGAGGGTGCCGGTGCTATGCCGGCAACATGGAACGAAGACGGTGCTGTTATTGAAGCTAATATGCCCATCAGCAAAGACCTTTCCGACAAAGCTACTCATATAGCTTTCCGCACATCGGCGACTTATAACAAACGCGCTTCTGCTTGGAAAGTGTTAGAAATTCCTACTGTAGGCGCAGCTCCCGACCAGTTCACAACAACAACAATCGACGGCAAAGCTTATTTAAAACTTGAGCTTAAAAAATATGACGGCGATGGTTCTGCTATTACCGGCTACGCAGTCTTAACTAAAGATGGCGTAGGCGCGGGCGTTGTCGGCAAATCAAAAGCAGCCGGCGGTGACAATGGCACAGCTTCAATGCTTCCGTATGCTTACGGCGGAAATGCATTAAACGGCTTCCAATACAGAGTTGTTATTCCGGGAACACCGGGAACACCGGAAATTCCTGCTGTAGAGGCAGTAGAGGCTAAAGCGGCTGTTGAGGATAATCCTGCGACTGCTGATATAGATGAAACCGCAGCGGCAGTTGAGGCAGTTGAGGGTAGAGCGGCAGTTGAAGCAGTTCCGGGCACTCCAGACACAGTAATCAAAAAATGGACTAATATCACATTTAAACCCATGGACGGCGGCGATGGTGCTGACTATGCTGTACTTGATATCACCGGCGAAAAATTCACAGGTACAACAGAAGAACCGTATATGCTCCAAGTCAGAGTTAAAGCTGATTCATCCGCTAAGGGCACAGATACTGTACAATTTGTACCGTCTGACTATATCACGATAGACCCGAAACCCGGATTCGTAGCAGTATCAGACCTCACACTCACATCAGCTACGACTGCCGAAGAAGATGCTACAGTTGTACTCGCGGCTACAGTAACTCCGAACGATGCAACATACAAAGTAATCGAATGGTCTATTGTAACAGAAGGCACAACAGCAACCGGCGCAGCTATAGGAACCGGCAATAAACTGACAGTTACAGGCGCAGGTAAAGTAGTTGTACAGGCTAAAATCGACAAAGGCACATCCTTAACAGCTTCATTCACAAAGACATTCACAATCACATTCGGTGAAGAAGCAACCGGAGACGTGGCAGTAACAGGTATCACAGGCGCGCCGACTGAGGGTATAAAAGGTCAACCGCTTACTCTCATTGCTACGGTAGCTCCTGAAAATGCAACAAAGCAAACAATTGCTTGGACTTTAAAAGATACGACCTCCAGTACAGCAGTTATAGAAGAAGGTAAATTGACATCTTCCGTGACAGGCGATGTAATCGTAGTAGCAACAATCGCCGGCGGCGGAGCTGATGGCGCAGATTTTACAGCAGAATTCACGATTAATATTAAAGAATCCGGTTCAACAGGCGGCGGAGACGCACACGTAGCAGTATCAGATATTACAAACGGACCTGCATTAAATATAGCACCGAATACTGAAATTAACCTTTCAGGCGCAACAGTTGATCCCTCTACTGCAACTGTAACAACTATTGAGTGGTCTGTCGTTACCGAAGGCACAACCGCAACACACGCCGGAATTACTGATAAAAAGATAACTCCGACAACAGAAGGCAAATTGATACTTCTCGCTACAGTAACAGGCGGTGGAGCAACTGCTGAAGATGATTTCACTAAGACTTATGAGATTACAGTCGCAACTCCGTTCGTAGCAGCAACAGGTCTCACAGGCGCGCCGACAACGGGCACAGCAGGCGGAGCAGTTGAACTCGGAGGAATCTCTGTTGATCCTAGCGGCGCAAGCCAAGAAATCACATTCTCGCTTACTGACGAATCAAAGGCAACCTTAGCGGGTACTACACTGACACTTAAAGCCGAAGCTACAGGAACAGTAACCGTTACTGCAACAGTTAAAAATGGCAAGACTGCAGATACAGATGAAGTATTTACATTCGATATCACAATCACAGGCGCATCCGAATAACTCTAACTACCCCCCAAAAAAATAACTCCCAAAGCGCACAGCCAAAAGCTGTGCGCTTTCCTTTACTTTTGCCGTTCACAAAACATCTAAAAAACATTTACAAAATATATATTACATTCGATAACTGAATGTAGTATAATATAGAAAATATTATGGGTGAGTTTACCTTATAATATAAGTTGAAAAAGATTTTCAACCGGGTTTGAGAAAAGAAGCGGGCTAAGTAGTTGCGAAACAACCTAACTTCTCACATCTAACCCTCTATTGAGTAAGGAATAATGCTCATGAAAAAAAGAATATTTATAAAATCAAAAATCTCAAAAAAACTACTATCTCTTTTAGTGGTGTGTTTGAGTTTTCTTTGCATTTTTACAGTCGGCGCGGTAGGCGATGAACTCACTACGAAAGCCCTGTGGCAACAAAACAAAATCAGCGGTTACGGTACAGACTGGGACATTGATTTCGGTGTCGGACCGTCCGAGCGTGATATCCTCACTTTCAGCGCGGAAAACAAACTCCGCGAATATTCATTTAATGGTACAGCGTGGCTTGACCCGATACCTGTTTTTGACGATGACGGCGAAATCTTAAAATATACAGCCGACATCACAAAACAAATCAAAACCGACGGAAAAAACGGCGACACAGCGACTGTTATCTATGTCCGCGAAGCCGCTGAATTTTCAGAGGTTACGTCTGACCCTTACAGCGGTTTACCTATTGTAAATGCAGGTTCAAAAATTTCACAAGGTACAACCCGCCAAGCGACAACCTTAAACGCCGGCGTAATCGAAATCCCCGCGAGCCGCGGCAAAGCCCCGACTGTTTCAGCCGCTTTCAAAACCGCGAAAACCGGCGATGAACCGGTTGACAGCATTAATACGGCTTTATTCAGAGCGGAAATTTCACAGCAAAAGGATGTCACTTATAACCCCGCCGACGGGAAAATTTATATAAAAAAATCCGAAACCTACAGGAATTACTATTTTTGGACTGTAGACAGTGTTGCACCGCTTGAAGTCCCTGTCGAAACCGGTTCGGGGTATGTTGATTCCGAAATTACAGACTTGATTTCCGGGAATAATGCCGCGAAAATCAGCGTAGCTTATACTGAAAAAGAACTCGGGAGCGGATTACAAGAGGGCACGGAAAATTTCGGTCCTATGTCAAAAACGGCAACCCTAAAAATCCCGGCTTCACCTGCCGCACCCAAAATTACCATAGACTACAACAATGGGGTTTACAAGGGCACAAAAGCGGCCGCGACCGAATACATGATTTTCACCGACAAATGGGAAGACGGCATTAGTACAACCGAAACGGCGAATATGCCTTTCGGTGACATTGACGGCGAATTCGCCGCATTCCGCACCAAGGCGACTTATAACAAGCGCGCTTCGCACTGGAAAGTGGTCGAAATCCCAGTTTCTGCTGAAATTTCAGGGCTTACAAAAATTGAAATCGGCGAAAAAGAATACATAAAAGTTGAGCTGAAAAAAGGCACATCTGGCTTTGCCGAACCCAAAACGGAAGAAGCCGACACCGAAATAGTCGGGCAATCTGTCATAGGCGACGGCTATTCGGCATCATCAATTCCTTTCGCATACGGCGAAACATCCGAAAAACAGAACCCGAATAATACCCTGCAATACCAAATTATAGACCCGGAAGTCGTCAATTCAAAAGGCAAAATCACCAAACCTGAAAAAATAATAAAAAATTGGACTAATATCACTTGGAAACCCATGGACGGCATCAGCGGAGACGACTACGGCGTGTTCGACGTGTCGGGGACGAGTTTCACGCCGCCGGTGACGAGCGAATCAGACGGTTACATCATGAAAATCCGCGTCAAGGCGAATGTTAAATCGACAGGTTCTGTTCAGAATATTTTCGCGCCGTCAAAGCCTGTTGAAATTAAATTGTCCCGCAGAGCCGAAATAGGAAAGCCGCTCAAAAGCAGTTCACTCCCCGCAAAAGGCGACATCAGTTTCAGTTATGATAACCTGACCGGCTTATTGAATCTTGTAGAAATTGACAGCACTAAGAAAAATTTCGTAATGCTGGGCAAATATACTCCGTATCAAATTTCACTTGACAAAAAGACGTGGTACAAGACAGGCACAGCGTTTACAGGCTCAGAAACGGTAATTTATCTTGATGAAGATAACGAGCCTTACGACGTTGAAATAGAGGATTTCTGGCAATTTACAACAGAAACGGCATCCGTTTTACCGACAACTAAAACCGACAAATTGAATAAAATTTACATCCGAAAAGCAGAGACAGAAACCAATTCCGCATCCGCGATAATTACTTTAACTCTGCCGACGATAACGCATATGTCCGAAGAAATAAGAGAAACAATTCAAGTCGGCGATGTCAGTGAAATTGACGGCGTTGATGCAGAGGGACTGATTATTCCGGCGGGACTTCATGTTGAAATTTCAAGCGACCAAGGCAATACGTGGATAGACGTACCGCAAATCAGCTCCGACCGTGCGATTTACGGCTATACAAGGATAAAAAACGGAAAATTAATTGATACCGACCCGGGCGCACCCTTGCCTGACGGCGTGACATACTTCTATCCTGACAATGCGGCTGCCGGCGGGTATGCGCCGAAAACCCGCGTGCGCATACAACCCGAGACCGGTAAACAAGGCACGCCGCTCACTTTCACCAGCAACGGCATGGCAATTCTATCCATTCCCGCAAACCCGTCAGTAGAAATCGACACAGACGGCGGCGTAGCGACTGCACCGGCGATAAGCGATACAAACACCATTGAAATTCTTTTCCCGCTGCCGAGCATGGGTTTCCTCTATGAAGACAAAAACCCGACAGACGGTGCACAATATGTATGGATGAAGTGCGAGGGCTCAGCTCCGTCCGCCGCCGACAAGGAATCCGCCGATGCGAATTATGACATAATTCAGTTTAAGCCCACAACCCCGGGTAAATATTACGTAATTCAAACCTACGGCGACGAATCCTATAATCTCCCTATCAGACTCAATTCAGAGGTTGTAGAAGTTACGGAAGAACACGTTGCGTTGTGGTATCCGACGGTTTAACAGAATACAGATTACAGAATACAGAATACAGAATACAGATTATGAACGCCTTGTTTATCATTAAACCGCACGTCATTTTGATAAAGCGCAGTGAACGGGCGAACACAGTGCGCCCCTACTACCCAGCACCAACTTAAATTTTACACTTATGAACTCATTGGATATTTTTTCTTGTATGTTGCTTGAAGTGAATATACAAAAAAGGTGAGTAAGACTTAATCGCGCAGCTTAGCAACTCCGCAGGGGGAGAGGGAGAGGGGGGTGTCGGGGGTGAGAGGGAGAGGGGGCGGCGGGGTAATACCGCCTCAGATAGCCGCCCCCT
>JAISHV010000043.1 GCA_031262495.1 Ruminococcus sp.
TTCCCTCTGTTCTTCACTCAGATATGGCGCCGACATTGACATTTTGATACACTCCTTAGTTTTTCTTTTAGTGTATCATATTTTTTGAGCTTTGTCAAGTTTTTATTGGTGCTGGGTAGTAGGGGCGACCTGTGGTCGCCCGTTTGGTATAAACGAATTGTTCGAGAACGGGCGAACAAAGTTCGCCCCTACAGCCCTGTCGGGCACGCCCGAAGCAAGTTTGAGTGTGCGGGCGACCGAGGGCGGGCGACCCTACAAATCTCATAAACACACACACTTATAAAACCACATAATTTGTATAAAAAAATACTTGAAAATTCAAAATAAATGTGTTATACTTATATTCTGATTTTGGATTTTAATTTTCGGAAGATTATACAATGAACAAAGATTTAACCCAAGGCAAACCGTTCAGTATTTTATGGCGGTTTGTCGTACCTATGCTTATCAGCGTAGTTTTTCAGCAGTTTTATAACATAGCCGACAGTGTTATCGCCGGGCGTTTCATAAATCAAAACGCGCTTTCGGCGATCGGCGCGTCATACCCGATAACTATGCTGTTTATGCAAGTCGCAAACGGCTTTAATGCCGGTTGTGCAGTCATAATTTCGCAGACGTTCGGGGCAAAAAAACGCCCGCACCTCAAATGCGCGGTGTCAACCTCCGTCATTTCCGCGTCGGTTTTATCGCTGATACTCACAGCGGGAGGCGTAATTTTATGCCGCCCCATTCTCTTACAGCTTGATACGCCTGCCGATATCTTGAATGATTCACAAATTTACTTAAATATTTACTTTTACGGGATGTTTTTCATGTTCATCTACAACACCTGTAACGGTATCTTCACCGCTCTCGGCGACTCTAAAACGCCTCTTTACTTTCTCATCTTTTCCAGTATCTTCAATGTAATCCTTTCCACGCTGTTTGTAACTGTAGTTGACTTCGGGTTAGCAGGTATCGCGTGGGCAACATTTATTGCGCAAGGGATTGCGGCGATTTTATCATTTATCGTTCTTATGCGCCGAATTCACCGTATGAATTTAGTCCGCACTCATAAAATCCCGAAATTCTCCCCGAAAACCTTACGAAAGCTCACTTTAGTATCAGTCCCTGCTATCCTGCAAAGCAGTTTTGTTTCAGTCGGGAATATAATGGTTCAAGCCGTGATAAACAGCATGGGCGCGGCGGCTGTAGCGGGTTTCTCCGTAGGTTTCAGGCTCAACGTATTCGCCATAACCTCAATGGGTACTGCCGCGAACGGTGTTGCCTCTTTCACCGCCCAAAACATCGGTGCACAGAAGTTAGACCGTGTGCCCCGCGGTTTTAAAGCGGGTTTGATGCTTGAAATCATAATTGTTTTGCCGTTTGTGTTGGCGTTTGTCATTGCCCCTCAGTTTTTCACCGCGCTATTCATGGATAACGGCAATGCAGTTACTCAAACCGCCGCCGAAGCCGCCGCCCTGATTGAAGCGATGAACATAAGCAGTTTCTTTGTCAGAGTATGCGCGCCGTTCTATCTGATTTTAGCGACAAAGCTTGTCTGTGACTGTATTCTGCGCGGCGCGGGTTCAATGAAAACCTTTATGATTGCCACATTCGTAGACCTGCTCTTACGCGTAATTATGGTGTATGCTCTAAATCCCTTCATCGGTGAATACTCCCTCTGTATCGGCTGGATAACAGGCTGGACAATCTCCTCCGTCCTCTCTATGGTGTTCTATAAACAGGGACGGTGGAAACGACACGCGATATGACAGAAGTCAGAGGTCAGAGGTCAGAGCGACGATTTCTCTTAAACATGGATAAAACGAAAACCGCGTTACTTACCTTTAAGGTGTTAACGCGGTTTTCATATTAGCTGAATTTAAGGTATTCAGCCGCTCTGTATTCTGTATTCTGTACTCTGTATTCTAACTTATAAGATTCGTTCTTGAAACCATCATTGTGCCTGATTGTTGTGTTTTAAAGACGAGTTTACCGTTTTTAACCGTAGCTTTGGTTTGGTACCAACCGCTGTTTTCATTGCTTGCTATAGCAACATAAAGCGTTTCGCCTTCCTCTGCCGTAATCCCTAACGCCTCAAGACTTACGGAAATGTCCGCAATACCTTCAAAACCGTTTACTTGTTTGGTTTCAAACGCTCCGAGTGCTTCCCAGCCTCTGCCGCCGTACATTTTGGTTGCAAGTTTTAAAGCATTGTCAATCCGTTTGCTTTCAAAATTTATACCGGTTAAAATCTGTTTGCCGTTTGTGAGTTTTGTTGTAATACTGCCGACTGTTTCGCCGTCTTTTTTAACATCAAACCCTACTACAACATCGTGTCCGTCTGCCGCTTTTAAAAGTTTGCTTGCAGCAGAAGCCGAAATACCGACTGTATCATCAGCGAGAGTAATTTGTACAGGTTCATCATCTTTGAGTGTATCTACAATTTTGGTGATTTCTTTCGCCGTTTCGGTACTGTTGAGTGCGCCTGATGTGTTTACTGCCGCTTTAACCTCGGGAGCAGGCGTTGCAGATGAAGTGTCTGCCGTACTCGGTGTGCTCGGTGTACTCGGGGTGCTTGGTGTACTCGGGGTACTCGGTGTGCTCGGGGTGTTCGTATTGTTGTTATTAGTTTCGTTGCCGCTGTTGTCTTCTTCCATATTATCATAAGTCTCAACTGCTTTGATTGTCACATGGTAATTCGGCATTATGAATGTTGTAGTTTTTGCTTCAAAGTCTGCAAATTCAACATACGGTGTTGCTTCCCAGTGGCTGAAAAAGAAATAAGGCTCATTATTGGGTGCTGTAACTGTTACGGTCTCGCCTACTGCATATCTGCCGCGCCCTGAATCGGAGAATTGTCTTACTAAATATGTCGGTGTGGTTGAACCATTATCAAGGAACGTGATTTTAGCGTATTTTGTACCGTAGAGATTGAGACTTGTCACAGGTTCACCGACACCCCATGAATCACCGACTAAAGCCTCTGAAAAATGACCGTCGTCATACTCGAAAATATCACTTTTTGATATGATACCTTGATTACCGAAAAGTTCAATAGTACAGTTGCTGAATTCTAAATCGCTGTATACACCTGCACCGTTTACTTGTATTGCATTGAAATTCCCGGCTGTTTTGGCGGTAAATACAGAATCTTTTATTATAAACTTATCTGCTGTCGCCGGTGTGCCGTACCCTGTGACGTTAAGATTAACCTCACCGCCGAGGATTTCTATATTATTATTAGAGCCTAAGGCTGATGTATTTTTAGTAGTAACGTTCAGAGCACCGCTGTTTACGACTATATTATGTACTTCTAAGCCGTATACGTCATCATCATTTGCATTAATATTTATTGTAGCTCCGTTTAATACCAATTCATCGGCATCAACAGCGTCTATGTAGAAATCATCAGTTGAAACATTAACGTTAAGCGAGCCGCTGCCCGAGACAATCGCACCCCGAGGGTCGATAACGAAAGCATCACATGAGCCGGTGCCGCCTGTAGCATGAATATTAAAAGTATTTGTACCTATAAGTTCAAGATTTAACGGGTCATAAAAATATCCGACTTGTACGACACATTCACTCAAAAGTTCACCGCTGTAATTAAAATTTACGTTTTCCATTGTAACTGATGATGTCGTAAAATCGCAGGTTATAGTTCCGGTAAAAAGCTGAGTATTCCATGCATCCTGTATTTTACCGTCGTCACTTACATTTAACCAAAGTTCTTGAAGCGGTCTTAAATCAGTGTCTTCAACACCGGGGTCACCGAAATTAATAGTCGGGTCATACTCAGGGTTTATAACAGTGAGTCTTTTATATTCCGGATGGATTTCAAACCTAATGATTTCATAATCAGGAGGAGTTGAATCCTGATCAGGGTCTTCGTCCAATGCCACCGCCGGGAACGCACAAAGCGATATCGCCATCAAAGCTGTCAGCAGTATACACGTCAGTCGTTTAAGTTTTTTGAATGCCATTTTGTACCTCACAATAATAAATTTTTCGGCTTCCACCATATCCAATTAGGGTTAGATGCCTCGTTACGAATATTTTACTATATTATATCACAGAATTTTACTGATGTCAATAGGAAATATAAAATTTTCTTAATTTTTTTTAATAAATTTTTGCACATTTAAATGATTGATTAAAATACATATTAAAAAAATTCATAAACTCTTGCGTTACGATAAAAATTGTGCTATAATTTAAACAATTAAGGTTCATATCAGTAATAAAAGGGTAATTTTAATGAAAACAATCTACATAGTCGATGATAATCTCACGAATTTAGGTGCGGCGAAAGAAGCCTTAGGCGGACTTTATCGGACATTCGCCATGCAGTCTGCCGAAAAAATGTTTTCTATGCTTAAAAAAATCCGCCCGGATTTAATCTTACTGGACATTAATATGCCCGACATGGACGGCTTTGAAGCTATTAAAATGCTGAAATCCGAACCGATTTATTCAGATATTCCCATTATATTTATTACAAGCATCAGCGACCCGCAAATTGAAGTAAAGGGTTTTGACCTCGGTGCTGTTGATTTTATATTAAAACCCTTTGCAATACCGACTTTGAGACGGCGTATACAGCTTCAAATTTCGACAGATGTACTGATTAAAGAAGCCAAAGGCGAACTGCGGCATATACAAAACGCCATGCTCGGCGTTATAGCAGACCTTGTCGAAAACAGAGATTCCACAACCGGCGCACATATTGAGCGCACACAGATTTACCTCGGTATTCTGCTTGACAGACTCAAAGAAACAGGCGTTTATGCAACAGAAGTTTCAAAATGGGACATTGAACTTATGCTCCCATCCGCTCAGCTTCATGATATAGGTAAAATTTCCATCCCTGATGCTATCCTTAATAAACCCGGGAAACTGAGTGATGAAGAATTCGCTGTTATGAAAACCCATGCTCTCAAGGGTGAAGCTATTATTGATGAAATAATGGAATATACAAACGACGACGGCTTTTTGGAATATGCTAAATTCTTTGCGGGGTTTCATCATGAAAAATGGGACGGCGGCGGTTATCCTTACGGGCTTTCGGGGAATGATATTCCGCTTCAGGGGCGGATTATGGCTATTGCCGACGTTTATGATGCTTTAACAAGTACGCGCCCTTATAAAGAGGCTTTGCCGCACGAAAAGGCTGTAGAAATCATTGTGAGTGAATCGGGAACTCATTTCGACCCTGTTTTAGTAAAAGAATTCTTAGCGGCGGCAGATGAATTTGAAAAAGTTAGCAGAAAATCGAAGCGGTGATTTATGGAAAATCAAGAAAATACAATACCAAAAGGTTACGGTAATAACGAAATATTGCTGCTAACCGCTATCATTGTGCCGACTGTCCTTATAATCATCGCGAAATTTTTAGAGACCTATTCTGAAATTCCCGTAATCTATTATATCAGTGCGGGAATGATGCTCGGCTGTGCTGTTTTGGGGCTTATATTTGCAGCCGGCGACAGCGGCAATACAAAGCTTTGGAAAATTTATACGCCATTCGCGGCAGCGGCGGCGGTTAGTGTTTTAGAAGATGCATGGTTTTTACACCCTCTTTTTGAAGATAGTGAAAAATTTGACTTTTACATTTTTATTCTTGACAGTATATCCTCTGTTGTAATTTATATAACGCCCCTCTTAATGATGTTAGCAATTACAAAAACTCCCGTTTTCAAACCAAAGAAAAACGGCAAAGGGAAAAGATTTTCAAAATTATTTTCAATCATTACAATTCCGCTTATAATAACTGTAATATTTGATTTAATTTCCGGTTTATTTGCATATTCATCATTTATAAATGCGGACTACAGGGATTTAAAAAGTGGGTACTTTAAAGAATTTCAGTTCTTAATTCTGCCCTTTACTGTTATTACATTCCTTTTTCCGATTGTTTGGTCATTTGTATGTGTTATAATCGCCAGACTGGGATATTTACAAGTATTCAATAAAAAAAGAGCAACGTTTTATACTCTGATTCTCACTGTAAACGGTAACTTTTTCCTGTCAAGTATAACTATGCCTGTCGGCTGGGCAGTATTTAAAATCGTTAATTTCTTTTGGGGCGCGGATTTAACCGATATATTTTTAAACCTTGAATACCTCTATACCTGTTTGTTTTTACTGGTAGCATTTGTAAACGAAATGCGCCGAACTAAAGTTGCTCTTCAAAATACAATTGAATTAGAACAACAAGCCCGCCACGCGGCAGAAGAAAAGGAAAAACAAAAACTCGAAGCCGAACGCGCAAACAAAGAAAAATCAAGCTTCTTAGCGAATATGTCACACGAAATCCGAACGCCCATAAACGGCATTTTGGGGCTTGCGCAAATTGAGCTTGATAAGAACACGAATGATGAAATGCGGCGGACTTTTGAGATGATTTATTCAAGCGGAAAAAGTCTGCTTGATATCATCAATGATATTTTAGATTTTTCAAAAATCGAAAGCGGCAAAGTTGAAATTATAAACGTGCCCTATGATTTCGCGTCAATGATTAATGACACAATGGTTTTAAACGTCACGCGCATAGGTTCAAAGCCCATTGAATTTCTCCCCGAAATAGACCCGAATATCCCCGCTGAACTTATCGGGGACCCTCTTCATACAAAACAAATCCTCAATAATCTGCTGTCGAATGCGTTTAAATATACAACAGAGGGCTATGTCAAATTTTCCGTAAAACTTTTCGGTGACAGCCTTGTCTTTACTATCTCCGACACAGGTCAGGGGTTATCGCCCGAAAGCGTTAAAAAACTCGGCGAAGCGTATGCGCGCTTTAATGAAAATGCGAATGTGAGTATCGAGGGCACGGGGTTGGGTATGAATATTACTCGGACTTTGCTTGATAAAATGGGCGGAACGCTTGAGGTCGCTTCACAGCTCGGCAGCGGTTCAACATTCACCGCTGTGATACCGCAAAGACGCACTGAAAACACTGATGTTATCGGCGAAGAAGCGGCGCGTAAACTCGGCAGTTTTAACTACTTAAGCACAAGACATTCAGCAGATGATTTAAAGATTACGCCCATACCAAACGGTAAAGTTTTGGTCGTTGATGATAATGCGACAAACCTCTATGTAGCAGAAGGGTTTCTTGAGGTTTACGGACTGAATATTACAGCCGCTTCGTCGGGATTTGAAGCAATTGAAATAATAAACGGCGGTGCTGCCTTTGACATAATTTTTATGGACCATATGATGCCGCAAATGGACGGCGTAGAAACGGTTAAAAGACTTCGCGAAAGCGGCTATACAAAGCCGATTGTCGCTTTGACGGCGAACGCTTTAATCGGTGCTGATAAAATGTTTTTAAGTAACGGTTTTGACGGTTATATTTCAAAACCGATTGATAAAAAGGCACTTAATGATGTTTTGATAAAATTCATTAACACAAAATACAGAATACCGAATACAGATAATGTAGGGGGTGATGTCCACATCGCCCCGCCCCCCAAAAAATTAACCGAATTATTCATACTTGATGCCCAAAATGCCTTTAAAGTATTGCCTGACAGTGCTTTGAATGACATAAAATTATTTGAGATTACAGCCCATGCTATGAAATCTGCCCTCGCCAATATGGGTAATTTCACCTTGTCAGAACGCGCAAAAGAACTTGAATTCGCCGCGAAAGCGGAAGAAACAGAGACTATACATAAAAAATTACCCGCATTTTTAGATGATTTAAAGGT
The DNA here is from genome assembly GCA_031262495.1 of Ruminococcus sp. Lineage (GTDB taxonomy): Bacteria > Bacillota > Clostridia > Oscillospirales > Ruminococcaceae > JAISGY01. The sequence continues at coordinate 7,701 of JAISHV010000043.1, forward strand.
ATATGTGACAGAAATTTCACCGCAAACATCAAAGACGGCGATAACGGATTTTCCAGCCGTTAATCCCGAGTATGCCGAAAAATTAATTTCAGCCTGTGAAAATTATGACGAAAAAACGGCGAATGACATTATCGCCGAAATCAAAGCCCAAAACCCCGCCGCAGAAACGCTGTCCGTCTTATCGGAAATTTCACTGAAAATTATGATATCTGAATTTGAAGAAGCAGCAGAGGCGGCTAAATCACTGTCATAATTTTGAAAATTGAAACATTTTGATTTTACCTATTGACATTCGCCGAAAAATGTATTATAATATAATATATTTAATTCACTGATTTAATAAATTAAATACAGATAACAGATAAATCATATCCGGTTTCTGTCTTCTGTATTTGGAGTATTTATGACTTTCTCAAAATTGAAACAACTTTTAGCCGTAATATTATGTCTCACAATCTGTATAGCTTTGACTGCCTGCGGCGAAGACGGCGATACGCCCGCTGACGGGCAAACAGGAGAAGCCTCATACAGCGGTATTCTCACAAAAGTCAGAATCGGTATGACCGAAACAAAACTTTTGACTATGATGCCCGATGATGTTAAAGTTAACTATCAGAGCGACTACGAAATCTGGGGTTTTAACACAGATACGGAAATTCAGTCTCTGCGTGATTTAATACCCCTCGACGACCCCTATTATTCGGTTGATGACTCTATAATTACGTATTACCTCAAAGACAGCGGAGTGCCTGACGTGAAGGTGCTTGAAGGATATATGCAGGAGGTTTACTGTACTGTGCCGCGTAATATCGCCGTAGAGTTTTATCAAAGTACAGTAAAAGCCCTCACAGATAAATACTCCGCGCCGTCTGTCGGAACAATGGAGGGCGTAGAAGATATTGACCAAGAACTTAATCTTACGGAAGTTATTGATAACCCCAGTTTTACCATAACTTTTAATGCGACATATACTTATGAAGAAATCAATGGTGTTTCAGACTACTACGGCACTCATTTTTCAATAAAACTGATGAGTAAAGACGTTAAAACGCCGCTTGCGCCCCCGTCCGACCTTGCCGGTACGTCTGCGACAGATGAAAGTACCACAACCACCACCACAACAGCGGCAGTTGAATAAATTACCTTAAGCCACTTACTAAAGTATAAAAAAATAACAGAGCTTACGTATTATGTATAAACCTTACAGATTTACACCCCATTATTATGAAACAGATGCTATGGGGATTGTTCATCACTCAAATTATATACGCCGTTTTGAAGACACAAGGCTTGACTTTTTAGCACAAGCAGGTTACCCTTATGAGCGAATGGAAAGTGAAGGCTTGATGATTCCCGTCAGAGGCGTTTCGGTAGAATTTAAAAATGCCGTTCGTTTCGGCGACAATGTGGAAATAATGCCGACAATTAAAGAGTTCAACGGATTTAATCTCAAAGTCTCATATACCGTTATAAATGCCGACACCGGTGTGCTTTGCGCTACAGGTACGTCTGAGCATTTTTTCACGGATAAAGAATTGCGACCTGTCCGCACAAAACATAAATACCCTGATGTATACAAAGTTTTCCATGACGCTTTAGAAGAAATCTTAACACCAAACGAAATTCGGTAACAAAAAACATATTTGAACAGCTTTATATTGGATTTTTTGAGTTTAAAAAGAGAAAAAAATGAAGAAAAACAAACTTGAATCCGTTCTGCTCGCTGTACTGTTAATCCTTTGTGTCGTTTCAATGGTTGTAGTTACGGTACTCACAGCTAATGCATCAAACGAGTCAACAAGAATAATCTTACAGCAAATGCGCTCACACGCAAAATCCTCCGCGATTGCCGCTGCCGAAATGGTTGACACTGCCGAACTGGACGAAATTAAAACGCCTGAAGATGTTTATTCACATTCGGCACTCAAACGGCGTTTAACGTCATTTTCAGACAGCAACGAACTGATGTTTACATATTACATCCGCATTTTACCCGACGGCAAAAAGGAATATGTTATCGACAGTGACACCGGCGATACAGCCGTTTACCCGGGGTTGGCATTTACCGATGACAGCGCCTCAAAAAGAGCGGAAGCTGGTACTGCGGCGACAACCTATGACGGCGAATATTCCGATACCGATACCGGGGATGTAGCCGAAATTTTCACTGCGGAAGACGGGTTTGAATTTGACAGCTTTTTCAGCGCATATGCCCCGGTTTATTCGGCAGACGGCAGAATTCGATACTTAGCGGGCGTTGACATTCAGCGTGACAACATCAATGCTCACACAGCTTATGTTAACTCTTTAACCTATATACATATTGCGGTAATTATTTTAACTTTTGCCGCCGGTATCATTATGATACTTATGTATCGCAAACAAGCCTTAAGCAGCCGTGAAGCCTCTTTAGCGAAATCCCGTTTCCTCTCAAGCGTCAGCCACGAAATCAGAACCCCTCTCCATGCCATTACAGGGCTTACCGATATCGCATTGCGCTCTGATGAAGAAAAAAAGGACGAGTGTCTTAGGCGTATAAACTTTTCGTCAATGCACCTGCTCTCTGTTATTAATGACGTTCTCGATATCTCTAAGATTGAAGCAGATAAGCTGCATCTTTCGCCGCATGATTTCCGCTGGCATGAGATGATAAACGGCGTAACAGGCAGTTTTGCGGGGCGTATGAGCGAGAAAAAGCTCAAATTAGTGTTAAACGAAGACCCCGAAATCCCCGCTGTAGTTTTCACCGATTGTCACAGACTCACTCAGGTTATGATGAATCTAATGGGAAATGCCGTTAAATTCACGCCCGAACGCGGTACAATCACGATAACCACCAAACTCAAGTACGCCCTCGGCGAACATCGGCGGATTTATATTGCCATATCCGATACAGGAATAGGCATCACCGAAAGCGAACGCAGCAGGATTTTTCACCCGTTTGAACAAGCAGACGCGGCGACAACAAGGCGTTTCGGCGGCACAGGCTTAGGACTGTCTATTTCACAGTCTATAGTCGGTGCAATGGAAGGCAAGATAGATTTCACGTCTACTCCGGGCAAGGGTTCGACATTCTTCTTTGATATAGATTTACTTATCGGCAATCCCGAAAACATAAAACCCGAAGTCGGCGAATCGGAAACACCTGATTTCACAGGCAAACGTATTCTTGTTGTTGATGATATTGAAATAAATCGTGAAATTGTCGGCGTAATGATTGAAGACACAGGCGCGAAAGTCGTATTCGCCGAAAACGGCAACGAAGCCCGCGAAATTTATACCGCAAAACACAATTTCGACTGCATCCTGATGGATGTTCAAATGCCTGTGATGGACGGTCTTGAGGCAACCCGCCGCATACGCGAATCGGGTGCTCCCGGTTGTGAGGATGTGCCCATTATAGCCATGACCGCGAACGTCTTCAAAGATGACGTAAGCAACTGCTTAGAAGCCGGTATGAATATCCACCTCGGCAAACCTATTGAGCGGTCGGAATTGATGACGATTCTCAAAGAATATTTAAAAACACAGAAATCAACACAGAAGTCAGAATAACAGAAGTCAGAAATCAGATTTATGAGTTTAAAAATAAAACCTCTGCCGCAAAAATTTAGCGGCAGAGGTTTTTCTTATCTGATTTCTGATGTCTGACTTTCTGTTTTATCGACGTTAAGCAGTTTCCTCTGCATCCACTGTTCGCGTGTAAACAGTACCGCACGGGGTTTTGCGCCCTCATATGGTCCTACTACCCCCAAAGCCTCTAAATCGTCCATAATACGGGCGGCGCGGGCGTAGCCGAGTTTGAGTTTCCTTTGTAAATACGAGACAGAAGCTTGCCCCGCGTCAATCAGACACTCGACCGCACGGTCTGTGATGTCGCCGTCCGTTGGTTCTTCTTCGGTTGTTGTAATTCTTTCAATTTTTACGGTAGGCATATTCTTTTCAATTTCTTCGATAATTTCAGCCGAATATTCGACTTCAACACCGTTTTTAATGAAATTTACAACCGCCTCAACCTCTTTTGTTGACACATAACACCCCTGCAGCCGCATAGGTTTCGGAACCCCCGACGGAAAATACAGCATATCGCCGTTCCCGAGGAGTTTTTCAGCCCCCGCTGAATCAATTATCGTACGGCTGTCCACAGAACTCGACACCGTGAGAGCTATTCGCGACGGAATGTTCGCCTTAATAAGCCCTGTTATTACATCAACAGTCGGGCGCTGGGTAGCTATAATTAGGTGCATCCCCGCTGCACGCGCCATTTGCGCCAAACGGCATATCGAGTCTTCCACTTCATTCGCCGCCGCCATCATTAAATCGGCTAACTCGTCAATCACAATGACAATACGCGGCAAAGTCTCCATGCCGTCAATCCCCGCCGCCATTTCATTAAACCCCGAAAGGTCGCGGACATTATTATCGGCAAAGAGTTTATAACGCTTGAGCATCTCCTGAACCGCCCACGACAGCGCACCAGCGGCTTTGCGCGGGTCTGTAACCACCGGAATGAGCAAATGCGGTATGCCGTCATAGGTCTTGAATTCAACCATTTTAGGGTCAATCAAAACCATTCGCACATCATCAGGCGACGCATTATATAATATACTCATTATTATACTGTTTGTACAAACAGATTTACCTGAACCTGTCGTTCCGGCGATAATCACATGGGGCATTTTCGCGATGTCGCCTATAATTACCTCGCCGTCGATATTTTTCCCCGCGACAAAAGAGAGCTTACTCTTGTTACTCTGAAAATCGGAGCTTTCAATCAGTTCACGGAGCGAAACTATATCTTTTACCTTATTCGGGACTTCAACGCCGACAGCGGCTTTCCCCGGTATCGGCGCTTCAATACGCACACCCGCCGCCGCAAGATTGAGTGCTATATCGTCCGACAGATTCGTGATTTTTGAAATCTTCACGCCCGCCGAGGGCTGAATTTCATACCGCGTTACAGTCGGTCCTCTGTGAATATCCACAATGCGCGTCTGAACGCCGAAACTCTTGAGTGTTTCAACAAGGGTATCGGCATTTTGGGACATTTCGGCTTCGGCGGATTCTGAATTAATCTCGTTGTTAGCCTGTTTCAAAAGCCCTATCGGCGGGAATTTATACACCACAACCGCCGCTTTTACATCAATTTCTTTTTGGATATCGGCGGCAGTAGGCGCGTTTAAGATTGCCATATCCGCTTCTTGCGTAATTTTATTTGACGCAAGGGTTGAATGTTTGGTTTTTTCAGTGCCTAAGTCTTTTTCTTCAAAGACAGCCGGGTTGCGGCGGCGGCGTTCTTCGGCTTCGAGGGCGGCTTTTTTTACAATTTCCGAGAGTTCTGCATTGTCCTTTTTACCGGCAAGTTCGGGTTCTGATTTGAGTACCGCCGTTTTCGGAAGTGCTGCGCTGCGCGGTTCGGTAATATCAAACGGGAGTTCCTCATCTTCTGTAATTGTTTCACTGACAGGCAAAGGGATATCCACGTCGAATTGCTTTTGCTGTTCCGCAATTTTCAATGCGGATTTTTTATCGGGTTTCGGAGGTTTTTTGGATTTTTCAGCACCGGGAGGCGGTACAAAATTATCGGATTGTATATTTTGTTTTGTTTCGGCAGAAATTTCGTACGGGAGTTCATCATCCTCATCTGATACAGGGCGTGAAAACAATGAAGCAAAAGCTTTCGCTCCGTTTCTGATCCAACGCCACAAGTCCAGTATTGTTTTATCCGATAGAATCATGATATAAACAAAGATTATAAGACAAATAATAATTGATGCGCCCACACGCTGAAAAAGCGGCAAAAGTACACCCGCCGCAAGGATGGAGAACATCCCGCCGCCTTTGAGTTCTTTACCCTGTTCGTAGAGATTCGGGAGAATATCTTTGAAAAGGTCTTCCCCTTGAAGTTCACCCGAAAAAATTATTTGAATTGCCCCCGACAATAAAAAAACCGAAACAAAACATTGAAGGACTTTCCCTTGAATGTTCATCGTTTCATCATCTGTCACGGCAATCATCACAGACACAAATATAAATATCACGGGGATTATGTACGCCGAAAAACTGAAACACCCCAGCAGTACATTATGTATAAAAAGCCACGCCGATTCGCCTTTAATTAGCGAAAACGCCATCAGCAAAATCCCCGCCGCGAATAGTACACTCGACCAAACGGATTTGGTCCTGTTTTTTTTACTTCCTGCCATTTTTACCTTTTTCTTTATTAACCCATATAAGGCATTTTAATAAACATCTCTGCTATGCCAAGCCCTATCACGAAAATACCCAAAATACCTGTATAGTATGCGAAAATCTTGAATTTGTCGGAGACGACAAGCTTCTGAATGAGTTTTATTGCAAAGAAACCCACCACAGCGGCGGTCAAAGCCCCGACTACAAGCGGTAAAACATCAACGCGGACATTTTGCCCGACATCTGAAATTTCAGTAAAAGCACCCGCTAAAATAACAGGTATGCCCAGTATAAAACTATATTCTACAGCATCTTCGCGTTTCATACCGCAAAGCAGTGAAGCGGATATAGTTGAGCCCGACCTTGACACCCCGGGCAGTAAGGCTACGCCCTGAAATACGCCGATAAAGAGTGCAGACGGCACTGTAGTTTCACCCGCCGTTTTGGTGTTGCCCTTTGAATAGTGAATACTGATGAAAAGCAGGAGCGACGTGTATAAAAACGAAATCCCCTCTGCGATTATATCCGTATCGGAAGCCAAAACTTCAAAGAAATTGCGGAATATGTAAAATCCAAAGAGCGGCAATATAGACACGATAATCATTATAATCATGCGCCTGTTCCCGTTCATGCGTTTCCACGAGAATTTGAGCGTAAAGATGTCGCGGAGCAGTGAAAATGCCTCAAATATGAGTTCGTAAATCTTCTGTCTGAATGCAACAAAAACAGCGACAAGCGTACCGAGGTGCATAACTAAAACGGTGAGCACCGCCGTTTCACCTGACAACCCGAAAAAATGCTGAAAAAGCGACAGATGTCCGCTTGATGAAATGGGCAAAAATTCAGACAAACCCTGAATTATGCCTTGTAGGATGGCTTCTATTATTGACATTTATTACCTTTATGTAATGCAGAATTAAATTCTGCAATTATTTATAACTAAATATAACGCTTTTCTGTAGTTTCAATCATTAAATTAAGAGCATCTATAGCATCCGACAAACCGCCTAAACAGTCAATAAGCCCCTCTTTTACGGCATCTTCGCCGTCTAAGACAGTCCCCATATCCATGGTCATTTCGCCGGTATTGAGCATAAATTTTCTGAAACGTTCGGGAGTAAGCCCGCTGTTTTTGGATACAAAATCCGTTATGCGGTCCTGCATTTTTTCAAAATAGCGGAATGACTGTGTTACACCCAAAACAGTACCGTTCATGCGCACAGGGTGAATCGTCATTGTAGCGGACGGCACAATGAATGATTTCTTAGAAGCGACAGCAAGCGGCACACCGATTGAGTGTCCGCCGCCTATGACGAGCGAAACAGTCGGCGTTTTCATACCGGCAATGAGTTCGGCGATAGCAAGCCCCGCTTCGACATCGCCCCCGACCGTATTCAGAATTACGATAAGCCCCTCAATGGAGCGGTCTTGCTCTATGGCGACAAGGGCGGGGATTATATGTTCATACTTGGTAGTTTTGTTTTGGGGCGGGAGGATATAGTGCCCCTCAACTTGTCCGATGATATTCAGGCAATGAATGAGATGCTTGGAATTCTGTGATATAACCTCGCCCACACGTTCGGCGGCGGTAGCATCAGCCGGCAAAACCTCCGGCGCGGAATTTACTTCGTCCAATTTTTTAGCTCCATTCCATAAAAAATACTTATTATATATTTTATTCGGGAGCTTTTAAATTATACTTAGCATTATATCATAGTTTTTTCCGATAGTCAAGCAGAAATAGAATCATTTATTTCAGAAATTCGAACAGTTATTAATTAGTTAACATTTTTTTCACACTTTTTCTTTTTTAATGTGGTATACTTTATCTGTGTAAATATATCTAAGTATAATATTTGCGCACAAATGTATTTTCAGCATTATTTTAAGTTACAAACGGAGGAACAGATGAACAAGGCTTTTAAATCTATTTTGAGTATGTTTTTAGCGGTTTGTATGACTGTTTCTGTTTTACCAAGTGTAACAGCACAAGAAGACTTAGATTTATCAGATGTAAATGAAACCACTGAAGAAGCGGAAACAGCGGTTATAATGGCGGGTGAATCGCTTACGGCAGGGGTGCTTACATATAAAATTTCGGGTGATGAAGCTACTATAATATCTTCCCAATGGTGGAAAAGCTTTAGTGATAGTGAATTGGAAGCGGCGTTTGCTGAGATTGAGGCGGCGGGGTTTACTATTACGAGTATAGGCAATCAAGCACTTTCCGGATGTAATTCCCTCACTGACGTAACAATCCCCGCCGGCGTAACATATATCGGAATAGGTGCGTTTCAGGATTGCATATCTCTTAACCGCATAACAATCCCCGAAAGTGTTGAAATCATTGATGAAATGGCGTTTTGGGGTTGTACCTCTCTCATAAGCGTAATAATTCCTGACAGTGTAGTAGGTATATCAGGGACTGCATTTGCCCATTGTACATCGCTCATAAACGTAAATATAGGCAGCGGTGTGTCAAGTATCGGCTTGAGTGCATTTGGCGGCTGCACATCTCTGACAAATATAATTGTCGATGCGGAAAATTCAACATTTGAAAGCATAGACGGTGTACTGTTTTCTGACGACAACGAAAGCTATTATAATAAAAAAACTTTAGTGTGTTATCCGGAAGGAAAAAGAAACAGTGACTATATTATTCCTAATGGCGTAGTAAGTATAGGTATGTATGCATTTCAAAACCATAAATACCTCACAAACTTGACAATTCCCGACAGTCTGACACATATATACCGCGGTGCATTTATTAACAGTACTTCTCTCACAAGCATTACAATCCCCGAAAGTGTGACAAGTATAGAAAGCACCATAATGTTTTCCGACTGCCCTTTCCTAACAATCTACGGTGTCACCGGTTCTTATGCCGAAAACTATGCTTACACAAATAATATTCCATTCAAAAGTCTGAATGATGATGAAAATTCTCGGGGATTTAATTTCAAAACTGACACATTTAATTTTGTGAATTATCACGATTACTTTATCGGTGACGGCGACAACAATGGTCTATTCCATGATTATGATATCCGAGATGATTATTATTCGATTCTTTTAGCCGGCAATGATATAATTCACGGAGCGCGTATTTGTTGGCAGAAAATCAATGGGTGGGCGGGCTCGTGTTTTGGAATGTCAGCTGTTGCGGCTTTGATTAGTGCCGGGGAAATTGATATGCCGGGAACATTGAGTTCTGTAAAAAATACCCGCGATATGGCTAATCCGAATACCGATTTGCAGGTTGAGAGTCTCATAAATTATTATCACCTTTTACAACATTCTAAAACAACAAAAACTGCCATAGAGGCAAATAAATCTTTATCTGATGCGGAAGTAAATAAAAAAATCGTTGATAATGTTACATCCAGTCAATTCCCTGTTATTATCGGATTTGAATGTAGTATCGGAAAACACGCAGTAGCGGCTTATGATATTATAAGCAATTCAAGCGGACATCTTATCACAATTTACGATCCGAATTTCAACAATGCCGCGATAACATTAATTATTTCAAGCGATTATTCACAAGCAACTTTTTCATATAGCGGTTATAATACCAATTTACGCTTGCTCTTTGCTTTTAGGGTAGAAGACGGAAAATTTAACACACCCGACCTTCAATCGGCATTAGCCGTCAATGGAACATCCTCCTTTAATATGCCTTTGTTCATGAGTGAATCAAACGCGGTTCAAGTAGCTTTTTTAGAAACAAATTACGACAATTTTACCATAGGACTATATAACGCCGACAATTCGCTCCAATCGTCTGCTTTAGTAACAAACGGCGAAGCCATAGGCGATCTTGAGATTTTCGGCACGGCAGAAAACGGAATAGGTTTTGAGCTTAGAAAAACGTGGATAGTGCCTGACACTGTGAGCGGACAATATTACAGAATCGCTCCGACGGGCAATGAATTAAGCATAGTCACAGGCACTCCGATTACGGAATATGAAACAAGCATGATTTCCGACAGCAACGAGTTTTTCTCCGCAGTCACAGCCGGTGATTCCGGAGTGATAATTATCAAAGACAGCGGCGAAATCAGCACTGATTTTACAACACCGGCAGCGCAGAAAATCTCGGTAACAACAAATTCAATGACGACACCGTGGCAAGCAGTGAGTTATGAAGGCGAATCCACAGGGCTTGACGTTACACCTACAACCACGGGGGCTTCCGTAAAATCGGCAGACAACGCCGTTGTTCAGGCATATGCAAGCAACGCATTCAGTGAGTTAAATTTTGACAACGTAGTGACTGACAACACCGGCAACGTCGGCTTAACCACATCCGAAAGCAGCAGCAGAACAGCAGCCATTACAGGGCAAGCTGTGCCGCTGCCTGAACAAGAATTTAAAATGTCGGTTATCTTTATGGTACAAGGCGGCTCGGAAGTAGCAACAATTAATGTCACGTCCGGTGAAACAATCACGAAACCCGCTGATCCTACGAGAAACGGATATGCTTTTACAGACTGGTTTACAGACGCAAGCTTCACGACTGTGTACGATTTCAATACCCCTGTGACAAGTGATTTAGTGCTGTATTCAGGTTGGAGCAAGACACAGACAACGCTTTACGGCGACGCGAATGGCGACGGCGTTGTCGGCAACATGGATGTAACACTTTTAAAACAATCCCTTGCCGGATGGAAAGTGACAATATTTGACGGTGCAGATGCAAACGGTGACAATACTCTCTCAAACAT
>JAISHV010000083.1 GCA_031262495.1 Ruminococcus sp.
AAGACGTTCTCATATAAAGTATTAAATACAAATTTTACTTAAAGTTTGCATTAATATATAACAGGGAATGATTTATCGTTAAGCAATAGTTTTGTTTAGCACGTCTACGGCGAGCGGTACAAAACCAAACAAAAAAATTCATTATTGATTTTACCGCTTTTGAAGCGGCATGGATCTTAACATAGGGGTGATTTGAAGTGGTAGGAGATCTTCACTGCCATACAAAGCTTTCGGACGGTTCGCTGGGGCTTGAGGACATAATATCTCAGGCGAAACGCACGAGCATAGATTTTATATCGGTGACCGATCACGACACCATGTCGTCTATGTCACGCGTAAAAATTTTAGGTGACCGTTACGGCGTTCAAACGATCCCCGGGGTTGAACTCTCGTCGTGGGATAAAAAGCGCGGCAGAAAAGTACATATTTTATGTTATGCACCTAAAAAGCCCGATCGCTTAGAGGGCTTGTGCCTGAAATCATGCGAAATCAGACGTATTAATGCTAAAGAAATGGTAGAAAATGTTATGAAATATTTTCCCATTACGCCTGATTCAGTACTTAAGCACGCCACGGGGTCTAAGTCAATTTTTAAGCAGCATATAATGCACGCGCTTATTGATTATGGTTATACTACTGAGTTTTACGGCGAACTTAACGATGAATTATTCAACCTCAAGTCGGGTAAATGTATCGTCGAACGTGAATATCCCGACGTGAATTTTGTTACTGATTTAATACATTCAGCAGGCGGAACAGCGGTACTCGCTCATCCTGTTTATTATGATTCAATTGATTTGCTTTGTGAACTCGCCGAAGAGGGGAAAATTGACGGTGTTGAAGCATATCACTATACAGCGACTGCCTCACAGCAAGCTGAAATCAACTCAATCGCCGAAAGATATAATCTTATTGTCACAGGCGGTTCTGATTTCCATGGGCTTTATAATGCCAAACCTACGCATTTAGGCAGCAATCTCACTGACAATGAAAATATAGAACGCATCCTTAAAAACGCGAACAAAAAAGAAAAGAAAGAAATAAAAGAGAAAGTCGCTGTTTGACGGGCGATTTTCAGGAATTCAGTGAATCAATATTATGGATATAATGGAATCATCTCTCCAAAAGCATTTCGAGTGGCAGGGTAAGATTGAGATTGTTTCGCGCTGCCGTGTCAGCAGCCGCGAGGAATTGTCAAACGCATACACCCCGGGTGTTGCGAAACCGTGTCTTGAAATTCAAAAAAATCCTGATTTGTCATTTTCACTTACCCGCCGCGGCAATCTTGTAGCAGTTATTACAGATGGTTCTGCGGTACTGGGTTTGGGTGACATCGGCGGTGTTGCATCAATGCCTGTTATGGAGGGCAAATGCGCACTGTTTAAGGAATTTGCTGGGGTTGATGCATTTCCGATTTGTATTGGCACAAAAGATACAGACGAATTTATAAGAACGGTTGAACTCATAGCGGATTCATTCGGCGGTATTAATCTTGAAGATATCGCAGCGCCGAGATGTTTTGAAATAGAACGCCGCCTCAAAGAGAAGCTCTCTATTCCGGTATTTCACGATGACCAACATGGTACAGCTATCGTAGCTTCGGCGGCAATGCGAAATGCCGCGAAACTTGCCGGTAAAACATTTGCCGAAATGACACTCGTCATAAACGGAGCGGGCGCGGCGGGGTGTGCTATTGCCGAACGCTTTTTGGATTTAGGTATAGGCGACCTTATTCTTGTTGATATAGACGGCATAATCGAACACGGAAAAGAATACGCCAACAAGGCTCATACAAGCCTTGCGCGCCGCACCAACAGGGCAGGGAAGCGGGGGAGTCTCTTTGACGCTTTAAAAGGTGCTGATGCCTTCATCGGTGTTTCGCGCCCTGATTTAGTTACAGCCGAAATGGTTAAATCAATGGCAGAAAGGTCTATTGTTTTCGCGATGGCGAACCCGTCGCCGGAAATAATGCCTGATATTGCCAAAGCGGCAGGCGCATTTATAGTCGGCACAGGGCGATCTGATTTCCCGAATCAGATTAATAACGTAATCGCTTTTCCGGGGATTTTTAAAGGCGCATTATCCGTCAGAGCTAAAGAGATTACACCGAAAATGATGACGGCGGCAAGTATTGCAATTGCGGATTACCTCCCGGAAAATGAACTGACACCCGAACGAATTCTCCCTGATGCATTCGACAAGAAAATTGCCGAAACGGTAGCCGAAGCTGTTGCAAAAGCCGCTCAAACAGAATAATTTATAAAAAAATTTACAAAATGTTATTGACTTTCACAGTAAAATATAGTATAATTATTATACTGTCGCCGGTGTGATGGAATTGGCAGACGTGCCGGACTCAAAATCCGGTGGTAGCGATACCGTACCGGTTCGACCCCGGTCACCGGCAGGGCGCCTGAGGCACCATGCAGATCGCGATGGGAGTATTTCATAACCTTAAGATGCTCACCGCGGCGCGGCAACCGCGCAGTTAATTCGCGATGGGAGTATTTCAGAACTTTAAGATGCTCACCGCGTAGAAGTTGCTTTTAGTCTGTAGTTGCGTAGCAACTACGATGCTCACCGCGTAGAAGAAATACGAATACATTATTTGCGTTTGTATTTTAAACTCAATAACTGTTTGATAGTCAGAAAACGAGTATACATATGAGACGAAAAAAGAGCGGCTCTGAAGATACAATACAAACTTTGATTTATATTTTATTATCGCCGATTTTTATTATAGGCGGGTTAATCAAGCTTTTCAGTTCTATCGGTAATAAGAAACGCTGAATGTATATTAGTTTTTAAAAAATTAAATGAAACTGTCTAAAGCGGTGGCATGAGATTATTCTCATGGTACTGTTTTTTTGTTATTTCTATTAATGAACGGGCGGGGGAGTGAAGACTTGGAAAATATACCAAATGAGAGGGTTCGGCTATTAGCATTTCGCAAAAATAAAATTTTGCGAAATGAAACTACAACTTTTGAACGTCATTACATAAAAATCAGAAAAAAACTCCCAACCCACACAAAAACAACCCTCCCAAGCACTCTGAACAAACTCGGGAGGGGTTAAAACCTTAAATTAAATCATCAAAAATACTATAGTTATCCTTAATCTGTCGTATCAGCAGTAAAAACGCGCCGTAAGTTTTTTGCGGTTTCGTTCCGTGTTCAGCCGCTTTTTTATCTTGATATTCCTGCATTATTTCTTCTAAGCCTTTTGACAATGACTCATAAATTCCGACGGCTTCTTCTGATTTTTGGATGTAGTTTTCTTCTGTACGCGATTTGAAATTGTCTTTCAGTGCATTTATTGTTTCGGGGTTATCTAATAGGTTTGTTACCTTTTCGCTGTCCCCGCCTGCGGCTATAAAACTTGATGCATAGACGTCTATAAAACCTATGCCTTTCATATGTTCGCTTCGTTGGTGACTGTTGTTTATAAACCTGTCAATTCTGCGCTGTGTATCATCAAGCCGCATTTGCAGATAATCTTTATCGGTGAATTCGTCATTCCCGTAGGTTGCATAGAGATACTGCGCTTCATCGCGGTAATCGGTATTCGGTTCTGCGCCGCTGAGGACTGATGAATAATAATCTTTTTGCTCTAAAAGTTTCTTGAAATCCTTTGCGCCGTTGAGTTCATTTTTTGCAAACAGATAAAGGTGCGTCTGCATATCTTTATAAGAATTCATTAAAACGGATTCTTTTTCATTTTCAGGCAGATTCTCTATTTTGCTGAGCATTTCTCTGTTCTGTTTGGTAAAGTCGTCAATAGAAATGCCGTCTCTTTCAAGAAAGTCAGAAGCTGTGATAGTGAGACTGTCGCGTATTTTCTTTAAAAATGAATTACTATCGCCGTTTTGGTCGGGACTGAAAAGTCCTATTTTATCTGCTTTGCCTAAGTTTAAGAAATTTCCGCTGAAAGTATTATTTGCTGAAATTATAACGCTCATAAATTTTACCCTCATGGTATAAGGACTGCCCATTATATGAGCAGTCCAAATCTTAACAAATTGTCGAAATAATATAGATTTATATAATCTCGTTTGATGACAGAATTTTAAAATCTTTGCTTAAAACATCGACAGCTTTTTCGTTGTCTTTATCTGGCACTCTCAGTATAACCGATGCACAATCGTCTGTCTTTGAAATAAATGCATACATATATTCAACCGATATACCCTCAGCCGACAGGCAATCCATCGCATCGGCAAGTCCGCCCGGACGATCGGTAATCCCTACAGCTATAACAGATGTCAAATTTACAAGACAAGCCGCTTTATGAAGCTCCTCATAAGCCTTTTCGGGGTCGTCAACAATCAGGCGCAATATCCCGAAATCACGCGTGTCCGCTACTGATAAAGCACGAATGTCAATTTTATTGTCGCGGAGTATATTTAATATCGCCGAAAGTCTGCCTTTTTTGTTTTCTACGAAAACAGAAAGTTGTTTAATTAACATAATTTTTCGTCCTTTCAATCTAATAACTTACGTTTATCGGTTACTCTTGCCGCTTTGCCTTCAAAACGTGTCAGGGTTTTAGGCTCTACGAGCGTAATTTTTGCACTGATTCCGAGGGTTGATTCAATGGCTGATTTGATATTATTTTCAATATCTTCCACACTTCTGATGATATCAGAGAACATATTATCAGAGAGTTCAACTTTTATTTCAAGCGTATCTGTATTATTTACACGGTCAACAATTATCTGATAGAACGGGTCGCTGTTGCCCATTGAAAGAAGAACCGCTTCAATCTGCGACGGGAACACGTTTACGCCCCTTATAATAAGCATATCGTCCGTTCTGCCGCGGGGTTTGAGCATTTTTATGAGTGTTCTTCCGCATGAACATTGTTTCCGCGACAACACGGCGATATCACGTGTACGATAACGCAGCAGCGGGAACGCTTCTTTCGTAATACAGCTGAAAACCAATTCACCCTGCTCCCCTTCCGGCAAAACTTCACCTGTATCGGGGTCAATAATTTCGGGAATAAAATGGTCTTCACAAATATGCATACCGGTTTGTTCTTCACATTCAAACGAAACACCCGGACCGATAATTTCAGTTAAGCCGTAAATGTCATAAGCCTTAAGCCCGAGCATATCTTCAAGCTTTTCGCGCATTTCCTGTGTCCACGGTTCAGCACCGAAAAGTCCCGCCTTAAGCTTGATATCCTCTTTTTTTATGCCCATCTCCTGCATGGTTTCGGCGATATACATAGCATACGACGGTGTACAGCAAATAAGCGTACTGCCGAAATCTTTTATAATATTAATTTGACGCTGAGTGTTGCCGGTCGAAACTGGAATAACCGTCATTCCGATTTTTTCAGCACCTCCGTGGACTCCCAAACCGCCTGTAAAGAGTCCGTACCCATATGAAACGTGCATAAAGTCGGTATGGTCACCGCCCGCCGCTGTCAGCGCACGTGCAGCACATTCATCCCAGATTTCGAGGTCTTTTCTTGTATAGCCAACAACGATTTGTTTGCCTGTTGTACCTGATGAGGCATGAATTCTTACTACCTCATCAAGCGGCTTTGCGAACAACCCATAGGGGTACGTATCGCGCAGGTCTTGTTTGTACATAAAGGGCAATTTAGATAAATCATCAACACCCTTTATGTCATCAGGCGTAACGCCTAATTCGTCCATTTTCGCCTTATAATAGGGTACATTCTGATAAACATGACGTACCGTCTGTGAAAGACGAAAACTCTGTAATGCACGCATTTCGTGCAAGGTTGCACACTCTCTCGATTCGTTCCAGTATTTTTTCATAGACACCTCTTTGAAAAATAAGATTTTTACTTCCGACGTCTTTGGCGGGCTAATTTGATATTTTTAACATTTGGTCAGTTGTTGTCAAGCTTGTTGTCCGAGTTTAAAAGCCTTCTTATTGAGTTCGAGGAATTTTTTGGGAACACATTCATCAATGGCTTTTTGCCACAGTTCTTCGGGGATATCCCATGCTTTCGATAAAACCCCCATCATAACCACATTAGAAGCTTTCGCAGAACCCGCCTCAGTCGCAAGTTTCAGCGCATCAACTGCAATAACTTCAATGCCTAAAGCCTTTACTTTGCCGATAATATCGTCCGGGTATAAAGCATTGCCGGAGATAACAGGCATAGGGTCGATACGCTGAGTTGAGACAAGCATTTTACCGCCTTTTTTGAGGTAAGGCAAGTACCGTGCCGCTTCAAGCTGTTCAAAGGCAATTATAATATCTGCTTCACCTTTTTCAATTACCGGTGAAGTTACCTTTTCGCCGTATTTTACATAAGTTACGACACTGCCGCCGCGCTGGCTCATGCCGTGTACTTCCGAAACCTTTACGTCAACGCCTTTTTCGATTAATACGTGTCCGATAAGCCTTGAGGCAAGCAGTGTGCCTTGTCCGCCGACACCGCAAATGAGGATAGATTTATTCATATATTTTAAACTCCGAATCTCCGCGCATAACTATAACAAAAATTAACAGTATGCCTTGTGAATACGTTTTATCACGTTTTTAAACTTTACCCTCTGAAATGCAATTAAATTTACATACGTCTTTGCATATACCGCAGCCCACACATTGGGATTTATCTATTTCGACGGTCTTTTCTCTGTTAAAAATCGCGGGACAGCCGAGACGGAGACACGCTTTACAGCCTCTGCAATCGGTAATGGTAAAAGCAGGGTTATGTTTTACATTTTTTAGCAGGGCGCAGGGGCGGCGGGCAATGATTACGGAGGGTTCTTCTGCCGCGATTTCTTCTTTAACGGCGGTTTCCACATCTGAAAGGTTATAGGGGTCGCAAACCCTTACGCGTCTGATTCCGACAGCCTTACAGAGTGCCTCGATATTTACGGCGGCTGTAACATCGCCTTTGAGTGTAATACCTGTTGCGGGGTTTTGCTGATGCCCTGTCATACCGGTTATGGAGTTGTCTAAAACAATTACTGTGGAGTTTGTCCGATTGTAACAGATATTCACAAGCCCTGTTATTCCGCTGTGCATAAATGTGCTGTCGCCTATAACGGCAACTGTTTTCTTTGCGTTTTCGGGGTTGGAGAGGTTCATACCGTGAAGTCCCGAAACAGAAGCTCCCATACAAACGGTAGTATCAACCGCCGACAGCGGCGCGGATGCCCCTAAGGTATAACACCCTATATCCCCCGAAACACGGAGTTTGAGCTTATTAAGAATTGAGAATACGCCTCTGTGCGGACAGCCTGCGCACATTACAGGGGGACGGACAGGTACGTTTATATCAAGTGTATAGGTTTCGGCGGTTTTCTTGAGGATTTTTTCGGCTATGATTGCCTGTGAGAGTTCACCGCAGAAGCTGAATAATTCCTTGCCTATTACCGATAGTCCCATTTTTTTGCAGTGCGTTTCAATAATGTCGTCAAGTTCTTCAATAACGTAAAGCGTTTTCACAGAAGCGGCGAAATCGCGGATAAGCTTTTCCGGCAAGGGGGTTACAAGCCCGATTTTGAGGTAATTAACACTATCCCCCAAAGCTTCTGCGGCATATTGGAACGCCGCGCCCGAAGAAATTACACCTATATCGGATTTATTGTCAATAACCTTATTAAAGGGACAATTGTCGCCGTAAGCGATGAGTTTTTTTGTGCGTTCTTCAACAAATACGTGACGGGGCTTAGCTCCTGCCGGCATCATAACGTATTTCGCGATATTTTTTACATACGGTTTTTTAATGTAATCCGCACGTTCGTTTTCTTCTACAAGCGACTGTGAATGTGAAACACGTGTCGAGAGGCGAATAATTACAGGGGTATCAAATTGTTCGCTTAAATCGTACGCCATTTTAGTGAATTCTTTACATTCAGCCGAGTCAGAGGGTTCAACCATAGCGACTTTTGAGGCGATGGCGTGGTGGCGTGAATCCTGTTCATTCTGTGATGAATGCATTCCCGGGTCATCGGCAACAGCAAACACCAAACCGCCGTTTACGCCTGTATAAGACGCGGTATAAAGCGGATCGGCGGCAACATTAAGCCCTACGTGTTTCATTGCGCAAAAGCTTCTTGAGCCGTCTATTGAGGCTCCGATTGCCGCCTCTGCCGCAACTTTTTCATTCGGTGCCCATTCGGCGTTTATTTCTTCATAGAGGGCGGCAAATTCGGTTATCTCCGTTGAGGGAGTACCCGGATAGCTTGAAGCTACAGTTACGCCGGCTTCATATAGTCCGCGCGCAACGGCTTCGTTTCCAAGCATCAGTTTCATTTTGTATTCCTTTTTTGGATAGTTTAAAATTTAGGTTCAATTTCAATATAAATATAGACCCGAAAAAAACAGAATTTTCACGCCATACAGGGAAAACCCGAAAGATTTTCCCTGTAAGAAGTATTCAGTTGTTTTAAAGGAGCGGCACTATATTCAGCAGTACCCCGGCGGCGACGGCAGAGCCGATAACACCGGCAACATTCGGACCCATAGCGTGCATGAGCAGGAAATTTGTGGGGTCTGTCTCCGAGCCGACTTTTTGGGATATCCGCGCTGCCATAGGTACGGCAGATACACCCGCCGAACCGATAAGCGGATTGACTTTCCCTTTTGAAGCTATATACATCAGTTTACCGAAGAGCACACCCGCCGCAGTTCCGACTGCGAACGCCACTACGCCGAGGAGTAAAACCTGTAAAAAGCGCGGGCTGATAATTTTATCGGCTTGAGTGGTTGCGCCGACTGTAATACCGAGGAAAATCGTTACGATATTCATCAATTCATTTGAAGCGGTTTTTGTCAGACGTTCAACCACACCGCTTTCGCGGAATAAATTGCCGAGCATCAGCATACCGATAAGCGGGGTTGCCGATGGTACTATCATATCAATAATAATTGTAACAAGAATGGGAAAAATGATTTTTTCCGTCTTTGAAACAGACCGCAGGGTTTCCATCTTTACGGCGCGTTCTCTTTTTGTGGTCAAAAGCCGCATAATCGGCGGCTGAATAACCGGTACAAGCGCCATATAAGTATACGCCGCGAGGGCAATAACCCCGACATCAATTGAAGCACCCGCACCGAGCAGTTTACTGGATACATAAATAGCAGTAGGACCGTCCGCACCGCCTATAATAGCGATTGAACCCGCTTCTTCGGGTGAAAATCCGAGCACTGCCGCACCGATAAATGTCAGGAATATCCCCGCTTGAGCCGCTGCACCTAAAAGGAAACTCTTAGGATTCGCGATAAGCGGTCCGAAATCCGTCATACAACCGATTCCGAGGAAGATAAGCGGCGGGAAAATCTGTAGTTTTACCCCTAAATAGAGTAAATCAAGCAGTCCCCCCTTGTGAAGTACATCCGAAAAATTCACGTCAGCTGCATTGCCGGCGAACAGTTCAGGGTGATACATTTCTGAAAAAGGCAAGTTCGTAAGCAGCATACCGAATGCTATCGGCAAAAGCAAAAGCGGTTCAAAGTTCTTTTTTATGGCAAGATACATAAAAACAAGTGAAATGAAAATCATTACAGCCTGCTGCCATGTCATACCCGCTATGCCGGAGGTTTCGGCTAAACCTTGTATGGTTTCTAAGAATTTTTCCATGGTTTTAGTTCCACCGTCCGTTTCTGAGTGCGGCAGAACTGCCGATAATCTCTTTGCTGTTAAGGTTCCCCCAGCCGGTTTTGCGGGATGTAAGTTTTACAGCCGCCGGTTTAATGCCGGTGATAACACCGTTACCATCGGTGAAAGCTGTTACTGCCGCCGTAATTGCGGCAACGGTTTCGGGTGAAACTCCGTCAAATGTCGTTTTATCTTGCGCCGATACGGGGATTTCTTCTTTAATTTTAATAAGTGACTCAGATGCAGTGTTTGTTAATTTTGATGTACTGTCACCGTTTTTAGTTTTTTTTCGCGAATTCAAACGATGAAAAATACTGCCGTAAATTGTTACCATGATGATAAGCAGTATCAGTACCACAAACACCACAAGTAAACCGGTAAAGACGACTGTCCAAACATCGCCCCATGTCATTTGCATTAAAATTTACCTCGCTAAATGAAAAAACTTTTTATCAAGTATACCATAAATTTATTAATTCAGTATGCAAAAATTGTGAACTTTTTACTTAAAACTTTGACGGAATATGTTTTTTATCGTTTTTGCGTTTTAGAACTTCGGTGACTGTAACACGTAATACATTATTACGGTTTTGGGATTTTATATATTCGACACGCGAAAGATCGGCATCAGAGTTTATTTTTACTTTTAAATCGGGATATTTTGCAGCGACGGCTTCGGATATTGCTTTATAGCAATTAGAACATTCACAGGTGCGAAAACGCTTAATAGCTGTAGGGAGCGTCTCATCTATAAGCTCGCGGATTATATCGACTGTGGTCCCGCGAACAACAGGCACGTGACGTGAAACTTTTTCTTTTTCATTTTCATAAAGGTGATAAGCCGGTGTAACTTGCGGTTTAGGCTCTTGCGGCTGTGATTTTCTGTCATGCAGCGGTCTTATTACATCATCTTTAAAAACTGAGTTTATTGTGGGGTTAATCGAAGAACTCCCCGAAAGGAGCATTTTCATTATGGCTTCGGTTTTATGAGTTCTTACTTGGTTGGAGTTTTTAATTTTCATTGTTTTTTTACCGCTTTAAAAAATCTCCGGGAAACCAGAATACAGAGTACAGAATACAGAATACAGAATGCAGAGAACAGAGTACAGAATATAGAGTACGGAATATAGAGTACGGAATACAGAGTACAGGCTTTAAAAAATCTCCGGGTAAAGGTTTTGGGCGAGGGCTATATAGTCTTTTGCGGCTCTGCACATAGGGGAATATTGCGTGATGGTCTCCTGATGGGCGGGGGCTTCGGCAACGGCAACAGTGTTTGTAATTTTTACCGGTAAAACAGTCGTACCGAACTGTTGTGCGACAAGTTCAACCATTTCATAAACTTCTGTCGCAAGGAGTTGTTTACCGGGAGGGAATTTCGTCAGTAAAATCCCGCGTATTAAAAGATGCTTGTTATAGTATTTTTTTACGGCGATAATCGTCTCTTTGAGCTGGGTTAACCCTTGAAGCGACAAAATCTCGGGTGTCATAGGGATAATCAGTTCATCGGCGGCGGTATACGCATTTATTGTAAGTACACTTAAAGCAGGCGGTGTATCTATTATAATAAAATCATATTCGCGCTTTATCTGCTTTAAAAGGTCTTTTAAGACATATTCACGGCGCACAGTGGTTAATTCGAGTTCTGTACCGGATAAAATGATATTTGATGTAATAACATCACAAATATGCGTAGTTTTTACAGCTTCTCTTATTCTGCATTTGCCGTTTAATGCGTCATGAATGGTGAAGCCCTCGTCTTCCGCACCTAAAGAGAATGATAAGTTCCCCTGCGGATCCATATCTATAGCTAAAACTTTTTTATTGCGCGAACGAAATATTCCGGCAAGGGCTGCACAGGTAGAGGTCTTCCCTACCCCGCCTTTTTGGTTGGTTACGACTATAATTTTTCCCATTTGTTAACTCGCTTTATTGTTTTTATGATTTTACCGATTGAAATTGCTTTAATGCTTTGCTTTCAAAGCGGGGGGAAACGTTTAAATATAACCTTTATTTTCGAGTTCGCGCCGTTTTTCGCGTTCAGCTAACTGACATTCAAAGATAAAACGTGACATTTGTTCTTCTTGATTAAGTGAAACTGACGTAAATTTAGTGCCGTACCCCTTTATCTTCCCTGTGTGTTCATCTTTTTGTACACGTAAAATCTCAGTCATCAATATCATTTCACCGTTCATAAAACGGATTTGCAGCGTGTCCCCGAGTTCAAAATCACAGGCTTCGCACGAGAAAAATGCACCGCCTAAGTTTAAGTCCATAAAATGAAGCGGAAAGGGTTCGGGCGGGGTGAAAATTTCATCATTATGTATGTAGTAATCAGCAGTTCCGTCAAAATCGACATTTACTTTATAAAAACGCCGCCGTTCTTCAAGCATTTGACCGTCAGCTACACGGAAGTTCCATTGCGTGTCCGAGCCCAGTTCAACTGCGGTATTATATTTAACACGGTCGCCTGTTAAATACTCAAAAATCGCGTAAATCTGTGTGCCCTTAAACGCCAACGGAAAATCTTTGCCTTTAACAACGACTAAATCAGAGCCTTTTAGTCTGAAAAAATCACGCGGAAAGCTGATTTTTTCAGCTTTTGCCGTGAGTATCAAATGATTACCGGTATCGTAAATGGTTACTAATCTGATTTTATCTTTATTGATCATTTGGAATAAGCCTCAAAAGGTTAACGTGAAAGAGCAAAGCTTTAATAGATTTATGTGCTGCTCTCGGTTCGGAACGGGGTTTACTCGGAAGAGTTAATACTCTCACGATTAATTATACTTCAAATGCAAATAAAAATCAATACAAAATTAAAGAATTTTTATGAAAAAAATATAAAGGGTACAGAAAATTAATATCTGTACCCTTTCTCTGTGTCGTAAATAATTTATCTGCCCTGATTCATTTTTGCAAAACAGTCACTGCAATAAACAGGACGGTCTTCACGGATTCTGAAAGGAACAGTAGCTACGCCGCCGCATGAAGCGCATACAGCTGTGTGCATTTCGCGTGATCCGCCGGAAGAAGATTTCTTTGCCTGACGGCAGTCGCGGCAACGCTGGGGTTTGTTTTGAAAACCCTTATCATGGAAAAATTCCTGCTCACCTGCTGTGAAAATAAATTCATTCCCGCAGTCTTTACAAACTAAAGTTTCGTCTTGGTACATCGTGGTTTCCTCGCTTAAAAATTGTGACCGCAGGACGGCTTATTTTACCGTCACATTTGCCGGGTTTGCCGGAATTTCAAATGCTTTTTGAAAACTTGTCGGTCTAAAGAAAATATATTGAATCGTGCATTATCTATCCTGTTAATGAATGTGCGTTACATAAATCAAAATCTACGCAACCGCCGACTCGCATAACACGACAGAATTCTACCCGACATAGACATTGTAACATTAATTTAAAAGTTTGTCAAGTGTTTTTTAATAATAATTTATTAGGAATAAAAAATTTGTAAAAAATGTCATATGAGCAAAACGTTTTTTGTGTATTATGACGTATTTTGAATAAAGAAGATAGTATTTTGATGAGGGGAATTTTACAAACTGTCTGAATTATCGGAATTGACGTTTTGAATTTGGTTTATAGCGATAAGTTTTAAAACATTATTGCGCTTTTGAAGTATGTATTCAGCTGATTTTTCTATTACGGGACTGTCGTCGCCTGTTTTTTGGTACCATGACGGCGATGGTGCGACATAA
Organism: Ruminococcus sp.; assembly: GCA_031262495.1. GTDB lineage: Bacteria > Bacillota > Clostridia > Oscillospirales > Ruminococcaceae > JAISGY01. The sequence continues at coordinate 13,309 of JAISHV010000083.1, forward strand.
CCGACTGTCAGAGTATAGCGCTCCCCTACTGAGGAAATATTTTCTATAAAGGGCGAATAGCTGAAGTAGCGGGGCATTGCAGGTATGCGGTATGATTTGAGTTCTTCAAGATAATAAAACTGTACATCAGAGCCTAAAATGGATTTATGTGTAAAAGAGATATCATCGCCGTAGAGCTTTATTGCGTGTTGTTCTACAGTCAGTTCGGGTACTATAATATTATCAAAATCTGCCGTGAAATTAGTTTTATCGGCATAAAGGATGATATCCCAAATCGCTGTTGAGATAATGGTTTCGTCGCGCATTTTCACGGACATACCAAATGGCGGCGGGTCACAGATAACGACCGGGTAGATGAATTCTGCAAATTCGTTTTTTTGTTTGGTGTTGTCGGCGAAATATTCTATTCGGGCTGAAATAAATTCAGCTGTGGCGAAAATTCCGATTACGGACATTATTACTACAAAAACGCCCAGTATGAAAAACACACGTTTGCGGATTTTTTCCGCATCGGCTGTTTTTGTGACAACAGGGGTTGATTCTTCGGCAACGAGGTTTTCAATAATATTTACATCTTCGGTTAATGCCGAACCGAGAATTATTTTAAGATTTTCACCGCTGTGCTTTTTTTCTGTTTCGGGAAGTTTTGGTTTGGTTATTTTTTTGTTATTCTTGGGATTATTCTTAGCCATTTTTAACCTATTTTTTAAAATTTGCAATGAGTATTTACATTACGAAAAGAGATTATGCTCTTATTTGTCCGTTTCCTGTTATAATATATTTGGTGGTGGTGAGTTCATTCAGTCCCATAGGACCGCGAGCGTGCATTTTTTGTGTTGAGATGCCTATTTCGGCACCTAAACCGAACATACCGCCGTCTGTAAAACTTGTGGCAACGTTCACATAAACGGCTGCCGAATCAACCTCTGATGTGAATTTTTCGGCGTTTTTGAGGTTGTTTGTAACGATACATTCAGAATGTTTACTGGAATATTTATCTATATGTTCAATAGCTTCGTCAACAGATTTTACTACTTTAACAGACAGGATATAATCGAGGAATTCCGTTGCGTAATCGGTTTCTGTGGCTTCTTTTATACTGTCGCCGAGGATACGTCTTGTTTCGAGGTCGCCTCTGAGTTCAACATTAAAACGGTCTAATTCGTCTTTAATTTTCGGTAAGAAAATGAATGCGGCATCTCTGTGGACGAGCAGGCTTTCAATTGCGTTACAAACTGAAACACGTCTGCATTTGGAATTCACCGTCAGTTGCGCCGCCATATCTAAATCCGCATCGGCATCGACAAAGAGATGACAGTTACCGACGCCTGTTTCGATAATCGGAACAGTGGCATTTTTTACGACGGCATTAATCAGAGAAGCACTCCCGCGGGGGATAAGCAAGTCGATATACTCATTGCTTTTCATCAGTTCATTGGTACTTTCGCGGGTAACATCATCAATGAAGCCGATTATATCCGCCGGTAATCCCGCTTCTGTCAAGGCTTCGCGCATAATCTCACAAAGCAGTTTATTTGAGTTATAAGCTTCTTTGCCGCCGCGCAGAATACAGCAGTTCCCCGATTTAAGGCACAAAACCGCCGCATCAACCGTAACATTAGGACGCGACTCATAAATAATCCCGATAACGCCTATCGGTACACGTACTTTTTCTATCTTCATGCCATTCGGGCGAACCGACCCGCCGTCAATCTTCCCGACAGGGTCAGGCAGGGCGATAACCTCTTTTATACTGTCACAAATGCCCTTTATACGTGCTGAATTAAGTCTCAAGCGGTCTTTTAAGGATTCGGACATTCCGTTTCGGTCGGCGTTTTCAAGGTCTGCTTCATTGGCGTTTATTATATCCGCCTGACGTTCCGAAAGTTTTTCGGCGATTTTAGACAAGGCTTTATCCTTTTGGAGGGTGGAAGCCGTCATAATCTTCTTTACGGCTGATTTTGCCGCTGTGCCGAGGGTTTGTATATGTGTTGCATTGGTTTCAATTTCCATTTTTTAAATCTTCTCCTGTTTCGCTGTAAAAACTGTGCCTACATTTACGCCGTCAAATAAATCATACAGCAGCTGCGGTTTTTTACCGTTTATGATAGCCATATCAATACCGTTTTCGGTTGTGAGAGCGGCGGCTTTTATTTTAGTAGCCATGCCGCCTGTTCCCAGTGAAGAACCTGCTCCGCCGGCGGCTTTTACTATATCTTCGGATATTTCAGCTACTACTGGTATGAGTAAAGCACCCTCATCTGAATTCGGGTCATGGTTATATAAACCTTCTATATCCGACATTATAATAAGTAAATCCGCTTTACTGATTAGGGCAATATGAGCCGCTAAGGTATCATTTTCACCCACTTCAAGTTCAAGTTCGTCAATGGCAACGGTGTCATTTTCATTTACAATCGGGATAATTTTATGTTTCAGGAGTTGCTCAACCGTATTCAATACGTTGCTTTTACGCGGGGTTTCAATAACATATTTCGTAAGTAGAATTTGCCCGACTTTATAACCGTATTCACTAAAAAGCTTGTCATACATATACATCAGGTCAACTTGACCTACAGCGGCGCAAGCCTGTTTCATCGAGGTTTCTGAGGGACGTGCAGTCAGCCCTATTTTTGACATCCCGAGTCCTATTGCTCCGCTTGAAACAAGGATTATCTCTAATCCCGTGTTTTCAAGGTCTGAAATTATCTTTACAAGGGTTTCCATTCTGCGGATATTTAAACGTCCTGTTCTGTGGGTAAGGGTTGAAGTGCCCAGTTTAATTACAATTCTTTTTTTTGTATGTATGTCAAACATTGGTAATTAGTTCTCCGAATTATTTTCAATTTCAGCCTGATAAGCTTCGTTATCAAACCATTTATCCAAAGCGGTTTTCGCTATTGAATATCCGCTTTGCGTTTTTACATAGTTTTTTATTTCGCCTGATGTTAAAAGCGAAACTATTTTGTCGGATGTCAAATTCAGATATTCTGCCGCTTCTGTCTCTGTCATATAGGTTTTATCGGTAATAACAAGTTCTGACGGCGACGAGAATGTATTTACATCTGAAAAAGTCATACTCTTTAGTTGTTCGGTCAAAGCTGTAATACGCCCGCCCAAACTTGAAGCGGCAATAAGTAAAAATATGCCCAAAATCACCGCCGATAAACATCTGTCTATCGAAAATCCGCCGCGAGGTCTGCTTTGGCTGTTTCGGGAAGTGCTGTTTCTTTGTGTTTGAACGTTCATGAACATACCTTCTTTAGACTTTATTTATTTAGATTCCGTTAAGCTTATACTAATATGCAATAAAAAGCGAAATGATGTGCGGGCGGGCGTTGTAGCGTTGCTACGTGGCGCATCCGCCCCTACAAATTGTATTTAATTTTTTGGGTCTGTAGGGGCGACCGCCCTCGGTCGCCCGTTGTTTCAGAGCAAATTCAATCAATTCATTAAATGCATATTAGTATTAAATGTCAATAACTGTCATTGTTTCAAACGAATAGAGGCAGACTTTCGTTACTTTTTCGCCGAAAATCTTTTCTGCGGCGGCGGCGTAAATCGTGAGCTGAGGCGTGTATAACTGCCTTAGATGCTCTGTGAAATGTGTAATATCACCGTCGAAATTCTTATTTGTTTTATAGTCAATTAAAACAAGCCCCGAGTCGGTTTTTACAACACAATCGGCAATACCCTGAATAAAAGTTTCGCCCCGTATATTATACTCTATTTTAAATGATTCGTCAAGAGGTATGTCTGATATTTTTGCATATATTTCAATTTCTCTGTAAATTTTTGTTGCATTTTTTATATATTTGGTGTAGATTTCACTGCCAAAAAAGCCTTTGAGCATAAATATATCTAAAGCAGATTTTTCACGTTCGCTGAAAACACCCTCTGAACACAACCGCTCAATTTCATCTGAAACAGAGCGCGCTGCTGCATTAAAATCGCAGAGCTGCATAAATTTGTGAATAACAGTCCCCTTTTCGGCGGCGGTCATCTTATTTTTGGAGGCTGTTAAGTTTATGCTGTCTAAAGCGTAGGTGTTTTTGGGCTTTGTTAACTCTGTTACGGCTATTTTCGCCGGGATATTCTCATCTTCGTGCGGGTATTTTTGACTGAAACGATGAAGCAGGAGTTTTTCAGTCTCTTTGTTATGCCGATATTCGGATTGTGCATCGTTTTCCGGTTCGTCAGTTTCGTTTTCACTCGGGTAGAAATGACGGATTTTAAACAATTCGTTTTCCGTATTTTCGCCGAAAATCCCCGCGAAAGCGTTTTCATTATAAAACGCGCATACAAAAAATTCAAAGTAGCAGTTACAGGATAAAACAGCGGATTTGAGTTCATCGCTTTGTTTTGTTTGGGTACATTCGTCAAACTTTTTTAAAGCCGCCGAAAGTTTAGTGTCTTCTGCAACGATAAAAAGTTTCTCTTGTGCACGTGTTAATGCAACATATAGTATTCGCAGTTCTTCGGCGCGGAGTTTATTTCGGCAGATTTTTTTTATGCTGTAAAATGGGAATGTTTCATATTTTTTGAGCGTCACGCGGTTTTGATATTTTACGGCAAGCCCGTAGTTTAAGTCTTTTAAAAAGTTATAATTTGAAAAGTCTTTGGTGTTGAATGTCCCTGTAGGATTTGCTAAAAACACAAACGGGAATTCTAATCCCTTTGATTTGTGAATGGTTTTTATTCGTACCGCATTATCGGAATCATTATTTCCGCCGGCGTTTTGGAAGTCCTTTTCGGTTTTTAGGATTTTGCCAAGGTAGGATAAGAATCCCGAAACGCCGCCGTAAGAAAAACTTTCAAATTCTTTTGCGTAATCTATTAATAATTGCAAATTTGCGCGTTTGGTATTCCCGTCACTGAATCTCACCATAACATTATTCAAAAAGTCCGTAGAGTCATAGATATATTGAATCAAACGCGGGAGCGTCTTTGAAGCGGCGGTTTTCTTAATTTTTATGAGGGTATCGGTGAATGTCAGCAGTTTCGCGGCTAAAACATCGCTGTGTCCGTCTTTATATGAAAGCAAGCTTTTGTAAAATTTATCGTGTGTTCCCGTCAGTCTGATTTCGGCAATTTCATCAGGTGAAAACGCGAACATCGGCGACAACAGTACAGATACAAGCGGTATGTCTTGAAGCGGGTTGTCTAAAATTTTCAGGAAATTTATGAGAACTTGAATTTCATATGCTTTTAAGTAGGTGTCTTGGGTTTCGGCGGTATAGGGAATGCCCAGTTTTTTTAAGGCGCGCTCAAATTTCGGCGATTTTTTCTTATCGCGCATGAGTATACAAAAGTCTTTGGGTTCACAGGGGCGATATTCACCGTTATGACGGACAGGTGTTTTTTCATCAAGCATTTTCTTTATTGTGAGTGCGGTAGCTTGTGCATCGGCGGTTTTTGTTTCATCATCATCATGTGCAATTATAAATTCAGTTTTACGCTCAATATCGTCAGAGTAGTCACCGCTGTAAACTAAAGCATCGTCGTCATAAATAATCCCGTCAAACGTATCTGATTTCATCAGAGGCGAAAATAGGGCATTTATGAAATTTATTACATCTTCACTGCTGCGGAAATTCTTTTTGAGAGCTATTTTTTCGGCGTAAGGGTTGTTATCTTTGTTATTTAAGCGGTTTGTAAAAATCCCCGGGTTTGATGAACGGAAACTGTAGATAGCCTGTTTTATATCGCCGACTATGAACATATTGTTATTTACTTTGAAATTGTCTGATGAATCGGGACTCTTTGAAATCAGTGTAAACAGTAAATCCTGAATATTATTGGAGTCCTGATACTCATCAATCATTATACAAGCGGTCTTTTCGGCGATTTCACGGGAAAGCGGCGACGGTGTAATTTTATCCTCATTTTTTTCACAGAGCAGGCTGACAGCCATCTGTTCCGCATCGGCAAAGTCAATGACATTGTTCTTTTGTTTTATCCCGGTGAAATTATCATCAATGTCGTTAATAAGTTCGCCTAAAAGGGTTAGAATTTCGTAATTGTATTTATAATCCTCTGTAATATCTTCTTTTGTAAAAAAATTCTTTGTTAAATCTTCTAAAATGTCTTTATAGGCTTCGCGGTGTTTTTTCAACACTTCAATAGCGAACTTTTCATTCTCGGTTTTGGTTTGACCTTTGGGGGTACGTGATTCAAGGGTTGAAAAATTAATGTTCAGCTCAGTGAGAAAATCCCCGGAGAAATTTTCGGCGGCTTTCAAAAGCTTTTCAAAGGCTTCATTTTCGGAGCGCATTTGCGCCGATAATTTCGGGTAGCCTATTTCGTTTTCGGCGATTTCAAGGGCTTTGTCTGAGTGGGAGAGTGCCTTTGCCGTTTCGGTTTCCAAAGATTTGACATACTCTTTGAAGAATTCATCGGTTTTTATGTCAAGCGGTATGTTATAACGCATTGATTTTTCAGATATAAAATCTTTGAAAAAGGGTATTGTACGTAAAAATGCATAGATTTTGCCGACCGCTTCTTCAAGCCCGTCATCAACCGTCTTTTTTGCACCGCTGAATACATCAATAAGCCTGTTTATATCATCAACGCGCTTTTTATACCATTTTTCAAACGTAACATCAACAGCCTTTTTGAACATCAAAGTACCGCGGCGTTCATCGAGTATCGAAAAACCGTCCGCTATACCGAGTTTAGAAGACTGTTCGCGTACAAGTTCAATAGCATATGAATCAATTGTACAAATATGGGAAACGGGAATAAGAGCCGCTTCGCGCTGTAAGCGCGTATTTTTCGGGTTTTCGGCGATTTTTTCGGAAATGGCTTTCGTCAGGCGCAGTTTCATATTTGCCGCGGCATCATTTGTAAACGTAACGACGATAATGTCCTTTACGCTTATGGGGTTATCCTCATTGCAAATCATACGCAAGAGACGTTCAACCAAAACCTTGGTTTTTCCGCTTCCGGCTGCCGCTGATACGGATATTGATGTGCCTGTGTGTTCTATCGCCGCTGCTTGTTCGGCGGTAAATTTAATTTCCTGCATTTTTATCTCATTCTAAAAAATTTCTGTTTATGATTTCTTGTTTTGCGGCGGTATTTGAAAAGGTATATGAACGTACGGTATCTTCTTTCGGCGGGAAATTTCCGCAGATACCGCCGAATTCGCAGAAATTGCATGAATCGTGGTCGGAGATTACTTTTGAAATGGGTTTGGCATCAATATTGCCGTTTAATATTTCTTCGCCCGCTTTTGTTACTTTTTCTATAGTAAATTCTCTTATCGCCTTAAATTCATCATCGGATAATACCTTGCTCTTTGCATCGAGTGCGCCCGACGCGGTAATCTTTACGGGGATAAAACGTCCTTTGGATTTATTCGGGATTTCTTCCATTGCATTTAGTATATCGCGGTTGTCGGTTACGGCACCTTCAGGTATGAATGAGTATTCACTCAGTTCCTCGTCGGTCGCATTGCGGTCAAGTTTGGGTTCTTGTTCATGGGCAAAGAGATACAATATCCCAGCTGGAAGGTCGCCTTTGAATTTATTTGCAGAATTATCGGTTAATGCAAATATATAAATAAACGGCTGGAGTGTCAGCCCCTCATAAATCTTTGAAAAATCAAGCGTTTTGTCAGAGGATTTATAGTCAATGATACGGATGTATTCATTTTCACCGTTGCTCCATGTGTCTATTCGGTCAACTTTGCCGCGAAACTCTATGTCAGAGCCGATTTTGAACGGCGGTTCAGTGTCGTCTTTTTGCCCGAATGAGTATTCAAATTCTACGGGACGAAATTCACTCTGTTCAAATTCATCTACTAAGTGTAACGCAACGGCATCAATCGTTTTCTTGAGTTTACAGAAGCCTTGCCTAAAGCGTTCGGTTTTGTATTGCTTAGCACCCATTTGTTCTGTATTGTTATAGAATTCGTCTAAAAACTGTGCTGTATCAATGATTACTTGTTCTTTGTTTTCGGCGGAGTATTTTTTGTCGCGAATACCCTCCCCTACTTTTTGGAGACAAAAGTGAATTGCACTGCCTTTGAGGGCGGGGGTGAGTTCGATTTTTTCACGCGGGTAGAGTTTCAGTCCGTCTTGTGCGAAATATTTAAACGGGCACTGCATAAATCGCTCTAAAGACGAGGCGGACATTCGTATTATCTTACCGTAGAGTTTATGCGCATTATCGGGTGTAATGGATTTTTTGTCAAAATGTTTCAAATTTATGCGGTCGGAGTATTCAGGTATTCTTTTCAGAGCGGATTTTACGGCATTATCTCTGTTATCGCCGGTTAAATACATTGAATATGCCGATTCGGGGGTACGGCAAAACCATTCTGACGGCGGAGTTATCATTACACTGTCTCCGAAAATCCTCAAAGCATCGCGCACAAGGTCTGACGGATACATCGAACCGCCCTTACTGTCGGCTTCGCGGTATGAAATGAAGAGTTTCTCGCTCGCCGCCGTAACGGCAGACAGAGCCGCGAAGCGTTCTTCGCTGATTTTTTCAAGGTATGAACCGCGAATTTTAATATTATCATCGCTGAGAATGATTAAATCCGTATCTGACAGTAAACTGTTGCGCGAAGGTTTCGCGGGCAATATATCCTCATTCGCGCCTATAACGAAAACACAGCGGGGATTTCCGTAGCGGGCTGTCGCCGCCGACATAAGTGTTACACAATCAGCCGCCTGACGCGGGAATTTTATTCGGCAATCCGAAACAGCCGCTTTGAAATGGTCGCGGAATTCCTCAAGCGTAAGTGTATCTTCATCGGAAAAACTCCCGTAAAGGTCGCAAAGAAGCTCGCTTAAGAGATTCCACGCGGCGGTTTCCTGACGTAATCCTGATAATACTTCGGTGTCGGTTGATGTTTCGTTCGTAATTTTCTCAAGGAGTTTTGTTTTGATATTCGCTTTTTCGGTAACGTCAGCTAAGGCTTTTACATAATCTCTTGCGCGGTTTGATTGCGCCGCTATACTAAAAATTTCAAAAAGCGGTAAGACAGCCGTGCGCATAGTCTCGGGAATTTCATCAAAGAAAGGCTCAAAAGGCATTCCGCTTTGAAAATCGTTTTTATATAAGAATTCTTCTAAAGTATTAATATCAGAGTCGGTGAAACTTTCATCGTTTTCACCGGAAATAAGCCCTGTTTTAAAAAGCTGTAAGAATTCGTCCGTCCCGCCGTCGCAGAGACAGTCAAGAAACGACAGTAAAAATACAGCAGAGGTTTTTCCTGTTATAGTGAGTTTTTCATCAATCCACAGCGGAATATGAAAACGCGAAAAAACACTTTCAAAAACTCCGGCTATATCCTCGGCGTTTTGAACCGTAATAATTATATCACAAAAACGGCAGAAACCCTGTTCGACAGTGAGTTCACTAATCTGCGCCGCCGCAAATTCAGCTTCCTTATAAATATCCCGTCCTCTGAAAACTCGGATATTTTCGGGATAAATTCTTTCGGGTTGTTTTGTGCGGACTAATACATTATCGCCGAAAATCTTTAAGTCGTTTGATTTAAAACGGGGGCGGGTGTCTAATGTAATTTCATTCGGGATGATTTTTAAGTCACTGCAAACGGATTTAAGTTTTTTCAGCGTAAAGATTACAGGCGCGTAGGGGCTGAATTCGTTTTGCTCATCGCTTTCGGTTCCGTGGGCTTCACACGATAACGCGGCGGTGAAATTCTCGGCATCGGAAAAAATCACCTTTAAGAGTTCGGTTTCGCCTGCGGTAAACCCTGAAAATGCATCGGCGTAAACTTCGTAACCTCTGAAAAATCCCATCCTCTTAGCAATTTTAGCCGCATCATCTAAAATGGTTACACTGTCAAAATAACCGCTTTTTTCAAGTTCAGCGAGGTATTCGGCGTAAATCAGAGCTGTTTCGGTCATCTTTTCGGCGAATGGCTTGTCTGTTTCTTTGAATTTATTATAGAGAATTTCGGGTAAGATACGGTTTTCGGCAAGCTCACGCACTGTCAGCAAAGCTTTTGCGCGAAATGCAGGGTATTTTGCCTGTCTTTTATAGGTTTTTAGCAGTTTCTTTTCATTGAGGTTTTTAATTGCCCGAAACATTACGACACTTGAAATAGCGTCAGAGGCGTACTTTTTAGATGAATTGCCCGCATTAACGGTAATAGTTTCCGCCAATTTTTTAAAAGAGGAAATTTTTAATAGTCCGCTGTTGAAGAGATTTATTCCTAAGCTATTATAGAGCAGATTTTCAAATTCAAATGAAAACTGATCCGGCACGATTGCTAAAACGCGTTTGCCGGATTTGATATCGGCGTAAATCCTTGAGATTAAAGCAGTGGTTTTACCGCTGCCTACAGCACCGTTAATAAACTGAATCATATGTTTTCCCGAAAAAGCAAAGAAGGATAGTTGAAGTTTAATCCTCTACTATCCTCCTGTTAAATTATTCTATCTCTTGTGAGTTATTTTGTATTAATAATCCTATTCTGTCCGGAGTGCTTCGACAGGGTCTTTTTTTGCTGCCATCTTCGACGGGAAGAACCCGGCGATAATTGTCAAAATCATACTGATGATAATGAGTCCCACGCCGCCCCAAATCGGCAGTTTAACAAGCCCTGTGATATTTGTCAGTGCTCTCAGTATCATCTCGGCGGGAATACAGAGCAGTATTGTGATACCGATACCGATAGCTCCGGCGGCAAAACCTTCGATAATGGTTTCAGCCGTGAATACACGCGATACATCGCGTTTTGAAGCACCGATTGAGCGCAGGATACCAATCTCTTTGGTACGCTCAAGCACTGAAATATATGTGATAATCCCGATCATAATGCTTGATACGACCAGTGAAATAGATACGAATGAAATCAAACCGTACGTCACCATATTAACGATAGTTGTAACAGAACTCATCATAAGCCCCATAATGTCGGTATAATGAATGATATATTGATCGTTTCCGGCGGTTTCCTGTGCGGTGTTGTAGTCGCTTATGAAGGTTTCTACTTCTTCTTTGCTGTCATAATTTGCCGGGTAGATATTAATCCCTGTGGGGGATGATAAATCCACTACGCCGAGTTTTGTGAGGTTGCTGTCGTAGGTAGCTGTCGTATTCGCGGAGGACATCATCATACTTTGAAATTGTGAAACTATGTCAGATTCTGTCATCATTCCGGCTGCAATCGCCTGATCGGCTTGTGCAATTTGAGCTTCTGCCTGCTCTCTTACACCGTCGGGGAGGGTTGCGATATACGCTTTTACATCGTCCATTGTGAGTTGTTTTTCGCCTATGTCAAATGCCATTCCCGTGAAAATATCCTTGTCCTTGTCAGCTTCTTGTTCTTTTACTATTTCAGAAGCATTTATATGTTCAATAACGAAATCGCGCAAGGATGAATTATAAGCGACAGCACCAGCTATAGAAGTTGTAGCCGCATTTTCGTCAGGGCGGATAATACCCGAAATCTTTAAATCGGGGGCATTATTGACAAGATTCTTCATGAAATCTTCGTCACGGCTTTTATCAACCCATATGCCTTGTTCGTTTTTCTCGTAATAGTCGGTGTTGAAAATGAGTTTAAAGTTAGTGGAAAGTAATTCATCGTATGTGAAATCGTCTCTTTCGGATGCCTCAAATTCTTCGATACGCTCTTTGCTCAAGCCCTCCGCTGTCATCATATCTTTTTGAATGGCGGTGAAATTATCCTCATTAAGTAATCCGAGTGAATAAAGCACCATATCGCTTATTTCATTGGTGTCATTTACAACAAGCATAATTTCGTTATAATCATCAGCCCATTCGCCCGCTACTACGTCATATTGGTTTTGAATGAGTTCAGTATTTGAGAGCATCTGCGACCACAGCGACATATTAAACATCGACGCATACGAACCGAGCATAGCCGGATCCATTCCGCCGTACATCATCTGTGTTAACGCTTCGTTCGGGTTTACTTTATAAACGCCGTCGGCTGTATCAGCCGAATAAACTTGGATATTCAGATTATACTGATATTCAATATCGTTTGTATGTTCTTTGAGGGTGTCCCCTGACGGGCTGTCGATATAATCCTTAAAGCGTTTTAAGTCGTTTTTGGTTTCGGACGCCGTAAAGAGCTGAAGCATTTTTGCCGCAACTTTATTTGTATAAATCTTATCAAGCGGGCGTTCCGCTTCTTCTTCCGACTGTATTCCCTGCATTTCCTGCAACATTGACGTCATATCCATAGTGGTATTTGTGATCTGAATGGGGTAAGTCGAAAGCGTGTCGGATTCCATTTGGTCAATGTAATTCTGAATACCGTGTGAGAGCGACAAGATCAAAGCAATCCCGATAATACCGATTGAACCTGCAAACGCTGTTAGGAACGTACGTCCTTTCTTTGTCATAAGGTTATTCATCGAGAGGGATAATGCCGTCGCAAATGACATGGATTTCTTTTTCTTGCGCTTTTTGGATTTTTCAGAAGCTTTTTTGTCTTCGTCGGCGTTATAAGGGTTTGAGTCGTCTGTAACCTTACCGTCAAGCAGACGAACAATCCTTGAGGAATATTTTTCCGCTAAGTCGCCGTTATGCGTAACCATTATAATCAGACGGTCTTTTGAAATATCTTTCAAGATGTCCATTATTTGAACCGATGTTTCGGAATCTAAAGCACCTGTAGGTTCATCCGCAAGGATAATAGACGGGTTATTAACAAGCGCACGGGCAATTGCCACACGCTGCATCTGTCCGCCCGACATTTGTGTGGGCTTTTTACGGAGTTGGTCGCCGAGTCCTACCTTTTCAAGAGCTTCTGTAGCGCGGCGGCGGCGTTCTTCTTTTGAAACGCCCGCCAGTGTCATAGCTAATTCTACATTTGATAAAACGGTTTGGTGTGAAATCAGATTGTAGCTTTGGAAAACAAAGCCTATCGAGTTATTGCGGTAGATATCCCAGTCAACGTCTTTATATTCTTTGGTTGATGTACCGTTAATAATAAGGTCGCCGCTTGTATAGCGGTCAAGCCCGCCGATTATGTTTAAAAGCGTGGTTTTCCCGCAGCCGGACTGACCTAAAACAGATACAAATTCGGATTGTCTGAAATCAAGGCTGACACCTTTGAGAGCATCTATCTTTGTATCGCCTACGGTATATTGTTTTACTATATTTTTAAGTTGAAGCAATTACTTTTCCCCCGAGATTTATTTGCCGGTTTTATATTTCAAAAAAAAAGTATACCATAAAAATGTGTATTTCATGTGAAAATTAAATGAATTATTTGACTTTTTAGAAATTATTAAGGATTTTATTATTGACTTTTTCCAAAAATTCTGTTAAACTTAAAAATATGAAAAGTATGAAAAGATTTTTGTCAATACTTCTGATTCTCTTATTGTTTGTATCATGCAGTCAAAGCGACGGCTTAGGGTATACATTTAAAACGGATATTTCGGATAACCCGAAAAACCTTGACCCTCAGCTTGCTACAGACATTTACAGTAAAAATATCATTAAAAACACATTCAGAGGGCTTTTAAAGCTGACTGAAACAGGTGCTGCCGTTCCTGACTGCGCTGAGTCTTTTGAGATGTCGCCGGATTCGCTCGTGTATACGTTTACACTTTTTCCGGATATATATTGGATGAGCCAAAGCGGATATGAAGCCAATCTCACAGCATATGATTTTGAGTATGCTTTCAAGCGAATTTTTGATACGTCAAACGCTTCACCCTATGCGGATGAACTCATTTGTATAAAAAACGCCGCAGAAATTATTCAGGGGATAAAATCCCCCGATGAATTAGCCGTTAAGGCACTTTCGGACACTGTGCTTGAGATTACACTTGAATATCCGTACTGGAATTTTACGGAGCTTCTGACAGAGACATATACAATGCCTTGTAATGAAACTTTCTTTAAGTCAACTAAGGGGCGGTATGGTTTGCATTTTGAGACGACTTGTTCAAACGGGTATTTTTATATTTCAGATTGGAATTATGACCCATATTGGAATAATAACTATCTGACACTGATAAAAAATCCGCTCAATGTCACAAATTCTCCTGTTGCGCCCTATTCTGTCAAATATAATATCCGTGATGTAAACGAAAGCATTGCCCTTGAAGCGGGTGAATCAGACCTTTATATTGCCGATAACTATAATGAGAAACTCTTTTCAAGGGCGACTTATAAACAGTTTCAGACAAAAACCTACGGTATTTCAGCGAACGAAGCTTCTGTCGATGAGGGGATTTTCAAGCAGATTTATAATGCCGTTTTAGCCTGTGATTTAGGGGAACTCCCGACACAGTTACAGCGCGGATATGGAATAATTCCGCCGGCTGTTACGCTCACGGGGAAAAGCTTCCGCGAGATGTCGGGGGATAATGTTTTCTATAATTCGGCTTTGAAGAATATAACAGAACTTACAGACGAAGAAAAACAACAAAACGCCGAAGCGGCGGGCGACATACGTCTTACGGTGAGTGATGATTTCCCGGCTGTAAATAAACTTTACGATTTAGCAGATTACTTGTTGAAGAATTTAGGTATTACGATATTTATTGAATCGGTATCAAAAGCAGAGTATGACTTAATAGTAGCTGAAAACCGATATGATTTGCTGATGACAGAACTCTCCCCTGCCGAAAATTCTCCCGAATCATTTTTTGAGGTTTTCGCTTTAAACGGGCGTTCGTCCGCCATAGCAGAGGGTATGGTTGAAGCGGCTTTCAAAGCCTCAACCCTCGGTGAAGCGGTAAAGCTTTATTCTCAGGCGGAGACGGCTATTTTACAGAACGCGTGGTTTATACCGCTCTGTTACGGATGTGAATATCTTGTATACGACCGTAGTTTAGACGGAATTATATTTATTCCATTTTCAGATGAGATTATTTTTAAGGATGTAAAGAGGTTTTAGTTTGTTATTACATTTAAATAAAAACGCCCGATCGGAAATCCAATCGGGCGTTGTTATTTGAAAGATTTAGTCTGACTTATGCGAGTTGGTTTTGCATTTTAACGTTGAGTTCGTCAACAAGCATTATAAGCACTTCTGCCAATTCGGAGCGGGTTGTAGCCCAGTCTGCACCGTGGTATGAGCTTCTGATACCGGCGCCGTTGCCGCCTGCGTATGTTAAGCTGTTGATATCTTGTGATGAACCCGGAGCAAAGTCAACTACAGGGTTAGCCGCAGCTGCTGCATTGATTTCGGATCTTGCTTGGATAAATTCATCTGTCCAGCCGTAGTCTGAACGCTGCTGACGTTGTTCGATAGCATCAAGCTCAGGCATTTGACTTGCGATAAGGTGGCATAATACGTATGCTGCAACGCCTTCGGGGTTTGCGCCGCCCTTGAGGAGCGTATAGCTTTCAACTTTCGCGCTCATGTAGTTCGGTGAACCTGCGGGCGACGGAACGGGAACGAGACCTACATCGTCCGGCTCAAGTTCGCTGTCCCACAAATCGGAAGCCATTTCAAAGTTATAGATACCGTCAAGGTAGAAGAGTTGTTTACCTTGACCTAAATATGACGGATACTCTGTGCCGTTAGCCTGATAGGGCTGACCTTGTACTATTAAATCTTCATTAAAGAGTTCGGTACCGAAATTCATAGCCTTTTCGACGATGGGGTCATTGATATTACATACGAGATTGCCGTCTTTCATCCCAACCATCGGAACACCTGCCGAGAGGAATAAAGCTTTCTCAAGAGCGAATCCGTCAAGACCGAATTGGTCATTCTCGGAATCTACATAGTCTTTAAGTGATGCCTTAAATGTATCCCAGTTCCATTCGCCTGCTTTCCATTGTTCATACGGATCTTCAAGACCGAATTCATCAATGGTAGCTTTGCTGTAATACGTAACGTATTCGGGGTTAACAGCATAAACGAAAGCATAGTGCTGACTGCCGAATTTAAAGAGCTCCATAGCTTCTCTCGTTTTATCCCACAGAGGATCGGAGAGGTCGATATAAGGGTCAACTGCTTCAAACTGACCGTTTATAACGCCGTTCGGGTAGTTGTCTTGGTCGTCGCCGGGCCAGAAGTCAATACCTTCACCGCCGTTTACATATGTAGAGAGGTCTGTAAAACGTGCTTCATATGTCGTGCTGTACCATTTAATGGAACCATTATATTTTTCCTGAAATAAAAGTAAGGGCGGTTTCGCTGCCTGACCTTGGTCGTTAGGGTTTTTATCATATGAAGCGAGCCATTTAATTTCGTTGCTCGCAAGCTCAATATCGGGGAGCTTTGCCGCCGCATTCTCAATAATTGTTTTTTCATCAGCCAAAACTTCTGTGGATACAACAGCAACCGTAGCTCTGGTTGTAGTAGCGGCAGTCGTTTCATCACCGGGCGCGGCGGTTGTTGTTTCGCCGGCAACATTAGTGCCTGTGGCTCCGCCGGTTTCCGTTGCATCGTTACAAGCCGCCATTGAAGCAGCAAGCGACAGTGCTAACACACCCGCGAATACTTTCTTTAGTTTTTTCATATAAAAAATATTTTCCTCCGTAAAATTTTATTCGGTATGTAACCGATTAACTTTATTATATCACAAACTTTAAAATTTGTAAATATCTATTTTATACATTTAAAAACGATTACTTTTGTGCAAGTTCCACAAACATTTTTGCTATTTCTGTACGTAAACGTTTAAGATTGCACAAATGATATAAATAATTTGTAAATTTATTTTTGTAATAGTATTTATGTAATTCATAAATGATTATTTTTACATTTTTAGTAATTAATAAACTTTAAAAATAAATTGAATTTTTTTTCAAAAAAGGCTTGCAATTTAAAAACTTATGTGTTATAATAAGTTGTCACAATAAAATCATCAAAAGACCGGCTAATTCCGGTCTTTCGTTTTGTGTGTCGGTATGTGAAATGGAGTACAGTGATGGCGCAAAAAGTAAATAACACTGTCTCAAAGATTTATGCGGCGGCAGAACCTATTGCAAAATCTTTGGGGCTGACTATATGGGATATAGTATATGAAAAAGAGGGCTCACTGTGGTATTTAAGGGTATATATCGAAAAACCCGGCAGTATTTTAACTATAGAAGACTGTGAAAATATGACGCGCCCGCTTGATAAAAAGTTAGATGAGCTTGACCCTATTGATACACAATATATATTGGAAGTCAGTTCCCCCGGGCTTGGACGGAAACTGACACGCCCCGAACACTTTAAACGCTTTTTAGGTGAAACAGTAAAGGTAAGGTTCATACGTGAGACAGACGGATTTAAGGAATTAGACGGTATACTGACGGAATTCTCGGATAACGAAATTACGGTTTTAAGCCCTGAACCTAAAAAAATAACGCTGAGTAAGACAGCTTTTGTTAAATTAACCGACGATGAAAATCTATTTGATGAATCGTAATTTTACGGAGGAATCACCCAAATGAAGAAAAAACAGAGCGGGGTACAGCCTGTTGACCCCAAGATAGAGCTTTTTGCGGCACTCGGTGCGCTTGCCGACAGTTACGGTATTGACCTTAATTCACTGTGCGAGAAGATGGAACAAGGTCTTTTGGCGGCTGTCAGAAAAGAATACCCCGATTGTGATGATTTTACGGCGTCGATTTCACCGTCTGAGAATAAATTCGAGGTATGTGTTCTGCGGACTGTGGTTGATGATGAACCGATTGATATAAATGAGATTAATATCGAAGAAGCGGTTACGATTGTACCCGATTGTCAGCTCGGCGACAGAGTGCCGTTTCCGCTGCCTGTTGAGAAACTGGGCAGGGTTGCCGCTATGCAGACAAAACAATCACTCAAACGCGATATCAGAGAATTTGAACGCGATAAAATCCTTAATGAATTCTCCGACAAAGAACAAACACTTGTCACCGGTTTTGTAAATACAATTGACCCGGCTAATATGGGTGCAATGATTACCATTGATAAAACAGATGTGTTTTTGTCGCGCAATGACCAAATCCCGGGCGAACGCCTCAAAGAGGGGTCTCCTATACTGGTCTATGTCGCAGGGATTTCAAATCCCGACAAAAAACCTCAAGTAAAGATTACCCGAAGTTCAAAGGAATTTGTACAAAAGCTTTTTGAACGTGAAATCCCCGAGATAGCGGACGGGACGGTTGAGATTAAGGCTGTATCAAGAGAAGCGGGAGCAATGTCAAAAGTTGCCGTTTACAGTGAAAACCCCGATGTTGACGCTGTGGGTGCTTGTATCGGGCGTGAAAGTACACGTATAAACAGTATACTCCGTGAACTCCGCAATGAGCGTGTCGATATAATTAACTGGAACGAGGACCCGGCAGTGTTTGCGGCTAATGCCCTCTCCCCTGCTCAGGTTATTTCCGTTGAAGTTACGGAAAATGAAAACGAACGCGTGTGTACGGTTACAGTTCCGAATAATCAATTATCGCTCGCTATCGGGAAAAAAGGACAGAACGCTAAAGTTGCGGCACGTCTGACGGGTTATAAGATTGATATTAAGCCGGAAGTCCCGACTGAATAATTTTTAGTATGACAAAGTTATCAGAAGCAGAAGTCTTTCAGACCGAAACCTACTCTTTCAGTTAATCATAATTCTTAGTATGACAAAGTTATCAGAAGCAGAAGTCTTTCAGACCGAAACCTACTCTTTCAGTTAATCATGATTTTTAGTATGACAAAGTTATCAGAAGCAGAAGTCTTTCAGACCGAAGCCTACTCTTTCAGTTAATCATGATTTGCCGTAAGCTTACTACATTTTGAAAATTATGGAAACAAAAACACGCAAATTACCCGAACGCCTGTGTCTCGGATGTAATGAGATGAAGCCCAAAAACACATTAATACGGATAGTCAAATCCCCTGACGGTGAAATTTCACTCGACCTCACGGGCAAAAAACCGGGCAGAGGCGCATATATATGTGGCAGTACGGATTGTCTCAAACGCTTAAAAAAATCAGGACGGCTGTCCAAACAATTCAAGAGTGCCATACCCGATGAGGTGTTCACAGGGCTTGAAGCGGCGCTCGACGCTAAGTAATTTGAAACGGAAACCAAAAAATTGAATCAAAAAAAAGATATTTCCGGGATTATAACGATTGCCCGGCGTGCCGGGAAACTCATTTTAGGGTTTGATGCCGTCAAAGAAGCGATTATGACACGTCAGGCGAAACTGATACTTATTACGGCGGATGTTTCGGCAAAGACCGAGAAAGAGACAGTCTTTTTTGCAGAAAAGAAAAATGTCCCTGTTAAAAAAATGACACTGACACAGGATGACTTGATGAACCTGTTTGGGAAACAGTACGGGGTGCTCTCCGTTTCAGACCAAGGATTTGCGGAAAAGATACTTTCCGATTATATATAAACCGGTGAATTCGGGAAAATTTGCTATCACACGTCGGGGGGAGCCCGACCGGAGGATTATTAATGACTCAAAAACAACCCAAAACGAAAATCAGCGAAACAGCAAAAGACTTAAAACTCCCTGTACAAGAAATTTTAGACTTCTTTAAAAACAGTGTCGGCGAAGAAAAAAAGTCGTCCGGGACATTTACAAATGAAGAAGTTAATTTAGTTTTAGAGCATTTCACGTCTGTCAATCAAGTGGAAAGCTTTGATGAGTTTTTTTCCGTACGCCAAAAAGCGGAGAAAACTACAAAAGCGGAAGCGGCGCTTAAGTCGCTTAAAGCTATAATTCCCATACCTAAACTGAAACCTCATAAGCCCGAAAAGCCCGAACAACCGAAAAAAACTCCGGAGACGGCAAAAACCGTTTCACCGCGGGTTAAAAAAGCCGCTGTTAAAGCCGAGGTACAGCCAAAGCCCAAAGCGGAGACGGTTAAACCCGTTCCGAGACAGACGGTTAATTTACCGGTTCACCCGAATTTAGATGTTTCGGCAAACCTCATGCGCCAGCGTGAAGCAGAGGCGGCTAAAAAAGCGGCTGAAACAAAACAGGCGGCAAAAAAAGCGGCTGAAAGTGCCGCACGTAAGCCTGAAAGTGCGACAAGTGCTAAGAATAACATTCGTAATGAGCGTTTTAACGCTGCTCAGGTGTTATCCAAACAAAATGAAAAGAAAAAACCGGAAAAAACGAAGAATTCCGAAGTTCACTCAAAACAGAATCAAACAAAACTGAATGTAGGTCTTGCGGACAGTTCGACTGTGGATAAGAAAATCCACGCTGTCGATACACGCGGCACGTATGTTGAGATTGATAAATATAACGAGCGTTATGATAATATCGCTCCTGCTTCAATCGGCGGAAAGAAAAACGACAACTTTAAAAATAAACAAAAAATCGTTCAGAAGTCACAGCAGCGCAAGAGTCAGCAGTTCTCTAACAAGCACGAGACAGAAGCTCAAAAAATGAAACGCTTAGAGCTTGAACGTGCAAGAAAACAACAGCTAAAGGTTTTAATTCCGAATGAAATTGTTGTTTCGGAGCTTGCTGCCCGTCTTAAAGTTACTGCAACGCAAGTTATAAAAACACTTATGAAACTCGGCGAAATGGTTACTATAAATCAAGTGATTGATTTTGATACCGCTTCTCTTGTCGCCGAAGAATTAGGTGCTAAAGTAGAAAAGGAAGTAATTCTTACTATTGAGGAACGTCTTATTGATGATTCCGATGATACCGAGGGCGGCGTAGAGCGTCCCCCTGTGGTTGTGGTTATGGGTCACGTTGACCACGGTAAAACGTCATTGCTTGACTATATCCGCCACACATCCGTTACTTCAACGGAAGCGGGGGGTATTACTCAGCATATCGGTGCTTATATGGTTGAGGTTGACGGTAAGAAGATTACATTCCTTGATACACCCGGACACGCCGCATTTACGTCAATGAGAGCCAGAGGCGCGTCTGTTACGGATATAGCCATCTTAGTGGTTGCGGCAGATGATGGAATTATGCCTCAGACGATAGAAGCCATTAACCACGCCAAAGCGGCGAATGTACCTATAATAGTAGCCATTAATAAAATGGATAAAGAAGCCGCAAAACCCGATGTTATAAAGCAGCAGCTTACAGAGCACGGGCTTGTTATCGAAGAATGGGGCGGCGATGTTATCTGTGTGCCTGTTTCGGCTAAAACCGGTATGGGTATTGAAGACCTGTTAGAGCAAATCTTAGTTGTAGCAGAAGTAGCTGAACTCAAAGCCAACCCGAACCGCCCTGCTAAAGGTGCTGTAATTGAAGCACGTCTTGACAAAGGCAGAGGACCTATCGCTACAATCCTTATTCAGAGCGGTACTCTCCATACAGGCGATGTAATTATCGCCGGCACGGCTGTAGGGCGTGTCAGAGTTATGACAAACGACAAGGGCGAAATCGTAAAAGAGGCATTCCCCTCTCAGCCTGTTGAGATAACAGGGCTTGCGGAAGTTCCGGCGGCGGGTGATATATTTAACGCCGTTGCAGACGAACGTCTTGCACGTGAACTTGTTGAAGAACGCCGCCATAATCAAAAACAAGAGCAATTCGCGCAATATCAAAAAGTTACGCTTGATAATTTGTTCAGTCAGATTGAACAAGGTAATATTAAGGAACTCCCGATTATTGTTAAAGCGGATGTACAGGGTTCTGTCGAAGCCGTTAAACAAAGTCTTGAAAAACTCACAAACGAAGAAGTCCGCGTAAGAGTAATCCACGGCGCGGTGGGAGCTATTTCAGAGTCTGATGTTATGCTTGCCGATGCTTCAAATGCAATTATTGTCGGATTTAACGTACGCCCCGACCCTGTGGCGGAAGATTCTGCGAAACGCGACGGTGTAGAACTTCGTCTTTACCGCATTATCTATGATGCCATTGAAGAAGTACAGACCGCTATGAAAGGTATGCTTGCGCCGAAATACCGCGAAGTCAATTTCGGGCGCGCAGAAGTCCGTCAGGTATATAAAATTACGAATGTCGGTATGGTTGCAGGCTGTTATGTTGTTTCGGGCAAAATCGCCCGCAACAATGAAATCAGAGTGGTACGCGACGGTATTATTATTGCAACAGACAAAATCGGTTCACTCAAACGCTTTAAAGATGATGTTAAGGATGTTGCCGAAGGGTACGAGTGCGGTATTACGCTCGATAAATTCACCGATGTAAAGGTCGGGGATATGCTTGAAGGGTTTATTACGGAAGAGTATCGCGCCGATTAAAGCTTATTTAGATGTTTGTGAATGGTCTGTGAATGTCATTCCAGAAGACAGAGGCGAGAATACAGAATACAGATGAGATGTCTCGTAGCGTTGCTACGTTTGAATGTCTGTGAATGTCCGTTTGAATGTCACGTTTGAATGTCATATGAATGTCGTGAATGTCCGTTTGCATGAACTTGTCAGGGGTAAGGGGGAAGGGGGCGGCTATAGCGGCGGTATTACCCCGCCGCCCCCTTCCCACT